>NZ_JBSFVY010000008.1:0-347101 GCF_053592555.1 Streptomyces sp. NPDC002643
GTCAGCCCACCACCCTGCGCATACCTCATGAAGACGGCGTACCGCGAGGATCAAGCCCTGTCAGCCGCTACGACAACCCGAGTTCAAGCTCAGTAACCTCCGCCGAGTCCACTGCCGAGGACTTTTGCCGCGATCATCCTCTCGCATGCGTGCGTATATCGATCTCGAATCTGGGCACCGGTGATCGATTCGAACCCGATCAGCCAGTGTTTTCCCGGTCGGAACATGGGCGTAACAGCGGCGGCGGGCGCGGCTTCACGAGCTGATTCCTGTACCCGCAAGCTTTCTCACTACTCCGCCGCGGCCGCCGCACCCAGCCTAAGCATCGCTTATCCCGGCGTAATTCTTCCTGCGTCTTGAGCCACTTCCTCAAAAGTTAATCATTCGGGCAATGTGACTCGCCAGACATCAGTCGCGGCGATCGCGGCGGACCGCTCTCAGGCCCGCGTGTGACGGGCGGTCGTACCGAGACGACCACCTCTCATGGGCCCGTCCTGTCTTCGCCACGAGGAGAACCACCGATGAACACATTGACCGAGTCCGTGATCGATGTGCGCTCACTGCGCAAGCACTACGGAGATCACGTGGTTCTCGACGATGTCAGCCTGTCCGTCGCCGAGGGCGAGGTCGCGGCCGTCATCGGACCCAGTGGTGCCGGCAAGAGCACCATGCTGCGCTGCCTCAACCTGCTGGAGCGCCCTGACGGCGGGCGGATACGCGTGGCCGGTACGAGCATCGATGTCGGCAAGACGGTCAGCGGCAAGGACCTGGCGGCCCTGCGGGGCAAGGTCGGCATGGTCTTCCAGTCGTTCAACCTCTTCCCGCACCTGACGGTGCTGCGCAACATCGCCCTCCCTCAGGAGCGCGTCCTCGGCCGCTCCAAGGCCGCGGCCGAGACCCGGGCCCGCGAACTGCTGGAGCGGGTCGGGCTCGCCGACAAGGCCGACCAGTATCCGAGCCGCTGCTCCGGCGGCCAGCAGCAGCGCATCGCCATCGCCCGCGCGCTGGCCCTCGACCCCGAGGTGATGCTCTTCGACGAGCCCACCAGTGCCCTCGACCCCGAACTCGGCCTCGAAGTCCTCGCGGTCATGCGCGAGCTCGCCAAGGACGGCATGACGATGGTCGTCGTCACCCACGAGATGCAGTTCGCCCGGGACGTCTCCGACCACCTCGTGGTGATGGCCGACGGCGGCATCATCGAGCAGGGCGCCCCGGAGCGGATCTTCTCCGCACCGGAGCAGGAGCGCACCCGCCGGTTCCTCCGGGCGGTGCTGGAGCGATGAACCTCGACGTACTGCTCACCATCCTCCAGGGCGCGCCGGTCACGCTCATGCTCACTGCCGCCGCGATGGGCATCGGCATCGTCGGCGGCATCCCGCTCGCGCTGGCCCGACGCTCCGGCAGGCTGCCGGTGCGCTTCGCCGCCCGCTGCGTCATCGAGTTGCTGCGCGGCATCCCGCCGATCGTCTGGCTCTTCGTCATCATCTACGGGCTCGGGCCCTCGATGCCCCAGATCGACCCGATGACCGGCGCCGTCGTCGGTCTCGGCGTCGTCTCCGCCGCGTACATGGCCGAGATCTACCGCGGCGGCGTCGCGGCCGTGCACCAGGGTCAGTGGGAGGCCTCCGCGGCCCTCGGTATGTCCGGCGGCGACACCCTGACCCGGATCGTCGGCCCGCAGGTGGTCCGAGTGTCCATCCCCGCCGCCGCCACGTACGCCATCGGTCTGATCAAGGACTCGTCGGTCGTGTTCACCATCGGTGTCACCGAGCTCATGTACTGGGCGAACGATCAGTCGCGCTCCACCACCGACGCCATCGGTCCGTTCCTGCTCGTCGGAGCCGTCTACATCACCATGTCGGTCCTGTGCGCCTGGGGAGCCCGCTCCCTCGACGCGCACCTGCGGAAGCGAGTCGCGCGATGACGTTCCTCCACGACTGGGCCGGCTTCCTTCCCGCTCTCCTCGACGGCCTGTGGATCAGCCTGCAGCTGACCGTCTTCAGCCTCGTCATGGGCCTGCCGCTCGGCCTGGGGCTGGCCATCGCCAACGGCTCCGGCGGACCCCTGATCAGGCGGGTCGCGGTGGCCGTGGTCGAGATCGGCCGCGGTATGCCGGCCCTGGTGATGCTGCAGATCGTCTACTTCGGCCTGCCCGAGGCGGGTCTGACCCTCACCGCCTTCCTCTCGGCGGGTATCGGCCTCGGCCTGACCACCGCCGCGTACACCAGCGAGATCATCCGCGGCGGACTGCAGGCCGTGCCGCAGGGCGAGGTGGAAGCGGCGCAGGCGCTCAACATGTCGCGGACCGACACGCTGCGCTACATCATCGTCCCGCAGGGGCTGCGGGTGGCGATCCCCGCCCTGATGGGCTTCGCCGTCCTCATCTTCCAGAGCACCGCGCTCGCCTACACGATCGCGCTGCCCGAACTCCTCGGCGCCGCCTACTCGATCGGCTCGTCGACCTTCCAGTACCTGAGCGTGCTCACCCTCGCGGGGCTGCTGTACGCCGCTGTCACGATCCCCGCGAGCCTGCTCACCGAACAGGCGGAGCGCCGCCTCTCCAGGCACCTGTGACCGGGCCGATCCGGCCCGCTCGTCGGCCCGGACCCGCGCGGCCGCTCCGGCCGTGACCGCCATCAGCTCGTGACGCCGTGACCGCCCCGACTGCCCTGATTGCCGTGACTGCCCTGGCCGCGGAGAACCATCCCGAGGAGAAGAAATGCTGAAGCGTACGACCACCGCGCTGGCGGTGACGGCCCTGGCCGCGGGTTTCCTCACCGCGTGCGGCTCGACCACCGCCTCCACCGTCGCCGACGACTGCGAGGCCAAGCACGAGTTCAAGACGCTCACCGAGGGCACCCTCACCGTCTCCACATACGATCTGCCGCCGTTCACCAAGGTGGAGGGAGCGAAGCTCACCGGCGTCGACGGCGACATCCTGGACGCGGTCGCCGAGATGGAATGCGTCGAGCTGAAGATCGCCCCGGCCGCGGCCGCCGCCGTCATCCCGGCCGTGCTGGGCGGGCGCGCCGACCTCGCCGCGGGCGACTGGTACCGCACCGCGGAGCGGGCCGAGGTGGCGGGCCTCACCGACCCCGTGTACACCGACCAGATGGGCATCATCTCGTCCGACGGCATCAGCGACATCACCGCGATGAAGGGCAAGAAGGTCGGCACCGTCGACGGCTATCTGTGGGTCGCCGACCTCAAGAAGTACCTGGGCGGCTCGCTGCGGCTCTACAACTCCCCGCTGAACATGTACCAGGACATGGAGGCCGGCCGTATCGACATCGCGGTGGACAGCTACGGATCTGGTGTGTACAACGTCGGCGAAGACGACCTGAAGGTGAAGGTCGCGGAATCCTTCGAGGAGGTCGCCGCCTCCACCGAGGGCGCGCAGTCCACCTTCCCCGTCCGCAAGAACAGCACCGATCTGCTGAAGGCGCTCAACGAGGACATCGCCGAGCTGCGCGAAAGCGGCCGACTGGCCGAGATCCTCAAAGAGAACGACCTGGACGAGTCCGCCGCCGAGCCCGGCGAAGCTCGCCTGATCGGCGACTGACCAGCGAGGCTCATGATGGCCCAGCAGCACGACGGGGCGGCCGGCAAGGAGGTCGCCGACCCGCTCGGCAGCGCTCACTCGCGGCTCGGCGCAGTCGCCCCGCCGCGTCACCGCGGGACGTCGGCGTGACCGGCCGACCGGACATCCAGCACAGCAACCACAGCACCGACCGGAGGAACCCGTGACCACCACAGCACGCCATGTGCCGCCCGACGTGGCGGACGTCGTCATCATCGGGGGCGGCATCATGGGGCTCAGCGCCGCCTACCACCTCGCCTCGGCAGGCGTCGAACGGGTCGTGCTGGTGGAGCGCGGTGCCCTCGGCGAGGGCTCGACCTGCAAGGCGGCCGGCGGGGTCAGGGCGCTGTTCTCCGACGAGATCAACATCAAGCTCGGGCTGCACAGCCTGGAGACCTTCGAACGCTTCGGCGCCGAGTTCGGGCAGGAGATCGACCTCCACCAGGTCGGCTACCTCTTCCTCCTCGACGACGAGTTGGACCTGGACACCTTCGCCAGGAACGCCGGGTTGCAGAACGCCCTCGGCGTGCCGAGCCGCGTCATCGACGTGGCCGAGGCCAAGAGGCTCTCCCCGCTCATCGACACCGACGGCATGGTGGGCGCGCTGTACTCGCCCCGCGACGGTCACTGCACCCCGGAATCGGTGGTGCTCGGCTACGCCACCGCCGCCCGCCGCGCCGGCGTCCGCATCGTCACCGGGTGCGCGGCCACCGGGATCGACACCGAGGACGGGGAGATCACAGCCGTGCACACCGAGCGCGGCACCATCCGCACCGCCACGGTCATCTGCGCCACCGGCGCCTGGGCCAAGCAGGTCGGCGCGTGGGCGGGGGTGACGCTGCCGGTGGAGCCGCTGCGCCGACAGATCGTGATCACCGAACCGGTACCGGGTCTGGCCCCAGACACCCCGTTCACCATCGACTTCTCCACCTCCTTCTACTTTCACAACGAGGGCAAGGGCCTGCTCATGGGCATGTCCGAGCGCACCGACTCGTGGGGGTTCGACCTGACCCGTGATCCGGAGTGGCTCGCCGACCTCGCCGAGGTGATGGAACGGCGCGTCCCCTCGCTCGGTGATGTGGGCATCGCCAGCGGCTGGACGGGCCTGTACGAGATGACGCCCGACCACAACGCGTTGATCGGCCGCTCGGCGGAGGTGCCCGGTTTCCTGTACGCGACAGGCTTCTCCGGGCATGGGTTCCTCATGGGACCCGCGGTCGGCGAGGTGATACGCGACCTCTACACCGGCGCCACCCCCCTCGTGGACGTCAGCGCGCTGAGCGCGGACCGGTTCACGGGCACGGACGTGCGGCCCGAACTCAACATCGTCTGACCCTCTGTCCGGCACAACCAGTAAGGAAGCTGATCCACCCATGACCCGAACCCTCATTCCCAGCCCCGACGTCCTCGGCGCCCAGGCCTTGGAGGCCGCCCGCCGCTGCGGCGTGGACGTGGCCGCCGTCGGCGGCGACGCCCCGCACCGCTCGCCGGTCAACGGCGGCTCGCTGGGCGGCGTCGCCTGGTGCGAGCCCGTCGGCCTCGACGAGGTGGTCGCCCGGTCCCGTGAGGCGTTCCTGGCCTGGCGCAAGATCCCCGCCCCGGCGCGCGGAGCCGTGGTCAAGCGTTTCGGTGATCTGCTCACCGCGCACAAGTCCGACCTCGGCGAACTGATCAGTCTGGAAGCCGGAAAGATCACTTCCGAGGCGCTGGGCGAGGTGCAGGAGATGATCGACATCTGCGACTTCGCGGTCGGCCTCTCCCGCCAGCTCTACGGCCGTACCGCCGTATCCGAGCGGCCCGGACACCGGCTCATGGAGACCTGGCACCCGCTGGGCGTGGTGGGCGTCATCAGCGCCTTCAACTTCCCGGCCGCGGTGTGGGCGTGGAACACCGCCATCGCGTTGGTCTGCGGCGACACAGTGGTGTGGAAGCCGTCCGAGCAGACGCCGCTGACCGCGTGGGCGAGTGCCGCGCTGCTCGACCGGGCCCTGGCGGAGGCGGGCGCGCCGCTCGATGTGAGCCAGGTCGTGGTCGGTGGCCCGGCGGTGGGTGAGGCGCTGGTCGACCACCGGGACGTGGCGCTGGTCAGCGCCACCGGCTCGACCCGGATGGGCCGCGCCGTCGGCCCCCGGGTGGCGAACCGCTTCGGCCGCTCGTTGCTGGAGCTGGGCGGCAACAACGCCGGCATCGTCGCCCCCTCGGCGGACCTGGACCTGGCCCTGCGCGGCATCGTCTTCAGCGCGGCGGGCACGGCCGGCCAACGCTGCACCACCATGCGCCGTGTCATCGCCCACCGCGGCATCGCCGACGAACTCACCGAACGCCTGGCCGAGGCGTACGGCAAGCTGCCCATCGGCAACCCGATGGCCGCGGGCACCCTGGTCGGCCCGCTGGTGAACCGGACCGCGTACGAGACGATGGGCTCCGCCGTCAAGCAGGCCACGGCCGAGGGCGGCTCGGTCGTCGTGGGCGGTGGCCGGGAGCTGACGGACGAGGCCCCGGACGCGTACTACGTCCAGCCGGCCATCGTGCGTATGCCGGCCCAGACGGACGTCGTCCGCGCCGAGACCTTCGCCCCGCTGCTGTACGTGCTGACCTATGACGACCTCGACGAGGCCATCGCGCTCAACAACGACGTCCCGCAAGGGCTGTCCTCGTCCCTCTTCACCCGCGACCAGGCGGAGGCGGAGATCTTCGTCTCCGACGAGGGCTCGGACTGCGGCATCGTCAACGTCAACATCGGCACCTCGGGCGCCGAGATCGGCGGCGCCTTCGGCGGCGAGAAGGAGACGGGCGGCGGCCGCGAGTCCGGCTCCGACGCATGGCGCGGCTACATGCGCCGCGCCACCAACACCATCAACTACTCAGGTGAACTCCCTCTCGCCCAGGGGGTCGATTTCTCGATCTGACCTATCGAACCTTCCCACCGCGTGGATGGGCTGCCGCCGATCACCGGGCGGCAGCCCCAACGCCGCGGGACCGCTGGGCGGCCGGGGCGTGAGCGTCAAGCGCGTGTGGTCAGGTCCTCGTCCGTGATGGGCCGGACCACCCGGCAGGGCGTGCCGACCGCGACGGTCATCGGGGGGATGTCGCGGCTGACGACGCTGCCGGCGCCGATGACCGAGCCGTAGCCGATGCGGACGCCGGGCAGGACCACGGCGTTGCTGCCGATCCATACCTTGTCCTCGATCACGATCGGCTCGGAGAAGCGGCCGAAGTCCGTGCGGCGCGAGGGGTGGACGGGGTGGCCGGTGGTGGTCAGGGTCACGCTGGGGGCGATCATCACCCCGTCGCCGATGCGGATGTCCACGTCGTCGACGAAGGTGAGGTTCACATTGCCGAAGAAGTCGTCGCCGATGTGGACGTTGCTGCCGAACCCGGCGTGGAACGGCGGCAGCAGCACCGTGCGTTCACCGACCGAGCCGAAGATCTCGACGAGCAGCGCTCGGCGTCTGTCCGGCTCGCTCGGTGGTGTGTGGTTGTACGCGAAGATCTGCTCGGTACGGCGCCGAGGGGCCTGGAAGGCGGCTTCCGACTCGGTGTAGACGCGGCCCTCGGCGATCCGCGCCAGGACCTCTTTCCGCGCTTCGTCCTGATCTACTTTCTGATCTGCTTCCTGCTGTTCTTCCCGCACTTCTTCCTCGCCCTCTGCCCTACTTGACCGTCTTGCAGTCGGTGCCGTTGAGGGTGAAGTCGGCGGGGGCCGTGTTGCTGTCGTTGTCCCAGGAGCCGAGGAAGCCGACGCCGAAGGTGGTGCCCTCGGTGACCGACCTGTTGTAGTCGGCGGCGGTGGCGGTGACGCGGGAGCCCTCCTGGGTGGCGGAGCCGTCCCACATCTGGGTGATGCGCTGGCCGTCCTCGTAGGTCCAGCCGATGGTCCAGCCGTCCAGGTCCTCGTCGGCGGTGACGGTGACGGTGGCCTGGAAGCCGCCGGGCCATTCGTTGACGACCTTGTAGCGGGCGTGGCAGGTGGCGTCGGACGAGTCGCCGGTCTCGACCGGTACGGGCTCGTGGGTGATCCGGGCGGGGGTGGAGGCGTCGCCCTGGGTCTCCTCGTTGCTGTCGTCGTCCTGGTCGGAGCCGGTCTCCTGGGGGCGCGAGGTGCTCTGCATCTCCGACTCGGAGTTCGCCGCGGACCTCCCCTCCCCCGCCGACGGCAGCGACGAGTCGTCGTCCTGCTGGACGACCGAGGACTCACCCGCCACCGCGCCGTCGGCGACCGTCCGGTCGTCGCCGGAAGGCATCAGGGTGACGGCGAGCGCGAGCACCGAGACGAGTCCGGCGCCGACGAGGAGGCCGTTGCGGCCGATCCTCGGGCGGGGTTCCCGGCCCGGCGAGAGCCCCCGGTCGGTGCCGGTCAGGTCCGCCCGGCCGGGCAGCAGTCCCGCCTCGGCCGCGCGGCGGCGGCGCTCCAGATAGGCGAGTCCGCCCCAGCCGATGACACCGCCGGCGAGCGCGGCGGGCAGTCCGCCGCCGTGCAGCCCGAGGCAGGCGGCGGCCTCGGCGCACTCCACGCAGGTGGCGAGGTGGCGGGACAGGTCGTCGGGGGTGTCGGTGCCGGGTGAGCGGGTGATCGCGTCCAGCAGCCGGGCGTAGCTGTGGCAGTCGGTGTCGACGGGGATGTCGAGCTGATTGCGGTGGCAGCGGTCCCGGAACAGGGCGCGCACCTGGTCGAGTTCGGCCCGGGCGACCGCCGGGTCGAGGCCGAGCCTGCGGGCGACCGAACCCAGCGGCAGCGACTCGACCTCGGCCAGCCACAGCAGGTTCGCGTCGGGCTCCTGCATGTCCCTGAGGGCGCGCAGGGCGAGGGGGCGGTGCAGCGGCGGGCCGATGTAGCGGGCGGCCTTGGCGGAGTTGAGCCACAGCCGCAGATCGGGGTCGAGTCGATGGCCCTGGCCGTCGCGCTCCCAGACCGCCGCGCTGGTCCTGACCCAGGTCAGCAGGAACGGTATTCGGGGCAGTCGTAAGGTCCGCCGCCCGACGCCGCGGCCGGCGCCCGTCTCCAGCTCCAGCGCCTGTGCCTCGTGCATGCCGTTGGTGAAGGCCTCGGAGGCCAGTTGGGTCGCCGCGATCGACCCGGAGGTGCACAGATCGGCGTAAGAAAGGACCGCGTCCCAGCACTCCGAGAACAGCGCGGCCTCGGCGGCGTCCTGGGGCTTCGGCAGGTCGGGCATGGGTCTCCTGCATCCACAGAGCGAGGGGGGAAGTCCACAAGAATGGTCAACTACCCTCTGATTCAAGGGAGTTGGGGGGACCACCTTGCGGTGGCCCCGAGCTTTTCACGGTTCCCACACAACTGACAAGCCACGTCTTCAGATGTGGTTACCGCCGGTTCTCGCTGTGGAGTTGTACGGACAGGAGCCCCAACCGACTCACCCGTCACGGGAGTTACTTGACTGTAACCTCCGCCGCCTTCGCCGTGTCCTCGACCGCGGTGTTCTCGACCGCCGGGAGGCTGTCCATGAACGAGCTCACCGAGAAGACGGCGTTCCCCGGTCCGGGCGGGCCGTAGCCGGGGGGCGAGGAGAGCCCGAAGTCGTCCATCGTCTGCCGGTAGGCCTGCAGCAGCCGGATGTGGTACTCCAGCGGCGCGCCCTGAGGGTTGGCCTTGCCGAGCGGGGTCGTGGGCTCCGGGCACCAGGTGGTGAAGCGGGGCGTGATGCCGTGCGACATGAAGAACCGCAGGCCCTCGGTGGTCGAGGCGATGGCCTCGTCGACCGTCTTGAACCCGAACGGCTCCGCCATCTCCACGCCGGCCACGAAGTTGGGGATGACGTTGCGGGCGCCGAACACCTCGGCGGAGTCCAGGATGCGCTTGTGCCACTCGTCGCGGCCGACGTACCGCTCCTTGCCCGGGCAGTACATCTTGAACAGGTACTCGTCCCACACCTCGTAGTTGGGGTGGTAGATCTGCACGCCGTAGTCCTTGAACCGCTGCACGTCCTCACGCGGCAGCGCCTGCGCGACGACCTTGCCGATCCACCGTCCCGGGAAGCGCTCCTCGATGGCCTTGGCGTAGTGGCCGTAGAAGTCGGCCTCGTCCCGCCCGGAGACCGTCTTGGTGATCGCGCCGCCGGTGAGGGTGTACGCGGTGGAGGTCTTGGCGGTGTCGTACCGGTCGATGATCTCCAGCGCCTCCAGCACCTCCTCGACGTCCTTCACACCCGTGTACGGCCGCCCGGCCGCCTTGTGCTGGCGCCAGTTGTGGTTGATGTCGCAGTACTGGCACTCCTCCTTGGCGCCGAAGTACTGACAGACCCGGAAGACGGTGAGGTAGATCAGATAACCCCACTGGATGGTGGGGGCCACCTCCATCACGGACTTCCCGTTGGAGAGGGTGTGCCGGTAGTACTCGGGCATCGGCGGCACACCGACGTCGGCGATCCGCTTCCCGTCGAGGTACAGCCCGAGCAGGCCCTCCTCGTCGGCGGCCACGCGGTACGGCGAGGCCGGGTTCACGCGGACCGAGACGACGGTCCGCCTGAGGTCGTACGGGCCGCCGGTGAGGATGATCTCCTCCGGCGGGCGACGCAGGGCGGCCTCGCCCAGCTCGGGGAGGGTGCCGTGGTCGAAGGAGAAGATGAAGTACGACTTCGGCTTGACATCGCCGCTCTCGTTGTCGCTGAGCGCGGACGCGTCGAAGGCCACGCCGCCCCTGAGCAGGTCCTCCTTGAAGACGGCCTCCCTCGGTACGTGCGGGAACCTCTCCATCAGGTCCTCCACCAGCGCGGTCCGGCTGCCGCCCATCCCGTTCTCCTCGCGTTCCGACGTCACACAGGGGTCGCCTGTGCCCGACCCTCACGGTATGCCGGGAGCGCGGCACCGATGGCAGCGGGGGTGGTGACCGGCGTTTCCCCGGTCCCCGGTGCGCCGTACCGCCGGGCGGCCGGGGCGGCCGGGGCGGAGAAACGGTCCGGATACGGCGAGGGCGGTTCGGCCGGGTACGGCACCCGTCCGAGACCTGCCGATCACGCCGTGCGCTCAAGCACCGAGCGGTCGATCGCATGGGCCAACTGCCGTCCGGCCGCGAACAGTTCGGCCTCCTCCGCCACCGCCAGCCCCAGCCGGGCCACCTCGTTGCCCTGGGAGCCGGCCAGGTGCGGGGTGATGAAGGCGTTGGGGAGGTCGTAGAGGGGGGAGTCGGTGGGGAGGGGTTCCGGTTCGGTGACGTCCAACACCGCCGAGAGCCGTCCGGTGCGGAGTTCGTCGGTCAGCGCGTCGTGGTCCACCAGTGGGCCGCGCGCGGTGTTGATCAGGACCGCGCCGTCCGGCATCAGGGACAGCGCCCGGCGGTCCAGAAGACCCTGCGTCTCGGGTGTGTCGGGGGCGTGGATCGTCACGATCTCGGAGGTGCGCAACAGGTCGTCCAGCGGGAGCAGGGGCACCCCCAGGGCGGCGGCGCCCGCCTCGTCGACGTACGGGTCGGTGAGGGTCACCCGCAGGTCGAAGGGGCGCAGCAGCTCGATCACCCGGCGGCCGATGCGGGACGCGCCGATCACGCCCACGCGGCGGCCGTGGTTGCCGATGCCGGGGACGAACGCCCAGCCGGGGGAGGTGCGTTCGGTGCGGAGGCGGTCGCGGTGGGCGAAGAGGTCCTTGCCCGCGAGGAGGACCATGGCGAGGGTGTACTCGGCGACCGGCAGGGCGTTCGCCTCGGCCGCCGTGGAGATCGTGATCCCCCGCTCCCAGACCGCCGGGGCGACGAAGCCCTTCACCGAGCCCGCCGAGTGCAGGATCGCCCGCAGCTTCGGCGCCGCGCCGAGGACCGTCTCGTCGATCCGGGGGCAGCCCCACCCGGTCACCAGCACCTCGGCCTCCGCCAGCGCCTCCCGCACCCGGGGGTCGCTGAAGTCCTCGGCGATCAGCGACGGGTCGATCTCCACGGCCTCCCCCAGTCGCGACAGCACCTCCGGCGGGAAGACATGAGGCACGTTCTCGGCGGTCATCGCGAACAACGCACGGGGACGCTCGGGCAAGGAAGACGCCTTCCGGAGGGGAGATCAAGGGACGGCAAACGCTTTCTACGGTAGGTGGGGCCCGGCGAGCCGGTCAATGGACGCGACCCGGCGGCGAGCGACGCACCCGGACGCCCGGGCAGCGGGACGGGATCGCGCGGCGGGAAGAGACCGGCCGACGAGAAGGGATCGGCCGGCGAGAAGGCGCGAGAACGGCACCCGGGAGCCGCGAGGGAGGATGGCCCCGACAACCACCACGGCTCGCGGACCGCTGAGGAGTGCCGGTATGACGACCGAGACCCTGACCAACTGGGCCCGGAACATCACCTACAGCGCGAAGGAGCTGCACCGGCCGCCGTCGGTCGAGGCGCTGCGCGTGCTGGTCTCGGGCAGCGAGCGGGTGCGGGTGCTGGGCAGCGGGCACTCCTTCAACGAGATCGCCGAGCCCGGGCCCGAGGGGGTGCTCGTCTCCCTCGCCTCACTGCCGCCCGCCGTCGATGTGGACTCGGCGGCCCGTACGGTACGGGTCGGCGGCGGCGTCCGGTACGCGGAGCTCGCCCGCGCCGTGCACGCCCACGGGCTCGCCCTGCACAACATGGCGTCCCTTCCGCACATCTCCGTGGCGGGCTCGGTGGCGACCGGCACCCATGGCTCGGGCGACGGCAACGGGCCGCTCTCGGCGGCCGTGCGCGAGGTCGAGTTGGTCACGGCGGAGGGGGATGTCGTCACCCTGGGGCGCGACGACGCGCGCTTCCACGGCGCCGTCACCTCGCTCGGCGCCCTCGGGGTCGTCACCGCGCTCACCCTCGGTCTGGAGCCGGGATTCGAGGTGAGCCAGCGGGTCTACGGTGATCTTCCGCTCGACGGGCTGGATTTCGAGGGTGTGGCGGCGTCGGCGTACAGCGTGAGTCTGTTCACCCGGTGGCTGCGCTCCGGGTTCGACCAGGTCTGGGTGAAGCGGCGGACGGACCGGCCGGTGGTGGACTTCCCCTGGGCCGAGCCCTCGACCGTGGCGATGCATCCGGTGCCGGGGATGCCTGCCGTGAACTGCACCGGGCAGTTCGGGGTGGCCGGGCCCTGGCATGAGCGGCTGCCGCACTTCCGGGCGGAGTTCACACCGAGCAGCGGGGACGAGTTGCAGTCGGAGTATCTGCTGCCGCGCGCGTACGCCATGGAGGCGCTGCGGGCGCTGGACGGCATCCGGGCGGCCGTCGCCCCGGTGCTGCAGGTCTGCGAGGTGCGGACGGTCGCCGGTGACGAGCAGTGGCTGAGTCCGTCGTACGGGCGGGACTCCGTCGCGCTGCACTTCACCTGGGTCGCGGACACCGCCGCCGTACTGCCGGTGGTGGGGCGGGTCGAGGAGGCGCTCGCGGGGTTCGGGGCGCGGCCGCACTGGGGGAAGGTGTTCACGGTTCCGGCGGGTGAGCTGCGCTCCCGCTACCCCCGGTCGGGTGAATTCCGGGCGCTGGCGGATGCGCTGGACCCGACGGGGAAGTTCCGCAACGCGTTCGTACGGGACGTGCTCGGGGGCTGATCAGCCGGCGGCGCCGGGGCTCTCACCTGGAGTCTCTCGGGGGCGTCGGGCTCCGGCCACAGTGGAGTGTTCACCGACCCGACTTCGTAAAACCCCTTTCCTAACCCCTTGTCGAAAGTCCTACCGGGTCATAGCCTTGCGCCGCGCCGGGGCATCAGGCCTCGCCATGGCCTGGAGGGATCGAGGGAGACCCATGTCTGAGGGAGACCCATGTCATCGTCGATGAAGCGCACCTCTCGCGACATCCGCACCGCGAACCGCTACGAGGTGCTGCGCCAGATCATCGCCGAGTCTCCCACGTCCCGGCAGGAGCTGGCGGCGGCCACCGGGCTCAGTCTGGCGACGGTCGCGACGCTGGTCGGCGAGCTGCTGGAGCTGGGGCTGATCACCGAGGTCGGGTTCGAGGACTCGGCGGGGGGACGGCCCCGGGGCCTCGTGGCCGTCAACGCGTCGGGGGGCGCGTTGATCGGCGTCGACATCGCGGAGACATACGTCCATGTGGAGCTGTTCGATCTGGCGCTGAACGTGCTGGCCCGCGCCGAGGAGAACATGCGCCCCGGCGAGAGCCGCCCCGAGCAGGTGGTCGGCCATGTCGCCACGGCCGTCGGCTCGGTCGTCGCCCAGGCCGGGGTGGACGCGGCCCGGGTGCTCGGCGTCGGGGTGAGCGCGCCGGGGCAGGTGGACCGGGACACCGGTATCGCCGAGTACGCGCCCAACTGGGACTGGCACGACGTACCGTTGCTCGATCTGCTGTCCAAACACATCGCGTACCCCCTGTACCTGGACAATCCGCTGCGGGCCAGCGCGGTCGCCGAGCTGTGGTTCGGGGCGGTGCGCGGACACGGCGACGCGGTCGTGGTGAACCTCGGTACGGGCGTCGGCGCCGGTCTGGTCCTAGGCGGCGGGCTGCACCGGGGGGTCAGCAACAGCGCCGGCGAGTGGGGCCACACCACGCTCGTACTCGACGGACGGCTCTGCCGCTGCGGCAACCACGGCTGTGTGGAGACGTACGTCGGCGCGCTGGGGATCATGCAGAACCTGCGGGAACTCAGCCCCGAGAGCGCCCTGCTGCACCCCGGCGACCAGACCGCCACGATCGACGCGCTGGCCGCCGGGGTCGCCGCGAAGGAGCCGGTCGCCGTCAAGGTCCTCAAGGACACGGCCCGTTACCTCGGCGCCGCCGTGGCGGTCCTGGTCAATGTGCTCAATCCCGAGGTGGTCGTGCTGAGCAGCTGGGTCGCGGCCCGGCTCGGCGACCCGCTCCTTCAGGAGGTGCGCGAGGCCGTCGCCCGGCACGCGTTGCACCGGCCGCTGGCCGCCAGCGAGATCGTCCTCTCCCCCATCCCCACCGACCCCGTGTGCCTGGGGGCGGCGACCTTCGCGCTCGAAGGCGCGCTGGCGTCGATCAACCAGAAGCCCGCCCGCCGCAACGGGCCGGCGAGGAGTCGCACCGCATCACCCTCATGACGATGCGGCCCCCCTGAGCCGAGGGCCGCCGGACCCTGACCCGGCGGCCCTCTTCCCCCTGCCTCGCTCGGTTTCCGCCCGCTTCACCCTTCGCGCCGACCCCTCGCCCACCCCGGACGTTCGGGAGACCGAACCGAATACAACGCTTCGAACAGACTTCGTCCAACCCCTTGCCGAAGCCTTAGCCGAAGGTTAACGTCCCGCTCCGCAAGCCCCTTTGAGCCATCTGGCGCTGAGCCGCCCCGCCATGACGAGGCCATGGCGAGGTACAGAGCCGCAGCCGTACTACGAGACAAGGACGTCAGCATGTCGGCATCGAGCAACAGCAACTTCAGCCGCCGCAACGTACTGCGGGCCGCCATGGGCCTGGCCGCCGCCGGCGGACTCGCCGCATGCGGCAGCAACACCGGAAGAAGCAGCGGCGGGGGTTCCGGTCTCACCCAGTACTTCCACGCCTACGGCGAGGCCGGCACCGAGCAGGCCATCAAGCGGTACGCCAAGGCCTACAAGGACGCCAATGTGACCACGCAGTGGATCACCGGCTCCAACTTCGAGAGCAAGCTGTTCGCCTCGCTGCTCACGGACAAGGCCCCGGACTGCTTCGAGTTCCACCCGCAGCTGCAGATGATCGAGAGCGGTCAGGTGGCGGACCTGTCCGAGCTGATCAACCCGGTCAAGGACGACTTCAACCCGGCCGACATCGCCTCGCACACGGTCGACGGCAAGATCTACGGCATCCGGATGATCGACGACCCACAGTTCTTCTTCTACCGCAAGTCGATGTTCGAGGACGCCGGTGTCGAGGTCCCCCAGACGCTGGAGGAGCTGATCGCGGCCGCCGCCAAGCTGACCACGGACAAGGTCAAGGGCGCCTACCTCGGCAACACCCTGCACTCGATCATCAGCCCGCTGATCTGGTCGGCCGGTGCCCAGCATCTCGACGACAAGAACCAGATCGCCTACCACACGGACGCGGTCGTCGACGGCTTCAAGCAGCTGCGCTCCCTGTTCACCAGCGGTGACCTGCTGCTCGACGCCCCCACCGACTTCTGGGACCCGTCCGCGCTCAACCAGGGCCTCACCGCCATGCAGTGGTGCGGTATGTGGGCGATGCCGCAGATGCAGGAGGCGCTCGGCGACGACCTCGGCATCTTCCCCTTCCCGAAGGTCGGCGACGCCGGCAAGCAGTCCGTCTACAACGGCGGCTGGTCGATGTTCGTCAACGCCAAGGGCAAGAACCTCGACGCGACCATGGAATACGTGAAGTGGCTGTGGATCGACCAGAAGGAGTACCAGGAGGACTGGGCCCTCTCCTACGGCTTCCACATCCCGCCGCGCACCTCCATCGCGGAGTCCGCCGACAAGCTGAAGTCGGGTCTGCCCGCCGAGGGCGTGAAGCTCTTCAACGAGTTCGGCCACTTCGACAACATCGGCTGGACCCAGGCCAGCATCACGGCCCTGGAGGACGTCATGGCCAACTGCGTCCGCAAGGGCGGTGACCCGGACGAGGAGCTGACCAAGGCCGACGCGAAGGTCAACAAGGAACTGAAGAAGCTCTTCGGATAGGCCGCCGGACAAAGGTACTGACGACATGTCGACCATCACCAAGGACGGCGCCTTGCACCCCGCCCCGGCGAAGGCCACCCCGGCCAAGCCGCGGCGGGGGCTGCGGGGCTCCCCCACCGTCAACTTCTGGCTCTTCACCGGGCCGTTCCTGATCGGCCTGGCGATCTTCGTCTATCTGCCGATCCTGTGGAGCTTCTATCTGTCGTTCTTCGAGGCCCGCTTCACGGTCACCCCGAGCGAGTTCATCGGCTTCGACAACTACGTGACGATGCTGACCGACGAGGACTTCATGGGGTCCCTCGGCACGTTCACCGTCTTCGCCGCCCTGATCGTGCCGCTGACCTGGGCGACCTCGCTCGGTCTGGCGCTGATGGTGAACCGGCTGCGGTTCATGCGGGCGTTCTTCCGCTCGGTGTTCTTCATGCCGATGGCGGTCAGCTATGTCGCCGCGTCGCTGATCTGGAAGATGTCCATCTTCAACGGTGTCCGCTTCGGTCTCGCCAACACCCTCCTGAACCTCTTCGGCATCGACAACACCGCGTGGCTGGCCAGCCCCGACCCGCCGTGGTACTGGCTCGTCATCGTCACCGTACGGCTGTGGCTCCAGGCCGGCTTCTACATGATCCTCTTCATCGCGGCCCTGCAGAACATCCCGCAGGAGATGTACGAGGCCGCCGCGATCGACGGTGCCAAGCCCGGCTGGCAGACCTTCTGGCACATCACCCTGCCCCAGCTGCGGGCCACCTCCACCGCCGTGATCCTGCTGCTGCTCGTCGCCGCCTATCAGGCGTTCGACGAGTTCTTCAACCTGCTGAGCAAGACCACCTGGGGCCGACCGCCGCTGATGGAGCTGTACTACAAGGCGCTCGGGGAGAGCCAGGACTACGGCGCGGGCAGCGCGGGCGCGCTGATCCTGACCGTGCTGATCTGCCTGGTCACCCTGCTCCAGGGCAAGTTCATGGGATTCGGAAGGGGGGAGGAGTCCAAGTGACGACCACCACCACACCTCCGGCGGAGCGGACGACCGCGCCGGCCAAGCCGCGTCGCGTCAAGAAGAGCGGCAGTGTGATCGGCTCGACCGGTCTCTACATCGCCACCGGCATCGCCGCGATCCTCTTCCTCATCCCCTTCTATCTGATCGTCCGCAACGCGCTGATGACGGACCCGGAGATCACGGGCGAGGAATGGAAGTGGTTCCCCGCCGACGTCCAGTGGGGCAACATCAAGGAGCCGTTCGAGGACCCGTCGGTCGACTTCGCGCGTTCGCTGTGGAACTCGGCGGTCGTCGGCGTCCTGCACACCGTCGGCACCCTGCTGGTCTGCTCGCTGGCCGGCTACGGCCTCGCCCGCATCCCGTACAAGCACGCCAACAAGGTCTTCTACGTCGTCCTCGGCACCCTGATGGTCCCGACCGCCGTGACCTTCGTGCCCAGCTTCGTGCTGGTGTCGTCCCTCGGCTGGATCGACACCTACCGGGGTCTCATCATCCCGGGCCTCTTCAGTGGTTTCACCTGCTTCCTGTTCCGGCAGTACTTCCTGGGGTTCCCCAAGGAGTTGGAGGAGGCGGCGCGGGTGGACGGGCTCGGTTACATGGGCGCGTACTGGCGGGTCGTCGTACCCAACTCGCTGAACTTCTTCGCCGCGATGGCGACGATCACGTTCATCAGCGGGTGGAACTCCTTCCTGTGGCCCTTGGTCATCGGCCAGGACCCGAGCGCGTGGACCGTCCAGGTCGCGCTCTCGAACTACACGACCGGCCAGACCGTCAACTTCCATCTGATCTTCATGGCCACGGCCATTTCCATCCTGCCCCTGGTGTTCGTCTTCCTCTTCCTCCAGCGCTGGCTGGTACAGGGCATCGCGCAGACTGGCATCAAGGGTTAGGACCGAGCTAGGAGACCGATGTCTTTCCGCACGACCAGCGGCGCCGCCGCATCCGTCGACCATGTCGACTACGTCGAGGACGTGTCACCCGGCAGCGGGGCGCTCGCGCCCCGCGCCTGGTACGCGTCCTCCGACGCCCAGTCCCTCTCGCTGGGCGGCAGCTGGCGGTTCCGGCTGTCGCCGACCGCCGACGCCGAGGACGACTCGTTCGCCGCCGAGGGGTACGACGCCGGGGACTGGGCCGAGGTGTCCGTCCCCGGCCACTGGGTCCTCCAGGGCGACGGGGCCTTCGGGGCGCCGATCTACACCAACCACCTCTACCCCTTCCCGGTGGACCCGCCGAGGGTGCCGACGGAGAACCCGACCGGTGACCATCTGCGCCTCTTCGACCTGCCCGATGGCTGGCCGGCGGACGGCGGTGCCGTGATCCGCTTCGACGGCGTGGAGTCGTGCGCCCGGGTCTGGCTGAACGGCACGGAACTCGGCGAGTTCAAGGGCTCCCGGCTGCCGCACGAGTTCGCCGTCGGCCATCTGCTCAAGCCGAGCGGCAATGTCCTCGCGGTCCGCGTCCACCAGTGGTCGGCAGGCTCGTACCTGGAGGACCAGGACCAGTGGTGGCTGCCGGGCATCTTCCGGGACGTCACCCTGCTGCACCGCCCCGAGGGCAGCGCCGCCGACTTCTTCGTCCACGCCTCCTACGACCACACCGGGGGCCTCGGGACCCTGCGGGTCGAATCCGATGTCGACGGCCGGGTCCTCGTACCCGCCCTCGACATCGATGTCGCGACCGGTGAGCCGGTGACGGTCGCGGTCGAGCCGTGGTCGGCGGAGATCCCCCGGCTGTACGACGGTGAGCTGGTCACGCCGGGCGAGCGCGTGCCGCTGCGCATCGGCTTCCGCACGGTCGTCGTGGAGGACGGCCTGATCAAGGTCAACGGCCGGGCGGTCCTCTTCAAGGGCGTCAACCGCCACGAGTGGCACCCCGAGCAGGGCCGCGCACTCGACCTGGAGACCATGCGCGAGGACGTCCTGCTGATGAAGCGGCACAACCTCAACGCCGTCCGCACCTCGCACTACCCGCCGCACCCCGCCTTCCTCGACCTGTGCGACGAGTACGGGCTGTGGGTCATCGACGAGTGCGACCTCGAAACCCATGGCTTCACCGAGCAGGCCTGGCGGGACAACCCCGTCGACGACGACCGCTGGACCCCGGCCCTCCTCGACCGCGCCGCCCGTATGGTCGAGCGGGACAAGAACCACCCCTCGGTGGTCATCTGGTCCCTCGGCAACGAGGCCGGCACCGGGCGGGGCCTGACCGCCATGGCCGAGTGGATCCACGGCCGCGACGACTCCCGGCTCGTCCACTACGAGGGCGACTGGAACTGCCGGGACACCGACGTCTACTCCCGGATGTACGCGGGCCACGCCGAGGTCGAGCGCATCGGCCAGGGCCTCGACGGCGGCACCCTCAAGCGCCGCGAACTCCCCTTCATCCAGTGCGAGTACGGCCACGCCATGGGCAACGGCCCCGGCGGCATCGCCGACTACCAGCGGCTCTTCGAGGCGTACGACCGGCTCCAGGGCGGCTTCATCTGGGAGTGGATCGACCACGGCGTCAAGCACCCGGAGCTGGGCTACGCCTACGGCGGTGACTTCGGCGAGGAGCTGCACGACGGCAACTTCGTCTGCGACGGCCTGATCTTCCCGGACCGCACGCCCTCCCCCGGTCTCGCCGAGTACAAGAAGGTCATCGAGCCGATCCGCATCGAGGGCGACGGCCCGGCCGGAACGGTGAAGGTCACCAACAAGTACGACTTCGCGGACCTCTCCTCCCTGGCCTTCGAGTGGTCGTACCAGGTCGACGGCGAGACCCTCGAACACGGCCCCCTGGCCGTCCCTGCCCTGGCCCCCGGTGAGTCGGCCGAGGTGAAGCTGCCGCAGCCGCCGGCGGGCGGTCCGGGCGGTGAGGCGCAGTGGACCGTACGGGCGCTGCTGGCCGAGGACACGGCGTGGGCGAAGAAGGACCACGAGGTGGCGTGGGCCCAACTCCCGGTGACGGAGCGGGTGTTGCCGACCCTGGCACCCGGCGACGGTCCGACGGCGAGCGAGAAGCTGATCTACCTGGGGCCCGCCTCCTTCGACGTCCGCACGGGTGCGCTGAAGACCATCGGCGGTGTCAAGGTGACGGCACCGAGGCTGGACGTCTGGCGGGCGACCACCGACAACGACGAAGGCGCCGAGTGGCAGACCGACACCCGCTACGCGACGCTCTGGCGCAAGTACGGCCTGCACCGTATGCGGCACCGTCTGGACTCCGTCGAGCTGGGCGAGGACGCGCTGACGGTACGGACCCGGGTGGCGCCCGCCGCCTGGGAGGTGGGCCTCGCCACCGAGTACCGCTGGACCTCCGACGGCACCCGGCTGCGGCTGACCGTGTCCGTGGCACCGGAGGGCGACTGGACGGTGCCGCTGCCCCGGCTCGGCATCCGGTTCGGGCTGCCGCAGGCGGACGCCGTCACGTGGTTCGGCGGCGGTCCCGGTGAGGCGTACCCGGACACCCGGGCGGCGTCGAGGCTGGGCCGCTGGCACTCGACCGTCGCCGAGCTGCAGACGCCGTATGTGCGCCCGCAGGAGAACGGGGCCCGTGCGGACATCCGCTGGGTCGAACTGGGTGGTCTGCGCATCGAGGGCGACCCGGAGTTCTGGTTCAGCGCCCGCCGCTGGACCACCGAACAGCTGGACGCCGCCCGGCACCGGACCGATCTCACCCCGGGTGACACCGTCTGGGTCAACCTCGACCACGGCCAGCACGGCATCGGCTCCCAGTCGTGCGGCCCCGGCCCGCTTCCGCGGTACTACCTGAACGCGGAGCGGACGGAGTTCTCGTTCGTGTTCACGGCGACGGACTCATAGATCACGGCCGAGCGGGAGCGGCCGGTCGGCGAACTGCCGGCCGGCCGCTGTCGTGTTCTTCACCAGAGCTGTTCGGCCTTGGTGGCTAGGGGCAGCTGATGCGGGTGTCGCCCGGGTCCGTGGTGCAGGTGTCCGTGCCGAGGCCGCCGTTGGCGGTGTCGTTGCCGGGGGTGTTGTCGACGGTGTTGAGGCGGTCGTTGCCGGAGTTGCCGATGAGGGTGTCGCCGCCCGGGCCGGCGGTGAGGGTGTCGTTGCCCCCGCCGCCGTCGACGCGGTCGTTGCCGAAGTCGCCGTAGGCCGTGTCCGTGCCGGAGCCGGCGTTGATCGTGTCGTCGCCGCCGAGGCCGCAGATCACGTCGTTGCCGATCGTGCCGGTGATGGTGTCGTTGCCGCTGGTGCCGACGCGGGTGCAGCCTCGGGGGTTGGTGACCGTGGTGGTGGCCGTGGCGGTGTTGTTTCCGGTGTTCGGGTCGCTCTGGCCGGCGGTCGCGGTGGCGCGGTCGGTGAGGGTTCCGGTGGCCCTGGGTTCGACGACGACGGTCACCGTGGTGCTCGCGTCGGCGGCGAGGGTGCCGAGGGCGCAGCTCGCGCCGGTGGCGGAGGTGGTGCAGGTGCCCTGGGCCGGGGTGGCCGAGACGACCGTGGCGGCGGGGCCGGTGACCGTGTCGGTGAGGGTGACGCCGGTGGCCGCGGTCGTGGTGCTGTTGTTGGTGACCGTCACGGTGTAGGTGGCGCGGTCGCCGATGCCGACCGTGCCGGTGCCGGTCTTGGTGACCGACAGGTCGGGCACGGTGGGCTCGGGGGCGCCCTCGCCGCCGAGGTAGCGGGCCAGGGCGCGCAGGCCGTCGCTGTTGCCGCCGTGGGCGACGACCTTGCCGTCGGACTGGAGCGCGAGGCTGGTCACCCGGTCGCCGGTGCCGAAGTCGGTGGTGGTGCGGCCGCCGGTGCCGAACCCGGTGTCGAGGCCGCCGTTCGCGTGGAAGCGGGCCAGCGCGAAGTCGCCGCCGGCGGTGCCGCCGGCCACGATCCGGTCGTCGGGCTGGAGCGCGACGTCGTACACGGAGGAGCCGCTGTCGAACTCGGTGGTCGCGACCCCGCCGCTGCCGAAGCCGCTGTCGAGGCTTCCGTCGAGGTTGTAGCGCACGAGGGTGAAGCGGCCGCCGGTCGGTCCGGCGGCGACGATCTTGCCGGTCGACTGGACGGCCACGGTCTCGCCCCAGTTGTAGCCGCCCAGATCCGTGGTGACCTTGCCGTCGCCGCCGAAGGTGGTGTCCAGGCTGCCGTCGGGGTGGTAGCGGACCAGGGCGAAGTCGAAGGAGGTCCGGCCCACGTCACCGACCATGACGATCTTCCCGTCGGTCTGGAGGGCCAGGTCGCGTGCGGTCGCGCCGACCGCGGGGTCGTCGGAGAGCGAGGTGGTGACCACGCCGTCGCCGCCGAAGGAGCTGTCGGGGGTCCCGTCCGTCAGATAGCGGACGACGGCGAACTCGCCGCCCGCCCGGGCTCCGGCGACGATCTTCCCGTCCGGCTGCACCGCGACACCGGCCGCGTCCTCGGCGCCACCGGCCAGACCGGGGCTGACCCAGCCGTCGCCGCCGCCGAAGGTGGTGTCGGTGGTGCCGTCGGCGTTGTAGCGGGCCACGGTGAACCAGCAGCAGCCCGCGAACTCGTCGTCGGTCTCCTGGTGCCGGCCGACCACGACGATCTTCCCGTCGGGCTGGACCGCCACCCCCTGGGCCAGGTCGTCCCCGCCCTCGAAGTCGGTCAGCACCTCGCCGTTGCCGCCGCCGAAGGAGGTGTCGCGGCTGCCGTCGGGGTTGTGCCGCACCACGGCGAACTCGGCGTCGAGGTTGTTCGGGTCCTGCTCCCAGCCGACCGAGACGATCTTTCCGTCGGGCTGGACCGCCACGTCCTCGCCCTCGGCGTAGGAGGGGGTGGTGATCGTGACCTTTCCGCCGGTGCCGAAAGCGGGGTCCAGGTCACCGGGCGCGGCGAAGGCGCCGGGGGACGCGGCCACGACGAAGGTCAGCGCGGTGACCAGGACGGACACGGCGCGCAGGGTTCCCCGTAGGCGGGGAGGCGGTGTTCCGGGTGGGGCTGCGGGCGGTGTTCCCCGTAGGGAAGGAATGGTGGACATGCCGTCAGAGTCGGGACGCGTCCGTGCCGCCCCGGTACGGCTGGCCAGCGGATCGGCTCACTGGGCGGCGGAGTTCCACCCTGCCGGGTGACCGGTCCGACGACGGTACGGGAGCCCGGTACGCTCGCCCGATGCATGAGCATGACGACCGTCTGAAGGCGTACGCCGCCGAAGCCGCCATATGGTCCCGTCTCGCCTCGCTGCTGCCGGACGCGGGGGACGTCGAGACGGTCCAGGACTGCTGGGACATCGGGGAACAGGAGGCGGGGCTCGGTGTGCTGGTGGAGAGGCTCACCGAGCTGCGGCTGCCCGTCGACGACAAGGCGCGCACCGAGATCGCGGTGATGGCCGAGGAGTGGAGTGTGTGGGACCGGCACGGGGCGGAGATCGTGGAGCTGGCCCAGGACGCCGAACGGCCGCCGCGGCTACGGGTCTTCGAGGACGGCGCCGAGGACACGCTCCCCGCGCGTGAGGTGCTGGCGGAACCCCCGTCCCCGACCTCGGAACTCGTCCCGTGGATCGCCTGCCCGCCCTGCGGCCGGACGCTGGCCCGCTCGCACCGGCGCGAGGAGTGGGGCGGTCTGTCGTATCTCTCCGAGGTGTACGTGGTCTTCGCCCACGACGGCGCCTTCGCCCCGCTGGTGTTCGACCGGGAGCGGGCCGGCGCGGTGTGGGCGGCGCTGGACGGACTGCGCACGGCGTGCGCGTGCGACTGAGGAGAGCCGGGGCGCGGCGGTGTGGCGGCGAGCCGATGCCGGGCCCCGGCCGTCCTCATGGGTGACTCCTCGGCAACCTCGCGGCGGCCGACGGCAACCTCGCGGCGGTCGGCGGCGACCCAGGAGTGAGACACCCGCATCCCCCCACCCCGCAGGAGTAGCCGTGTCCCGCTCCCCTCGCACCCACCGCCGTCGGCGTCTCTTCCGTCCGTCGCCCCTCGCCGCCGTGGGCGTGCTCGTCGCCGGCGCGGCCGTCGCGGTGCCGCAGTTCACCCCGGACGCCTCGGCCGCGACGACCCTGCGCGGCTACGCCGACGGCCGGGGCGTACGGATCGGGGCGGCCGTCGCCGACGGGCCGCTGGGGAACGAGGCGGCGTACACGGCCGTACTGGACCGGGAGTTCAACTCCGTCACCGCCGAGAACGCGATGAAGTGGGACGCCCTGGAGCCCAGCCGGAACAGCTACAACTGGGCCGCCGCCGACCGCCTCGTCAACCACGCCGCCGCCCACAACCAGGGCGTACGCGGTCACACGCTCGTCTGGTACGCGCAGCTGCCGTCCTGGCTGAAGAACGGCAACTTCTCGGCGTCCGAGCTGAACACGATCCTGAAGAAGCACATCGACACGACCGTCGGCCGCTACAAGGGCAAGGTCTACGCCTGGGACGTCGTCAACGAGGCGTTCAACGAGGACGGTTCGATGCGTAGTTCGCTGTGGCAGGACAAGCTGGGCACCGGCCATATCGCGGCCGCGCTGCGCTGGGCGCACGCCGTCGACCCGAGCGCCAAGCTGTACATCAACGACTACAACATCGAGGCGGACAACGCGAAGAGCGACGCCCTCTACAACCTGGCGAAGCAACTCCTCGCCCAGGGTGTCCCGTTGCACGGCATCGGCTTCCAGTCGCACTTCGTGGTGGGCGGGGTGCCGAGTTCGATGAAGGCCAATCTGAAGCGGTTCTCGGATCTCGGTCTTGAGGTGTCCGTCACCGAGCTGGACATCCGTATCCCGCTGCCCGCCTCCTCCGCCGAGCTGGCCCAGCAGTCCACCGACTACAAGACGGCGAGCGAGAACTGTCTGGGTGTGCCGCGCTGCGCCGGGGTCACGGTGTGGGGGCTGACGGACAAGTACTCGTGGGTGCCGGGCACGTTCAGCGGCTACGGGGCCGCGCTGCCGTACAACGAGAGCTATGCGGCGAAGCCGGCGTACACGGGTCTGTCGAACGGGCTGAACCCGAACGCCTGAGGGCACTCCGGGCACCCGGTATCCGGCATCTGTTAGGCAATTCTGCGAATACCGGGGCCGAGCCAGGTGATCTAGCCTCCTCCGTAGGGACCGCTGTACGCCGAGGAGGAGGACCTGATGAGCACAGCCGTGGTCGTGGGCGGCGGTCCGAACGGGCTCGCGGCGGCCGTGGCCCTCGCCCGCGAGGGGGTGGAGGTCACGGTCCTTGAGGCGGCGGCGACCATCGGCGGCGGTACGCGTACCAGTGAGCTGACGCCGGGGCTGCTGCACGACCACTGCTCGGCGACGCATCCGATGGCCGTGGGCTCGCCGTTTCTGCGCACCCTGGGGCTGGAGCGGTACGGGCTGAGCTGGCGGCTGCCGGAGATCGACTGCGTGCATCCGCTGGACTCGGGTGAGGCCGGGGTGCTGTACCGGTCGGTGGAGGAGACGGCTACCGGGCTCGGCGCGCGGGACGGGCGGCGGTGGCGGCGGGTGTTCGGGCCGCCGGCCGACGGGTTCGACGCCCTCGCCGAGGACGTCATGGGCCCGATCCTGCGGGTGCCCCGGCATCCGCTGCGGCTGGCCCGCTTCGGGCTCCCGGCGCTGCTGCCCGCGACCGCCGTGGCCCGCGTCTGGCGTACGGAGGCCGCGCGGGCGCTGTTCGGCGGGGTGGCGGCCCATGCGTTCCGGCCGCTGAACCGGCCGGCGACCGCCGCGATCGGGTTGACGATCGTGGCCGCCGGGCACCGGCACGGCTGGGCGGTGGCGGCGGGCGGCTCCCGGGCGATCACCGACGCGCTGGCCGCGCTGCTCGGCGAACTCGGCGGCAGGATCGAGACCGGGGTACGGGTGCGGTCCACTGCGGACCTCCCCCCGGCCGACGTGGTCCTCTTCGACCTCGCGCCCGCCGCCGTGGCCAGCATACTCGGCGACCGGCTGCCGGGGCGGGTGGCGCGCGCGTACCGCCGGTTCCGGCACGGGCCCGGCGCCTTCAAGGTGGACTTCGCCGTCGAGGGCGGTGTGCCGTGGCGCAGTGAGGCGGCCCGGAGGGCGGGGACCGTCCATCTCGGGGGCGCCTTCGAGGAGATCGCCCACACCGAGCGGCTGATCAGCGCCGGGCGCATGCCCGAGCGGCCGTTCGTGCTCGTCGGCCAGCAGTACCTCGCCGATCCACGGCGCTCCCGGGGCGACCTGCACCCCGTGTGGACGTACGCCCATGTCCCGCACGGCTACGACGGTGACGCGACCGAGGCGATCACCGCCCAGATCGAACGGTTCGCCCCCGGCTTCCGTGACCGGGTCGTGGACCGGGCGGTGCGGTCGACCACGGCGTACGAGGAGTACAACCCGAACTACGTCGGCGGCGACATCGTCACCGGCGCCAACACCGCGCTCCAGCTGGTGGCCCGCCCCCGACTCGCCCTCGACCCCTACCGCACGGGCGTCCCCGGAATGTTCATCTGCTCGGCGGCGACCCCTCCGGGCGCGGGCGCGCACGGCATGTGCGGGGCTCATGCGGCGGCGTCGGCGTTGCGGCACCTTGAGAGGGCTCACGGCTGAGCACTCCGCCGACTGTGTCATCGGATCACCTCGGCACTCACTGTTTCCCCGGCAGCTCTTTGCCGTCACACTGGTCGCCACCGAAGCTGAGCAGCGTTCAACTTCCTGGTCAGTTACGGCTGTTCTCCTGCTCCCCCGTTGCCCCGGATTCGCCCCGACCCCGAATCCCCCGACCCCGACCGGAGACACCCCCACCATGAGACGACTCATCGGGACGCTGATGGCCGGTGCGCTGGCCGTCACCGGCCTCGCCGCCGGTGCCGCGACGCCCGCCGCGGCGGCCACGACCGGCACCTTCAATGTGCTGACGTACAACGTCGCCGGCCTCCCCGCCGGGCTCAGTTCCAGCGACCCGGAGACCAACACCCCGCTGATCTCCCCCCGCCTCGGCGCGTACGACATCGTCAATGTGCAGGAGGACTTCAACTACCACGCGGCGCTCTACGCGGGCGACGACCACCCCTACCGCACGGCGACCAGCGGCGGAGTGCCCTTCGGCGACGGCCTCAACACCCTCTCCGACTACGCGTTCGAGGACTTCGAGCGGGTGAAGTGGAACGACTGCACCGGCACCAACTGCCTGACCCCGAAGGGCTTCTCGCTGGCCCGGGTCCGGCTCGCCGAGGGCGTCTTCGTCGACCTCTACAACGTGCACACCAACGCCGATGACGACGACGCGGCGCTGGCCGCCCGCCGCGCCAACATCGAGCAGCTCTGCGACTTCATCCAGGCCAATTCCTCCGGCAACGCCGTGATCGTCATGGGCGACACCAACACCCGGTACACGCGCGCCGGCGACAACATCCGCACCCTGCTGTCCGAGAACAACCTCAAGGACCCCTGGGTGGACCTGGTCAAGGGCGGTACGCCCCCGGCGCAGGGCAGCGACGCGCTGGTCTGCGACTCGGCCGCGCCGACCAACACCTGTGAGGTCGTCGACAAGGTCCTCTACCGGGGCAGCGACCTCGTCTCCCTCGACGCCACCCGCTACAACAACGAGTGGACGAAGTTCCTCCGCGAGGACGGCGAGCACCTCTCCGACCACTACCCGCACACGGTCGACTTCTCGTACACCCTCAACTCGTCCCTCAAGGCCAGCGACTTCTTCGGCGGCCCGCACGGAACGGCGTACAACGACGCCGACGACCTGCCCACCACCGTCGCGCCCCGCACCCTCACCCTGCGCGGCGGCTCCCGCCTCGACGCGGTGTCGCTCACGCACGCCGACGGTACGGCCCTCTCCCACGGCGGTACGGGCGGTACGGCCACCTCGCTGACCCTCGCCTCCGGTGAGCACCTGACCTCGGTGAACCTCACCCAGGGCCAGAAGGACGGCCACACCCGGATCTTCTCCGCCGCGTTCTCCACGGACAAGGGCCGCACGCTGACCGCCGGTACGGCCACCTCCGACACCAAGACCTTCACGGCCCCCTCCGGCTGGCAGATCGCCGGCTTCACCGGCCGCGCGGGCGACGAGATCGACAAACTGGGCGTGCTGTACGCGCCGATCGGCTGAGCAGACTTCATCCCATACGCCGACGGCGGGGACGAGTGGCCGAGTAGCCGCCCTCGTCCCCGCCCTCGTCCCCGCCCTCGTTTCTGCCCCGGCAGCATCGGCGGTGTGCCCGACGGCGAACGGTGGCCGAGGCCATCCTGGATTGTCAGTTCCCGCCCGTGGCTGTGATCTCCCGCAACCACACTCCCGCGTGGACCTACCATCGAGAGTGAACCGCGCCCCTGCGACCCACTGAGGTGACCGTGAGCAACTGGGCAGACCTGACCAACGGTAAGCGGATCAAAGTCCTTCGGGGCTCCGACATGACACAGCAAGAACTGGCCGATGCCGCGGGACTCTCCTACGCCCTGGTGCAGAAGGCGGAGCAGGATCGCGGAGAGTTGTCAGTGGGCTCCCTGCTCAAGCTTGCCGAGGCGCTTCGAACCGACGTATCGGTGATCCTCGGACAGCAAGCCCCCCGACGCGGCATGGACCGGGCCGACCGAGCGGCACTTGTTCGACTGTCGGATGCCACCCATGAAAGCGCACTCGGCCTGTGGGAGGGCATCGACGACCCGAGTAGCGTCGAGGAACTGGCCGAGGCCCGAGACCGGGCGTGGGAAGCCTACTGGGCAAGCGACACGGCGAAGGTGAGCGCCTACGCCTCTCAGGTGATGCTGGAAGGTCAAGTCAGGTACGCCAGTGCGACCGGCAGAGAGCGTGAGCGGTTGGGTTCCATCCTGGCCAGCACCTACCGGGTAGCCGCCTCGTGCTCAACCGGCTTTGGCCAGCGAGACCTGGCGCTCAGTGCGCTCACGACCGCGAAGGCCCTGGCTCGGGAAGCCGGCGACCCGGTTCTTGGTGCGCTTCTGGACTCCACCCTGTCCTGGGTCTACTTGCGCGGAGCGAAGTTGCCCCGAGCCGTGGCTGTTGCGGAGCGGGCGGCATTGGCCATCGAGCCGAGTTTCAGTAACGGCTCGCGGCCTCAACTCGTCGCGTACGGACGCAACATGATCTCGGCGGCCGTGGCCGCATCGCGGCGGGAAGACGCGGGAGCGGCCGACAACTACCTGTCCCAGGCTCACGCTGCCGCAGCGCGACTTGGCCGAGACGAGAAGCTGTATGGAACCAACTTCGGACCAACCTCTGCGAAAGCAGAGGCGGTTGGCATTCACGTTGCACTGAAGAACTACGGCCGCGCCCTTCAACTCGCCAATCAAGACGACATGAAGAAGCTCCCCAAGGGCATGTCGAAGGTTGCCCGCAACCGGTACAAACTCGATGTCGCGCTGGCTCAGGCGTCAACTGGGCTGTACGACAAAGCTGGTGACACGCTGGTCGAGGTGGCGCTGGACGCCCCCGAGTGGGTCAAGCACCAGGCGCTTCCCGGCGTCATCGGGAAGCGCCTCGCGAAGGTCTCAACGGCCAAGGTTCGCCACATCGGCGAGGTGATCGGGGTTCCACTGATCTAGAAACTCCTACGCTCCGTAGGAGTCGGGTCTCTCTCACTTCGCCCGCTCCTACGGCTCGTCTCTTCACGTTGCGTGATCGAGCCGCCACGATTGATGCATGGTCAGCCAGAGAAACAAGAACCGGGGAGCCGCCCACCGGCGGACCCCCGAGGACATCACGCGGCGGCAGAACATCGCGGACGCGGCGGCCGGAATCCCGTTCGAACCAGCCGCGACGGAGGGTTTCACGTCGCGGGTGACCGCATTTCGCGTGATCATCTACCTGTGCGCGGCCCCGAACGCGAACATCAGTGTTCCACGCCAACAGTGCCGCGAGTACGCCGAGGCATTCGGATGGGAGATTGTCGCGACGGTCGAAGACCGCGACGGCCTCGGCCACCCCAAGCAACGCGAGGGCCTGGCACGAGTGCTGGAGCGTATTGAGCGGGGCGAAGCCGGGGCAGTGCTCACTCCGTCCCGATCGATGATCTCGCCCATTCCCCAGGAGTACGCCGAGGTTGCTCGCAAGGTCGAGAAGTGCGGTGCCTTCCTCCAGGTCGCGGCCTCCGAACGGATGCGGGCTCGCACCGAGGGGTAACGAGATGACTCGCTCACGGATCAAGCACGTCACCTACCGCATTCGTCAAGACGACTTGGCCGAGTCGGAATTCGAGGCTCGATGCGTCTTCGGTGACGAAGTCGAGTGCGGGGCCGAGTCCGGCCGTCGACCAGAGTCATCTCAGGTCGACGAGTGGCAACGCAAGCACACCCAGGCCACACGCCACAACCGCTACCGGCGATCGATGTCCGACTACCAGATCTGGGAGCCGACCGAAGACGTACCTCCCCCGGTCCAGCCCGAACGGGCCGGGAAGGCATATCGAGCGTGAACTCGATGGCCCGAGAGTTGGACGCCCTCGATCTCCTTCGCAAGGCCGGCGCCCCCTTCCCTCTATGAGTGGACTGTCGGTGTCTCCCTTGCCCCAACTCCCGCTCCGCCGGTCCATCCCCGCTTCCCCTTCCCGGCGGAGCGGGGCTCACCCTCCCGAGAGACCCATGGCCTGTCCGATTCCGCAGGGCGGTGAATGCGCCGGCTGCGGCCAGTGCAGCCCTGAACTGTTCCTCCCCATGCAAGCGCCCTACTTCGATCCCGTCACTCCTGGCGGGGACGACGACCCGTACGAGCAGGCCAACGAACACCCCCGAGTCTGAGGCACCTACGGTGCCCACCCTCTTGTAGCTCAGCGGCAGAGCACTGACGCACGCGCGGCTTCGAGCATGAGCCGCGTGCAGGGGCCCCGGTTCGAGTCCGGGCAAGGGGGCGTCGCCCAACTGTACGTAAAGCGGCGGTAGTTGGGCGTCCCGACCGATGCGGCACTCAGCGGTCGGGCGGTATTGACCGACATTTGACCGATGTCGGAGATGCGGATGAAAGGAGGTGCCCATGAGGTGCACACTGGGAACTGTCCGTGGCGGTGACGACGACAACCAGGGCAATAGCCCCGGCGACCCCGGCAACCCGATGCCGTCACCGGAAGACGACCCGCCGACCCCTCCCCCGAACGGGTGATCGTATGACGAATCGCTACAGGCCGATGACTCCCAAGGAGTTGGCCGAGGACGAGCGGCGCATGGATACCAGGGGCGGGCGACGCTTCTGCCCGCAACATAGGGATCAAGAAATGATCCCGTTGATCCGTGGCACGCTCGACTTGTGTCCGCTGGCCCACGATCAGGCCGGTAGCGACAAGTCCTGACGCCCCGAAGGGCCCTCGGTACCCGCTGCCATCCCTGCGGCGGGTACCGAGGGCTCACTCGTGTCAGCGCGTGCAGTGCACCCGCGGGCTTCATCGGCGACCGGATTCGAACCCGAGCACGGCGAAGGGGCACCCTGGAGGGCAGGCCGCCGACGACCAGAGCAGACATGATCGCGCGGACCCGCCCGACCAGACCCGCCCCAACAGACCCGGAGGTGTTCCGATGGCCCGTGCCGGACTCACGGCCGATCGTGTCGTCGAGGCCGCGGCCGATCTCGCGGACGAGATCGGCTTCGAGAACGTCACCTTGTCCGCCTTGGCACGGCGCTTCGGGGTGAAGGACGCGAGCCTGTACTCCCATGTGAGGAATCTCCGGGACCTGCGGACCCGCATCGCCCTGACGGCCGGCGCCGAGATGATCGACCGGATCGCCGAGGCGGTCGCGGGACGCGCCGGCAGGGACGCCCTGGCCGCGTTCGCCGACGCCTACCGGGCCTACGCGTTGGAGCACCCCGGCCGATACGCGGCCACCCAGATCCCGGTGGACCAGGACCTGATCGCCGACACCGCCGCCCTGCGCCGCACCGCCGAGATCACCTACGGCATGCTCCGCGCCTACGACCTGGACGAACCCGACCTCACCGACGCCGTGCGGCTGCTGCGCAGCACCTTCCACGGCTACTGCGTCCTGGAGGCGGCGGGCGCCTTCGGCGCACCCCGCGACGTACAGCGCTCGTGGGACAAGTCCGTCGAGGCCCTGCATCTGGCGCTCACCCACTGGCCGCGCGAGGACAACCCGGCGTCCCCCGCCTCTCTGTGAGGCATGAGCGCCACCATCCCTTTGGCATCACCGACCACCACCGACCCGTGGCGGGGGCCCGGAGTCAACCTCGAAGGTTCCAGGTACGGGTGCGGGCGGGATTCGGTCACGATGCGTCCATGACGATTCTGTTCAGGGGTATCCGCACCAAAGCGGCCGCCGCCGTCGGCGCCGTGGCGCTCGCAGGCATGGGAGTCACACTCGGGGCGACGCCGGCCCACGCGGCCAAGTCCGACTGCCCGTCGGGGGCGCTGTGCGTCTGGACCCAGACCAGCTACGGCGGGACCCGGGGCCAGGTGTTCGGGAACAACGCCGACCTGACGATCTACTACGCGTTCAACAACGCGAAGTCGCTGTACAACCACGGCAACTCCTGCGACGTCACCATCTACACGGGCAAGAACTACAGCGGCTACAGCATGACGATCGACCGTGGGGACGCCTTCAGCCTGAGCGAGAACAGCGTCTTCTACAACAACATCTCCTCCAACAAGTGGACAAACTGCTCCTGACCGTCGGGCCGGTGTCCGAGCGGGAGGTCATGCTGTTCGGCGGTGGGTGAGAAGCTCAAACATTTTTTCGCCACGGCGGCAACCTCTCACCCCCCGGCGGCGACCTCAGGGCATGACTTCCGCAACACCCACCCCCTCCGCCCCGTCCGCGCACCGTCGTAGACGGGGCTTTCGCAAGCCCGTCATCGGCTCGCTCGCCGCGGCCTCCGTGCTGGCCGGTGCCTGGTACGCCACCGCCGGGGCCGCGCCCACGACCACCGCGGCCACCACAGGTCTCACCGCCACGAACACGACCGTGAGCCTGCCCGCGAAGTTCCCCTATCTCTCGGCCGGCTACAACAACAGCCGGGAGTGGACGCGTACGGCGACGGCCGTGGCGCCGAACGGCACGCTGCGGGTCGCCTGGCCCGCCTCGGACGGCATCCATGTCACCCCGCTCACCTCGGCCGGCAAGCGCTCGGGCGCGGACACCGTGGTCAAGGGCGCCAAGGAGGTCGGCGGGCTCGTCGCGCACAACGACGGGTTCGCGCTGCTGACCCGGGTCGCCGACAGCAACAAGTGGAAGGAGACCGCCGCCGCGCTCGTCCGCTACAGCAACGGCAAACAGGCCTGGCGCACCAAGCTCACCGGCACCTCCAGCGATGACACCGCCCCGCTGCTCGACGGGCAGCTCGCCTGGAACGGCAAGAAGTACGGCGCCTACTTCGTCGTACACGGCGCCGGGGGCTTCGCCGACGGTCACTTCGGCGACAAGCTCGCCTACGTCGGCCCCAAGGGCAAGAAGCTCAGCGGTGGCTGGGGCTGGGGCTGCTCCCACAACGAGGGCATAGCCCTGCGCGCCGAGACCTCCGGCGCCTTCACCTCCCTCTGCTTCGACGACTGGCGTTCGGGCCTGTTCGTGTCGACGGGTATCGCCGCCCCCGACAACGCGCCCGTCGTGCAGCGCGAGCAGTGCTGGGCCGGCTACTGCGGCGGCACCTTCGCGGGCCGCACCGGCGAGATCGTGAAGTCCTCCACCGGCCGTTACGCCACCGCGTTCGCCTCGCGCGGCGCCGCCTCCGCCAAGAAGAACCCGGAGGACTCCAGCGGCCGCGGCTGGACGGTCAAGCCGAAGACCAGCACCCACCAGGTCGCCATCGCGTTCCTGAAGAACCGCAACACGCCCTCCGGCAAGACGGTCTACCTCACCTCCGCCAAGGGCACCGAGCACGTCAACGTCCACGTCGCCCCGTACGGCAAGAACCGCCTCCTCGTCTCCTACGAGACCCTGAAGAACGCCAAGTGCGCGAACGGCACCTGCACCGGCACCTTCACGGGCACCCACTTCCGCCTCGTCGACTGGAACGGCAAGCTCCAGGGCGCCGACAAGGTCGTCAAGGAGCGGATCAGCGGTGATGTCGCGGTCCTCAAGGACGGGACCCTGACCTGGGCGTACGCCGCCGTGACCCCGTCCTACTCGTCCCCGCTCAACGGGGCGTCACCGACCACGAAGACCCTGAGGATCGCCCGTCTGAAGCCGTGAAGAACGTGAACCGCTGAGGTCGCGGGTCGCCGTCGGCCCAGCTGACGGCGACCTCGAAGGTCCCCTGCCCCTCCCACACCTCCACGGACACCCGTCCGGGGAGGGGCAGGGACTCGGCCGCCGGGTCGGCGGTGAGACGGGCGAGAGCCACGAAGAGGGTCGCGCCCTCGGCACCCGTCTCACCGATGAGCCCCGGCCCGGCACCCGTCCCACCGGTGAGCCCCGGCCCGGCCCCGTCCGGCGACAGCCCCCGCACCGGGAGGAGTTCGGTCTGCAGCCCCTCCGCCCCGGCCCACCCCGTCACCCGTACCGGAGTCCCGGGTGCCGCGCCGCTCACCAGTTGGGCCCGCACCTCGGCCGCGCCCCGAGCCACCACCAGGCTGGTCACCCGCACGTCGCTGTCGTCGCTCTCGTCGCCGACCGAGTGCCGGGACGCGGCCCAGCCCTCCCCCACCCCCAGCGGCTCGATACCGACCCGGCTCGCGTCGCCGCCGACGATCACGCTGTTGTCGTACGACTCCGCGGGCTCCGCCAACGGCACGGGCACCGTCACCGTCGAGTACGCCAGCCTCGTGTAGAACGGGTCGTAGCGGACGTCCTCGCTGCCGTGGTTGTGGAGGCGGACGACACCGTCCGAACCGGTCGACTGCAGAAGCCAGTTGGGCGGACCGACGGGCCGCAGCTCGTCCTCCCGCTCCACCGGACCCGCCGCCTCCGTCGCCGTCCACACCTCGTGCTCCGGCGGCAGCAGCAGGCCCAGGAACCCCTTGCTCGCCCAGTACGGGGACGCCGGTCCCGAATAGCCTTGGAGGACGGCCGAGTCGGGCCCGTGCCAGCCCAGCGACAGCAGGCCCCGGTCGTCCACGGCGCCCCGGTCGAGGAAGTACTTCAGCGCGCCGGAGGCCAGGCGCCTGGTCTCGCCCGGCGACAGCGGCGTACGGCCCGTCAACGCGCCCAGCCACAGCGGGACCGTCGTCGCGAAGCGGTACGTCAACGAGCGGCCCTGGTGCAGGGGGGCGCCGTCACCGCCGAACAGGCGGGCGTAGTCGGCGAGATGGTGCGACAGCCGGCCACCGTACAGATCCAGCAGGCGTTCGTCGTTCGCCAGCCAGGCGTGCAGCACCGGGTAGAGGTGCATCGCCCAGCCGTTGTAGTAGTCGAACTTGCGGCCGTCGCCGTCGGTGTACCAGCCGTCGCCGAGATACCACTGCTCGATGCGATCGAGGCGGTGATCGATGACGCGGCGGGCCAACTCCGGTTCATGGCCGATCTCCTCCAGGAAGCCGCCGACCGTCACCGGGAACAGCTCCCAGTTGCAGGGCCAGGGTTCCGCCGTGAGCGCGTCGCCGAGCCAGGCCGCCGCGCGCTGACGTACGGAGTCGTCGAGGCGGTCCCACAGCAGGGGGCGGGTCAGCCGGAGCGCGAAGGCGATGGACGCGGCCTCCACGAGGGGTTGGCTGCGGTCCCCGATACGGGGCCAGACGCCCGAGACACCGGCGGCCAGTCCGTCGCCGTACCGCGCCAGCGCCTTCTCGTCACGGCGGAAGGCCGCCAGCAGCAGCGTACGGGCGTAGCCCTCCAGCCCGTCCGAGAGCCGGCCCGACCAGCTCGTACGGTCGCCGGGGAGGTGGTAGAGCGCGCCATCGGCCGTGGCGTACGGCTCCACGGCGCTCAGCAGCGCGTCGGCTGCCGCCTCCCAGTGGGCGCGGGTGTAGCCCGTGTACGGGCTGAGGGTGCGGTTTTCTTTGGGCTGGGAGGTCATACGTGCGCCTTCTGACAAGGGGTTCGGGGTGGTTGGGTGAGTAGTTCGACTGCGGGCCGGTGGGGGTTTCTCGCGCAGTTCCCCGCGCCCCTAAAAGACACGGCCCCTGCGGGCCGAAAAGCAAGGGGCGCAGCCCCTGCTTTTCAGGGGCGCGGGGAACTGCGCGAGCAACCACCCACAACCCGCACCCGCCAACCAGCCCCCACCACCCGAGCTCTCCCGCGTTTCGAACCTGGAGCGCCCCGGTTCCGGTCGGGGCGCCCCAGGGGCTCAACCCTCCCTCGTTTTCCCCTCCGGGAGGAGACCCCGCGCGACGAGTCCGTCGCGAACGAGCCCGGCGTACACGCTCGCCCCGTGCACGGACGTGTGCGTGTTGTCGCGCTTCTCGTTGTAGAGGTACAGCGCCTTGGACCCCTCGGTCCCCAGCGACTCGACCAGCGCCTTGGTCTGCGTGGTGAGGTCGATCAGCGGTACGTCGTGGTCGGCGGCCACCGAGCGCGTCACCGCCGGGTGGTCGACACCGAGCCCGTTCACCAGCAGCGCGGTCCCGTTGTTCAGGGTGCCGTCGGCGTTGAACCAGCGGCGCACGATCGGGGTGACCAGCACCGGCCGGCCGCCCTTCTCCCGGACGCCCGCGACCAGCGTCTCCAGGTTCGCCCGGTACGTCGCCTCGTCGGTCTGCTTGTCGTTGTGGGCCAGCTGGATCAGGACCAGGTCGCCCCGGCGGATCAGCGGTTGGACCGTTCCCCACAGCCGTGCGTCGGCGAGGTACGACACCGTGCTCTCGCCGGAGTCGGCGTAGTTGGCGACGGAGACGCCCTTGCGCAGGTACTGCGGAAGCTGCTGGCCCCAGCCCGAGTACGGGTCGCCGGGCTGGTCGCACACCGTGGAGTCGCCGACGAGGAAGATCTGCCGGGCGTGCCTGGAAGGGGTCACCCTGATGTCGGCCAGCGCGGGTGCCGAGCCGCCGATGACGAGGTCCAGGCCGGGGGTGCCCTCCGCGCCGGTCGGCTCGCCCTCCGGCGTACGCACGTCGACGGTGAAGCTCCGGGAGACGACCTCCCCCGCCGCCGTCGCCGTCTCCGGCAGCAGCGAGCGCCGGGTCTCACCGGCCACACGCGTGCTGCCCGCGCTCTCCCCGCCGAGGCGGACGGTCACGTCGTACGTCCCGGCGGGCACGTCGAAGTGGCAGGCGTTCGCGGCGCAGTTCTCCAGGCCCAGTGCGACGGGCCGTCCCCGGTTCGCCTGGGCCGCCGCCGGTCCGGCCGTGAGGACGGTGCTGCCCAGGGTCGCCACGGTCACGGCGGCGACGGTGAAACGTCTCATTGCGGCTCCTCGACGGGCTCGGCGGACACGGCAGGCACACCAGACACAAACAGACACGACGGCTCGACACGGGTGGCAGGGGTGACACGAGTGACAACACCCCGGCGGGTGGACGGTACATCTTTTGGCAAGCGCTTTCTAGATGTCGTGCCGATTTCACAAGGTTGCCAACTTCCTCCCCACGAAAGCCCTTTCGCGAAAACGATTCAACTGTCACCCTTCCGAATCACCCGCACTCCCCCCACACCATCGAGGAGGACCCCCATGTCCGAATCCATCGACAGACCGGCCCCCACCCCCGGAACCGCCCCCGCCCACGGTCTCGGCCGGCGCGGCTTCGTCCTCGGGACGGCGGCCACGGCGGCCGGGGCCGCGCTCGCCGGGCCGCTGGCCGGTACGGCGCGCGCGGCGGCGTTCGGCTGGTCCGACGACGGCACCAACTACGTGATCGACACCGGCGCCAACCTGGTGTTCAAGGTCAGGAAGAGCAACGGCGACCTGTCGTCGCTCGTCTACCGGGGCACGGAGTACCAGGGCTACGGCGGGATGAACTCCCACATCGAGTCCGGACTCGGCAGCTCCACCGTGACGATCCAGCAGTCCGGCTCGACCATCCTCGTCTCGGTCGTCTACGGCACGCTCCGGCACTACTACGCGGCCCGCAGCGGCGAGAACAACATCTACGTGTGGACCAACAAGGCCGACACCTCGGTCTCGGCGACCCGGTTCATCCTGCGCGTCAAGGCAGGCATGTTCCTCAACGACGAGCCCGACTCGTACACGTACACGAACAGCACCATCGAGGCCTCGGACGTCTTCGCGAAGTCCGACGGGCAGACCCGCTCCAAGCACTACTCGAAGCTGCGGGTGATGGACTACGACTACGTCGGCTGGTCGGCGAACGGCGTCGGTCTGTGGATCGTGCGCAGCAACCACGAGAAGGCCTCCGGCGGCCCCTTCTACCGCTCCCTGCTGCGCCACCAGAGCGCCGACGGCGGCGGCCTCTACGAGATCCTGTACTACGGCCAGAACCAGACCGAGGCCCAGCGTTTCGGCCTCCAGGGCCCGTACGTCATCGCCCTCACGGACGGCGGTGCGCCCTCCTCGTCGCTGTTCCCGGGCACGCTGACCACCTCGTGGGCGGACTCGCTCGGTATCTCCGGGTATGTGGGCGCGGGCGGCCGGGGCCGGGTCGCGGGCGTCGGCATCACCGGGCGGAACACCTCGTACGCGTACACGGTCGGGCTCGCCAACTCGGCGGCGCAGTACTGGGGTTCGGCACGCTCCTCGGACGGCTACTTCTCCATCGGGGGTGTGCTGCCGGGGACGTACACGCTGACCGTCTTCAAGGCGGAGCTGGCGGTGTACACGGCCTCGGTGACGGTCACGGCGGGCGGTACGACGACGCTGAACACGATCGCGATCCCGTCGTCGAACGACCCGTCCAACGCGAGCGCGATCTGGCGGATCAACGACTGGAACGGCACGCCCAGCGGCTTCAAGAACGCCGATCTGATGACGTACGCGCACCCGTCGGACGTCCGGGCCGCCTCCTGGACCGGCAATGTGGTCATCGGCAGCGGCAGCGAGACCTCCGCGTTCCCCTGCTACCTCTGGAAGGACGTCAATAGCGGCATCCTCGTCTACTTCCGGCTGACCGCCGCCCAGGCCGCCGCCGCGCACACCCTGCGGATCGGTGTGACGACGGCCTACGCCAACGGCCGGCCGCAGATCGAGGTGAACGGCTGGACCTCGGCCATCCCCTCCCCGCCCACCCAGCCGAACACCCGCTCGCTGACGAACGGGTCCTACCGGGGCAACAACAACACGTTCGCCTACAGCGTGCCCGCGTCCGCCTGGCTGACGGACACGAGCCAGTACAACATCCTGAAGATCAACGTGGTGAGCGGTTCGGGGACGACCTCCTATCTGAGTGCGGGGACGGCGATCGACGCGATCGACCTACTCGCCTGAGATCACGTCCCGCGCGTCCACTGCTGGTTCGTACCGCCGTTGCACGTGTATGTGATGACGGCGGCCGAGTCGGCGGTGGACGCGCCGTTCACGTCCAGGCACTCGCCGGTCGCTCGGGAGACGACGTTGACGTAGGAGCCGGAGGTGACCACGGACCACTGCTGGTTGGTGGCCGAGGAGTCGCAGTTCTCCTGGGTGACGTTGGTGGCGTTCTCCTGGACGCACAGGGAGCTGTGGCGGGTCACCAGCTGGTAGTAGCCGCTGCCGACGGACTTGAACCAGTACTTCTGGTTGTTGCCGCTGTTGCAGGTGTACTGCTTGATCTGGGCGGCGGCCCACTGCGACTGACTCGTGACATCGGCGCACTTGGAGGAGTGGCGGGCGATCAGCGTGTTGTAGGTGGCGCTGGTGCCGGTGAGCGTGCCGGTGGCGGTGTCCACGGTGATCTCGGGCGACCAGGACATGGACATGGTGGTGGAGGTCGGGAAGGTCAGCGGCAGCCAGACATAACGCGAGTCGTTGACCGTGCCGCCGAAGGAGTTGCCCCAGCGGTCGCCCATGTAGAGGTACGAGGTGGTCGACGTGCCCTGCACCGGGAGGACGTACGCGGTCTGCGAGCCGAACGTCGTGGAGTCGCCGACGTTGGCCATGGCCGTCCAGGGGCCGGCGATGTTGGTGGCGGTGGCGTACTGCTGCTGGTTGGGGTTCCAGCCGGTGGCACCCGAAGTGAGCATGAAGTAGACGCCGTTGCGCTTGAACAGGGCCGGGGCCTCGCGGTGGCCGCCGTGCCAGGGGTCGGCGACGAGGGCGTCGATACCGGTGTAGTCGGAGGTCAGCCGGTAGATCTGGAGGTCGTAGTTCTCGCGGGCCGCCGAGATCATGTAGCCGGTGCCGTCGGTGTCCACGAAGACGGTGATGTCACGGGACATATGGGTGTCCAGCGGGCGGAAGCTGCCGAGCCAGGTGTAGTCGCCGTCGACGGTGTCGGAGACGGCGACGGCGGCGCGGGCCTCGCTGTAGTCGACGCCGTTCTCCTTGTGCATCCACATCACGAACTTGCCGGTGGACGCGTTGTACATGACCTTGGGCCGCTCGATGTTGGCGGTCTGAAGCTCGGGGTCGGTGGCCTCGGTCAGGACGTGGTTGCGGAACTCCCAGTTCTTCAGGTCCGTGGAGCGGTACGCCGAGACGTACCGGAAGGTGTTGTCGGAGTTCCGGTTCTCGCCGAACCAGTAGTAGTACGAGCCGACCTTGATGACCCCGCCGCCGTGGGCGTGCAGGGCGCTTCCCGAAGTGTCGGTGAACTGGGTGCCGTTGGGGATGGTCTGCGCGGCCGCCTGCGCCGGGCCGGCGGTGACGAGGGCGCCGGCCAGCGCCATGCAGAGCGCGACGAGGATCGCGTACACACGTCTCATGTCAGTCACTTCCCTTCTTCAGTTGCTCGGGGTGTCGGCTACGGGGATGCCGAAGTCGGGGGTGCCGTCCGGCTTCCAGCCGAGGCGCTGGATACGGGTGTGGCGGTTGGGGTCGTTGAGGGGGTCGCCGACGATGTCCTTGTACTGGCGGGCGTGGTAGACGAGGACATCGGTGCGGCCGTCCTCGGCGACGGTGAAGCTGTTGTGGCCCGGCCCGTACTGCCGGGTGGTGTCGTTGCTGGTGAAGACCGGTGTCGGGGACTTCGACCAGTTCGCCGGGTCCATGAGGTCGGCGTCGGCGTCGATGGTCAGCAGGCCCATGCAGTAGTTGAAGTCGGTCGCGCTCGCCGAGTACGTCATGAAGAGGCGGCCGTTGCGCTTGATGACGGACGGGCCCTCGTTGACCTTGTAGCCGATCACCTCCCAGTCCAACTCCGGGGTGGTGAGCCGGACCTGAGGTCCCGTCAGGGTCAGCGGGTCGGCCATCTTCGACAGCCAGAGCGCGGTGTTGTTGTTCATGCCGGGCTCGTGCTGGGCCCAGGCGAGATAGCGGGAGCCCCGGTGGGTGAAGGTGGTGGCGTCCAGGGAGAAGGTCTCCCAGGCGGTCTTGAGCTGGCCGCGCTCGACCCAGGTGCCCAGAGACGGGTTGGGGTGGGAGTTCTCAAGCACCCAGATGCGGATGGCCCAGATGTCCTCGGCGGGCGCGGAGGCGAAGTAGATGTACCACTTGCCGTCGATGTGGTGGATCTCCGGCGCCCAGATGTGGGCGCCCATCACGCCGGTGTCGTGCTTGCGCCAGATCACGGACTCGGCGGCCGTGGACAGTCCGCGCAGGGTGCGGGATCTGCGCAGGATGATCCGGTCGTACTCGGGCGCGGTCGCCGTGAAGTAGTAGAAGCCGTCGCGGTGGCGGTTGATGTGCGGGTCGGCACGGTTGCGGACCAGCGGGTTGACGTACGGGGCGGCGGCACCCGGACCGGCCGGGGAGCTCGCCGCGTGGGCGACCGACGGCAGGGCGGTGAGGGCGCCCGCGGCCATGGCCCCCTTCAGGAGCAGCCTGCGATTCGGGGGTTCGGGCAGGAGGTTGTCGCGGCTCATACGGTCTGCCTCTCTTCAGGAGTGGGGGGAACAAAAAGAAACAGAATCGTTCGACATATCGCACAAGATCATTCATATCGAACGCCGAAAAGGTAAGGGCGTGGTACGTCGAGGTCAACGGGTCGGACGAGACGAACACAAGCTCACAGGAACGAACCGAAGGGTCGAACCGGGCCGCCGTGAAATTTCTGTTATCCGGGTGAGCCCCGACCCGTCTCCCCTCTCGTGCGCAGCCAAACCCACAAGACAGCGGCGGCGGCCGGAGCCCTGGCCGTCACCGCCCTCATGCTCGGTGCCCCCACCGCCGCGGCCGCCGGCCCCCGCGATGTGACCGCCGATGTCCTCGCGGGCCGCGATGTGACCCTGAACGGCGACACCGTGGTGACCGTGCCGTCGGGGACGACCAAGTACAACGGCGTCCTCAGCGGCACCGGCACCCTCACCGTGCGCGGCACCGGAACACTGGTCCTCACCAAGGACAGCGACTTCACCCTGCCGAAGTCCCAGCAGCGGCAGACCGTGAAGACGCTCGGCGGCAACCACCCGTACGTCACCGTCACCAACCCGGACCCGCCCGCCATCACCGTCGCCAAGGGCGCGACCCTCCAGTACGGCGACAGCGGCTCTACCGGGGTGATCGGCCACTACCCGTACAACACCCCCGCGTTCAGGCTGAACCAGAACAACATCCGCGTCGACGGCACCCTGCGGCTCGCGCTGAAGAACGTGGCCTACAACCTGGGCACCATCAGCGGCTCCGGTCTGGTCACCCAGCCCCGCTTCCTCTGGGCCACCTGGGACCTCTCGGGCACCCACCCCTTCACCGGTGTCATCGACAACGGCACCCAGGTCAACGCGGGCCGCCCCGAGTTCGCGACCTCGCTCCCCCGCGCACGCAAGGTCCTCAACCAGGGCACCTGGACCGTGGACACCCCGCTGGGCCAGACCGTCACCCAGGGCATGGACTTCTACCAGCGCGAGTACGGCAGCGACATCAACGTCCAGTCCCGGCCCGGCAGCAAGGTGATCCTCACCGGCCAGTACAGCTGGTCGGACCAGGGCGGCGACACCAACCCCTCGCTCAGCGACCCCGCCCTGAACTGGACGCCCGCCCACAAGAACGTCAACAAGCGCGGCACCAACATCAAGGGCGCCAACGTCCAGTGGGGCGACGGCACCACGAACAAGATCTTCATGCCGGGCACGGCCAAGACGGTCTACATCAACCTCCTTGCCGCACGCTCCCGTTCGCTGCTCACCTTCGACTACAACGGGCCGGTGACCCTGGGCGCCCCCATCGGCGGCGGCCGCTTCCACGACACCCTCTCCGCGCCCGGCGCCGGGGACATCGTCATCAAGGGCACCAAGGGCAACGACGTCACCTTCGCCGCCGTCCAGTACTACAACGGCTCGACGACCGTCCAGAAGGGCGCCGTACTGCGGCTGGGCAGCGGGAAGAAGGGCGGCGACGGCGGGCTGTACACCAAGGGCGACCTGTACAAGGTGGTCAACAACGGCTCGCTGGTCGTACGGAACGTCTCGACTCCGGTGACGCTGTCCAAGGTCGGCGGCAGCGGCTCGTTCACCCAGTCGGGGACGGCCACCACCACCCTCACGGGCACGGCGGTGACGTACACCGGGACGACGACCGTCAGCAAGGGCACGCTGGCGCTGCGCGGCGGGGCGACCCTCTCGCGCAGCAAGTCGATCCGGCTCACCACGGGCGGGGCGAAGCTCGACGTGGGCACGACCGGGCTCAAGGTGACGAAGTCGCTGTCCGGCAAGGGCACGGTGAGGGGTTCGGTGACGAACGCGGGCGTGGTCGTGGCCGGCGTCACCGTGACCGGCGGCTACACGCAGTCCCAGCAGGGCGAACTGGTGCTGCGCGACAAGCCGTTGAAGGTGAGCGGTGCGGTGAAGCTGGCCGGTGGGCTGGACTACGCCGCGCTGAGCGAGGTCGGCGGCCCCGGCGAGAAGATCACGGTGCTCCAGCACACGGGCGAGGCGAAGACCACGGGCACCTTCACCGGGCTGCGCGAGGGCGCCAAGGTGAAGCTCGCCGGATCGACGTACAGGCTCAGCTACAAGGGCGGCGACGGCAACGACGTCGTCCTCACCGCGACGAAGACGGGTACGGCGACGACGGCGAAGTCCGCCACGGGCGACGCCACCGGCACGGACAAGGACGCCGCTCAGGACACCCTCACCCAGAACGCGGGCGCCTCCGCCGACAGCGGTCTCGGCTGGTGGCCGTACGCCCTCGCCCTCGGCATGCTGTCCGGCCTGGCGGTACCCATGAGCCGCCGCAGGACCAACCGACGGCGGGGCGGGCGGCACTCGGCGGCGGGGTGAGTACGGCGGCTTCGACAGCTACTTCAACGTCCGGATTCGCTCCCACCGTTGGGTGGCTTCCTGCTGATCCCGAGTTGACCCGGTGACACATCGGCGGGCCCCGGAGTACCGGGGCCCGCCCTTTCACACCGCCCGCTCCGCCCCTTCCTGCCGTCCCCGCAGCCAGACGTAGACCGGGATGCCCGCGAAGAGGAACAGCACGCCCTGGTAGACGGCCGCGTAACCGGCGCCCGCGATCAGCCAGAAGGAGAAGACGAAGGAGAGGCCTGCGACGACCAGGTCCCGGACGAGCCCGGCGGGGCGGACGCGCTCCCGCGTGCCCTTGGCCAGCCAGTACAGCTGGGCGGCGGCTGAGAGCAGATAGGGGACGCAGCCGGTGAACGTGGTGATGAGGACCAGTACACGGAAGGCGGTCTCGGGGTCGTCGGCGTAGTTGACGGCGATGAGGACCGTGCCGAGCACGGCCGTGGCGAGGACGCCGAAGCCGGGGACGCCGCCCTTGCCGACGCGGGCGAAGGCCTTCGGGAAGAGCCCGTCGCGGGCGGCGGCGTACGGCATCTGGGCGCTCATCAGGATCCAGCCGTTGAGGCAGCCGACGATCGAGGCGACGGCGACGAACGCGATGACCGTGCCGCCGCCGGTGCCGCCGGTGATCGAGTTCACGGCGTCGGCGAACGGCGCCCCGGACTCCACCAGCTTCTCGTGCGGGACGAGACCGAAGACGGCGACCGTGCCGAGGAGGTAGACGACGGCGGAGGCGAGCGTGCCGAGGACGCTGGCGCGGCCCACATTGCGCTCCGGGTCACGGACCTCGCCCGCGCTGACGGCGGCCGACTCGACGCCGAGGAAGCTGTAGAGGAGCAGCGCGGCGGAGGCGGCGACCGCGCCGGGGACGCTCTCGCCGGAGGTGTTGAAGGCGCCGAAGTTGTCGGTGTCGATGAAGAACAGACCGATCGTGGCGACCAGCAGCAGCGGTACGAACTTCAGGACCGTCGACACGATCTGCACGGCGCCCACCCAGCGGGTGCCCGCGAAGTTCGCGGCGGCCGGCAGCCACAGCGCGACAAGCGCGACGACCGCCAGGACGACCTTGCTGTCACCCAGGGGTATCAGCACGTCGACATAGCCGACGACCCCGACCGCGAGCGCGGCGATGCTGACCCAGCACATCGTCCAGTACGACCACGCCGACAGGAAGCCCGCGAAGGGGCCGAAGGCGTCGCGCGGGTAGACGTACAGACCGCCGGTGACGGGGCTGCGCCGGGCCAGCTTGCCGAAGAGCAGGGCCAGCAGGACGGCCGCCACGGACAGCACGACGAAGGCGAGCAGACTGACCGTGCCGTACGGGGCGACGGCGGCGGGGAGGGTGAAGATGCCGCCGCCGATGATGTTGCCCATGACGAGCGCGGTGGCCGCCGCGAGGCCGAACTTGCGGCCGGAGGGCGCGGGAGTGCCGGGGCCGTCCTGGACGGCCGAGGTCGGCTCGGGCCCGGGGGCCTCGGGGGTGCTGGTGGTGGTCATGGCGGTTCCCGTGCGGAGTTGGGGAGTGTGGGCGGGTGTGGGGAGTGCGGGTGGTTGTGGGGAGTGCGGAGGGGGCGTACAGGGTGCGGTGAGGGGTGAGCGGGTGCGATCGTAACCCGGTGTCCCACATCGTGGGCAATCTGTTCACGTTACGGACATAAATCGGGGGCGGGTGCCCGCCTCGACTACCGTCGACGGCATGACGCCCGACCAGACCCCCGCCGTGTCCCCCGATGTGACCCCGGAGATGTCCGCCCTCCTCGCCGACGCGCTCGCCTCCGGTGTGTTCGTCCTCGACGGCGGGATGTCCAACCAGCTCGAAGCGGCCGGGCACGATCTGAGCGACGAGCTGTGGTCGGCCCGGCTGCTCGCCGAGCACCCGGAGGCGATCACCGAGGCGCACCTCGCCTACTACGAGGCGGGCGCGCATGTGGCGATCACCTCCAGCTACCAGGCCACGTACGAGGGGTTCGCGCGGCGCGGGATCAAGCGGGCGAAGGCCACCGAACTCATGGGCCTGAGCGTCGACTTGGCCCTGGACGCGTCGATGGAGGCATGGCGGAAGGGCATCGCGGGACCTCGGTGGGTGGCGGCGTCGGTCGGCCCGTACGGGGCGATGCTGGCGGACGGCTCCGAATACCGGGGCCGGTACGGGCTGAGCGTGGCCGAGCTGGAGCGCTTCCACCGGCCCCGTCTGGAGGCGCTGGCCTCCATGCACCCCGATGCCCTCGCGCTGGAGACCATCCCCGACACCGACGAGGCGGAGGCCCTGCTGCGGGCGATCCGCGGCCTGGAGGTCCCCGCCTGGCTGTCGTACACCGTCGCCGGGGAGCGCACCCGTGCCGGTCAGCCCCTTGAGGAGGCGTTCGCCCTGGCCGCCGACGCCGACGAGGTCATCGCCGTGGGCGTCAACTGCTGCGCCCCCGAGGACGTCGACAACGCCGTCGAGACGGCCGCGCGGATCACGGGCAAGCCGGTCGTGGTGTACCCCAACAGCGGCGAGACCTGGGACGCCGTGAACCGCACCTGGACCGGCCGCTCCACCTTCACCCCGGAACAGGTGAAGGGCTGGCGCGACGCCGGCGCCCGTCTGATCGGCGGCTGCTGCCGGGTGGGGCCGAAGGCGATCGCGGGGATCGCGGAGACACTGGCCTGAGACGGTGGTCTCGTCCCTGGGCTGAGACGGCGGTCTCTTCCCTGGGCTGAGACAGCGGTCTCGGACGGCGGACGGCGCCTGGGCCCGGAGGGACCGTCGAACACGCTGGCCCGAATGGGTCATCACTCCGTCGCGCGCTGCTAGCCTCCGGTTGGGAAACCGGTTACCAGGGCGTTGCCAAGGGGTGGGGCGGGGCATGACGAGGAAGAGCGGCGGGGCCGGTGGGGGGCGCAGCACCATCCGGGACGTGGCCGCGCGGGCGGGTGTGTCGGCGGCGACGGTGTCGCGGGTGCTCGGCGGGGTGTACCCGGTGAGCGCGACGACCCGTACGCGCGTCATGCGGGCCGTCCGCGATCTGGACTATGTCGCGGACGCGCGGGCCAAGGCGGTCGCGGGCGCGGGCACGCCCACCCTCGGGTTCGTCCTCGATGACATCACCGGCCCGTCGTTCGCGCTCATGGCGCACGGTGTGGAGCGTGAGGCGACCCGGCTCGGCCATCTCTGCCTGGTGTGCAGCACCGACGGCGACGCCCGGCACGAGCTGGACTTCCTGGAGACGATGCGGGCGCAACGGGCCGCCGCCGTGATCCTGGTCGGCGGTGGCGCGGACACCCCCGAGTACCGGTCCCGGATGGCCCATGTCGCGGACGCGCTCGCCTCCGCCGGTTCACGTCTCGTGCTGTGCGGACGCCCGCCGCTGGACCCGGGCGCCCCGGTCACGGTCATCGAGTACGACAACGAGGGCGGCGCCTACGCCCTGTGCTCCCATGTGCTGGCCCAGGGCCACCAGCGCATCCTCTTCCTCGGCGGCAAGCCGGACCACACCACCGCGCAGGGCCGCGAACGCGGCTATGTGGCCGCGCACCGAGCCCGGGGCCTCGACCCCGACCCCGCGCTCCGGCTGACCGGCGACTTCACCCGGGACTCCGGCTACCGCCTGATGCGGCAGGCCCTGGACGCCGGCCTGGACTTCACGGCGGTGATGGCGGCGACGGACATGGTGGCCGCCGGCGCCCTGACCGCCCTGCACGAGGCGGGCCTGTCGGTCCCCGGCGACGTCTCCTTGGCCGGCTACGACGACATCCCCTTCGCCCGCGACCTCCACCCGCCCCTCACCACCGTCCACGTCCCCTACGAGGAACTGGGCCGCCTGGCGGTACGCACCGCCCTGCAACGGGAACGGGACTCCGCCGACGAACATCTGCTGCTGGGGACGCATGTGGTGGTGCGGGGTTCGGTGGGGAGCCCGCAGCGGTAACGGCCGTCAGAGCTTGGCCAGTCGCTCGATCCGCAGGGTGGCCAGGTCTTCGGGCCGGAAGGCCACGGTCTCGTCACCGGCGTCGTGCGCCTCGGTGGTCTTGACGGTGGTGGAACCGCCGCCCTCGCAGGAGGTGCACTGTTCGAGGGCGTCACGCAGCTCGGCGAGGACCTTCTCGGCGCCCGACTGGTCGTGACCCATGAGGCCGATCACGGCCGTCGAGCCGGCGGCGGGCCCGGAGACGGCCTCGGCGGCCCTGGCGACGAAGGCTCCGGGATACGGGTATCGGGACGTCCCCCGGCCATGTTGTGAACGGGCCGGCACGCGGCGGGACTTGTGGTGAGCGGCTGGTCCCCGCCCGGCCCCACGGGCCAGTCGATGATCTGGAAGTCGCCATCTGACCGGTCAACGCGGCCGACGCCGGGCGGTGCTCACCGAGCGCTTCGGCGGGCGCTTCGGCGGGCGCCTCCGCCTGCTCCTTCCCTTCCCCGTCCCGCTCGGCCGCCGATGAGGGTGGCCGCACTACGTATTGGCGTACGCCGAGACGTGAGCGGGGAGGTTGGAGACGATCAGTGATCGTTCGGCGGTGTCACCGCGGTGTCAGCCGAACGGTCTCGGCCTCGGGTGAGTGAGGAGAAGCGTATGGACGTCGACAGGCGGCGGTTCCTCGGCGGGTGGGGAGCGGCGGTGACGGGGGTCGCGGCGCCCTTCGCGCTCACCGGGTACACCTTCCCGGCGGACCGCGCCCGCCCCGTCGCCGACCCCCCGGACACCGGCGGCCACACCGATCACGCCGACCACGCCGACCACGAGCGGTTCATGTGGCTGGCCATCGAGCAGGCCCGGGGCAACCCCTACTATCCCTTCGGTGCCGTGATCGTCCGCAGCCGTACGGGGGAGGTGCTGGCGGGCGGGTTCAATGCCTCGGCGGACAATCCGATGCTGCACGGCGAGGTGGTCGCCATGAACGACTATCTGGCGCGGCACGGGAACGAGGGGTGGGAGGAGAGCACGCTCTACACCACGGGTGAACCGTGCTCGATGTGTATGAGCGCGATGGTGTGGGCGGGGCTGCCGCGCGTCGTCTGGGCGAGTTCGGTGGAGGAGATCCGGCGGACCGGGATCGGTCAGATCTCCCTGTCAGCCCGTCAGGTGGCCGCCGCCGCGCGGTCCCTCTACACCCCGGAGTTGCTCCTGGGCGGCGTACTGGCCGACCGCACCAACCGCCTCTTCGAGGAGGCGGAGCGGCTGCGCGAGGAGAGCACGGCCTCGGCCACGGCCTCACCGAGCGGCGGCTGACACCCCGTCCCCCTGGTGACGCTTCTAGGGAGCCCGGCGGAAGCGGCGCAGGGAGGGGCGGGGGGAGCCGCCGGAGCTGATGAAGACACCGGCGCCCTGGGTGCGGCGGGGCGGCCTTCTGGCGTCCGCGTCCCAGAGGGCCAGCTCGGGGTCGTACGGGCCGTGGACGACGTGAGCCGCGTCCAGGACGGCCGTCCCTACGCGCTCCCCCGCACCCGCACCCGGAGCGTCGAACACCCGCACGGGATGTGTCGCGTCCCATGCCGGCCAGCCCGGGTCGCCGTCCGTCGCGAAGCGAACCCACGCGCCGTGCATGGCCGTGGCCAGGGCGCTCGGCGGATTGTCGCCGGCCAGCTTCGCGGACGCGGGGGTGTGGCCGGTGTCGAAGACGAAGCCGAGTTCCAGGGCGTGGCAGGAGCCGAGGCCGGGGAGGGCGGAGGGCCAGGCGAACTCGTAGACGTAGGTGGGGGCGGCGTACTGGGGTTGCTGTGCCCGGGCGAGGCGGGCGTCCGCGACCCGGTGGAGGGGGACGCGCAGGAGGTGGTCGGTGACCAGGTGGCCGACCAGGTCCGCGGTGCCCTTGTCGGGGTGGAGTTCGCGGTAGCCGCGGATGACGTCGGGGCCGCAGTGGCAGCGGGCGCGGGCGGCGGCCAGGGCGACCGCGCCGAGGCGGTCGACCCGGTCGAGGAGGCCGCCGGGGACGAGCCAGAGGCGGTGTTCGTCGCGGGTCCAGCCCATGAGGAGGTCCACGTCCCGAGCGGCGCCGTCTTCGGTCAGGGCCGTCAGGGGGTCGGAGGGGAGTACGTCGTCGTCGACGACCAGGCCGAACGCGGGGCCGCCCAGTACGGGGCTGCTGAGGCGGCCCGCCTCCGTCTGGGCCTCGGCGAGGGTCGTACGGTCGACGGCGGCGAAGGCTTCGGCGGTGGCCGGCACCTTCAGCCGGTTGGCCATCCTGCGGACCATTCGGCGCACCTTGTCCCGGTCCAAGGCCTCCGGTGGCCCGCTCTGCAGCACCGCCCGTCGGAACAGGCCGCGGGCGCGGGGCGCGGCCAGCAGGGCGCCGATGCTGATGGCTCCGGCCGACTGGCCGAAGAGGGTGACCCGGTCGGGGTCGCCGCCGAATCCGGCGATCGAGTCCCGCACCCACTCCAGCGCGGCCAGCTGGTCGCGCAGTCCGTTGTTGGCCGGGGCGTCCGGGAAGAGGCCGTAACCCTCCACGCCCAGCCGGTAGTTGAAGGAGACCAGCACCACTCCGTCGCGGGCGAAGGCGTGGCCGTCGTACACCGGGACGGCCGACGAGCCCCTGGTCAGGGCGCCGCCGTGGAACCAGACCAGGACGGGGAGCCGGGCCCCTCGGCCCGGCTCCGGTGTCCACACATTGAGGTTGAGGCAGTCGTCGCCCGCCACGACGGGGTCCGACAGATAGCGGGCGAACGCCTCCGAGTACGGCGGTTTCGGCGGGGTGGGCCCGAAGGCGCCCCCGTCGCGTACCCCGTCCCAGGGCTCCGGCGGTACGGGCGGCCGGAACCGGCGGGGGCCGAAGGGCGGGGCCGCGTACGGGATGCCCCGGAAGACCGCGACACCGTGCTCGTACCGCCCGCGTACGGCACCGCGGGGGGTGTTCACCACGGGGTCAGCCTGGACTGCCGTCATGGTCCACCGGCCTCCTCACCGCGCTCGTGCACCCATGAAGATCGGAGCAACTCATCGTGGCCCGATATTCCGGCGCACGAGCGGGTGGGAGGGCTGTTCGACGTACATGCTGTACACGCGTTCACCCTGTGCGTGGTGTACACGTGTACACGGCGTATATCGGCCGTCGGGGCTACTTGGCGTACATCAGCGTGCCGAAGCCGGTCTGGTCGAAGCCGCCGCTGGTCGAGCCGTAGTCACCGCCGCCCCCTTCGGGGCGGACGCTCTCGGCCATGCGGGTGATGTACGGGACGGACAGGCCCCGTCGGCGTGCGTAGTGGTAGTGGAGGATGTCCCACACCGGGCGGACCTGGCCCCGGCTCGCGGAGGAGATCGCCGTGTGGGTCTGCTGGGCGCAGTTCTGGCCACTGCCCCAGGTGTACGTGGTGAAGGGCACGTCCTCACCGAGGTTGTACTTGGCGACGTACTGCGCGGCCTTCATGAACCGGTTGCTGTCGTAGCCGTAGAGGTCCTCGCCCTGGGACCAGGCCATCTCGCAGAAGGCGCCCATCTGGCCCATGCCCATCATGGTGTGCCCCTGGTCGCGGCCGGACTCCTGCCACTGGGCAAGACCCTGGCTCTCGTACACGAACGGCACCGCGTTGCGGATCGCGCCGTTGCCCGCGCCGTTCTTGAAGTAGTTGACCGCCTGGTCGTACTTGGCCCCGTCGTCGCACAGGATCGCGATGGCGAGGATCGAGTTCATGGTGCACAGGTCCCAGTTGGCCCAGTAGTTGGTGATGCAGGCGTCGTTGTGGTTGTTCAGGAACTGGTTGTTGAGCGGGTAGAAGACGTTGAGCATCATCGTCTTGAACCGGTCCAGGTCGAACCCGCTGTAGCCGCGCATGAGTTCGGCGGCGTTCGCGAACTGGTAGCCGTAGATCCCGGCGGCCAGGAACCGGTCGGCGTTGCCGGTGACGGTGGTCAGCGTCGACGACCAGGCGTTGAGGATGCGGACGGCGGCGTCGCCGTTGGCGGTGGTGCCGGCGATCTTCCAGCGCAGCGCGTTCTGGTAGGCGGCGTGGATGTCGTTGTAGAGGAGGGTGTAGTTCTCGCCTGTGCCGCCGCGGATGATGGTGGCCTGCGGCCTCGGCGTCCAGGTGCTCGCCGAGTGGGAGTTGGCGGTCAGCCGGTTCCAGCCGGACAGCCAGGGGTCGTCCCCGGCGGCGACCCGCACCTTGGCGCGGTTGAGTTCGCCGTAGGCGTGGAGCATGCCGGGGTGGGTGAAGGTGGCGGGGGCCGCCTCCGCCGTACCGGCGGCGAAGGCGGAACCCAGCGCGAGGGCGGCGGTGAGGCCGCCCGCTGTCTTGAGCAGACCGCGGCGGCTCACCTGGTCGCTCTCGTGGTGCGTGTGGGGGGAAGTGCGGCTCATGTGGGGTTTCTCCATTCCGTGGAGGTCTACATGGGGGTGATGCTCACCTCGTCGAACTCGGTGGTGCAGCGGGCCAGGGGGTCGCGGGAGCAGACCACGAGGCCCACGTAGTGGGGGGCGTCACCGAAGCCGGGGATGTCTCCCTCGGCGAGGGGGGTCCAGGTGGCGCCGTCATCGGTGGAGGCGTAGGCGGTGAAGTGCGTCCCGGTGCGCTTCAGCCGCAGCAGGCAGGGGGCGGTGACCGCCGCGCCGCCCGTGAAGGCGGACTTTCCGGCCACGGTCGTGCGCAGCATGAGCTGTGCGCTCGTCCCGCCGGAGACGATGGCCCCGGCGGCCAGGTCGAAGGGCGAGGGCGACTTGGCCATCAGCAGGCCCACCCGGTCGGCGCTCGCGCCGGTGCGGGAGACGAGCCGGGCGGTGATCTCGCAGTCGCCGGTGACGGGCTGTCGTACGAACTGGCCTGTCATTCCTTGGTTGTTGGCGGTCAGGTCGACACCGGCGCCGCGCACGGTGAAGGTGCCGTCGGTGTACGAGGTGCTGCCCGGGGTGCGGATGGCGACCACGCCGAGGGTGCCGAAGGCCCGGTCGTCGAGCACGGGGTCGCCGAGGTCGCCGTACGTCCAGGGGGCGGGCGGCGGGGTGCCGACCGTGAGGGTGAGCGTGCCGGTGCCGGTGCCGGCCGCGTTGCCGGCCCCGGTGGTGACGGCGAACTCGCCGGTCTCGGTGGGTGTTCCGGAGACCAGGCCGGTGCGCCGGTCGAGGCGCAGTCCGTCGGGCAGTCCGTCCGCCGTGAACCGTACGGGGTCGTGGGAGCCCCGCAGCAGATGCTGGAAGGGGACGCCCTTGTTGGCGAACGCGGCCGTGGCGGAGGTGAGTTGGGGCACGCCCGGGGTCGGCATCCGCGCGGAGACCGGTTCTGTGAGCGGCCCTCGGCCGCCGCAGCCGGTCTTGGCGACGACGTAGTGGTATGTCGTCCCGGGTGTGCCGGTGGCGTCGGTGTAGCGCAGGCGGGCGCCGAAGCCGACCGGTACGACGGCGCCGGCGATCGTCTCGAACGGGCCTTCGGCGCTGGTGGCGCGCAGCACCTTGTAGCGGGCGGAGAGGTCTGGATCGGTCCAAGCCAGCCGTACCGCGTCGGCGTCGGCGCTCGCGCTCAGGCCGGTGGCGGTGCGGGCGGGCCGGGGCGCGGACCAGACCTCGCCCGCCGTCCTGGAGACCACGCTGACGTTGTCGAAGGCTCCGGTGCCGGTCTCGGCGTACTCCTCGTCGACCCCGAGGCAGGAGGTGAGGACGAGCCCCGCGTACGCGGTGTTCCCCAACTCGACCTCGGTGGTGCCGACTTCACTCCAGCGGATGCCGTCCGGCGAGATCGCCCCGGTGCAGCGGCGGCCCTTACGGGTCACCCGCACCCAGTACGGGGCCCGCAGCCGGTACCCGTCGCCCGCGCCCTCGACGTACGGGGCCTCCAGCGGGGTCGCCGACTCGGGGAGGATGCCCAGGTCCGAGATCGGGAACGCGGCGGAGGTGGTGATGGCCTGCTGCTGAGTGGGCGGTACGGGGGTGCTGCCGGTGCCCGAGATCGCGGCGCCCGTCTTCGGCCGTACGCTCCACACGCCGCTCCAGGTGTGCAGCGGCAGGCCCTGGATCAGCATGGAGGCGTGGGCGGCGTCCGCGTCGAGGGAGTCGCGCAGGGTGACGCCGATCTTGGCGTACTGCGAGCTGAGCGGGAACACGATCCGTGCGGTGACCGTGCCGTCGCCGCGCAGCGGCAGGTGGACGGCCCGGTAGGTGTCGGCGGTGCCGGACGCCTCCAGCACGAACCGCTCGCCGTCGTAGGCGGCGGAGCCGGGGATCTTGACGTCGCCGATGTCCTGGGTGGCCCAGGGTTCGGGGAGAGCGGCACAGGCGGCGGCGAGGCTCGACTCGGCGCTGGTTCCCTGGGAGTTGGCGGCGGTGACGGTGTAGTAGTGGACCCGCCCGCCGCGCGCGTTCTCGTCCGTGTACGTCGTGCCGTCGACGGCCGGGGCGATCTCCTCGTACGGCCCCTCGGGGCGGGTCGCCCGGCGGACGGTGTAGGTGCTCGCCCACGCGGACGGCAGCCAGGCCACGGTGACGTTCTCGCCGTCGCCCACCGCCGTGACCCCGGCCGGGGCCGTCGGTACGGCCGGTGCGGGGGCCTTGGTGCCTGCGTAGGTGAGGGTGCCGAAGCTGGGCAGGTCGTCGTTGCTGCCCTCGACCACGCGGGCGCCGCCGGTGCCGCGGAAGACGGCCGCCTCGGTGTACGGGGTGTCGAGGCCGCGTACGCCGGCGTAGTGGGCGTAGTACATCTCGTAGATCGGCGGGATGTTGCCGCGGACCTTTTCGGAGACGGTCGTCTTGATGTACTTGCCGGTGCGGTCGAGGTCGGGGGTGAAGGGGACGTCGCCGCCGAGGTTGTACTTCGCCGCGTACTCGGCGTTCGCGAGGATGCGGTTGCCGTCGAAGGCCCAGAGGTCGACGCCCTGGTTCCAGGCGACCTGGGCGGTGTCGCCCATCAGGCCGATGGCGAGCTGCTCGTGGCCCTGGTCGCGGCCGGACTCCTGGCCCTGTCCGGCGGCCGTGACGACGCGGTTGCGGACGCTGCCGTTGCCCGCGCCGGCCGCGACGAACCGCAGGGCGTCCTCGAAGAGCGTGCGTTCCTCACAGAACACGCCGATGGCGAGGATGGACTGAATGGCCGTCAGATCCCAGTTGCCGTTGGCGTAGAGCATGTAGCCGGAGATCGCCGGATACCAGACGTCCAGGAAGGAGCGCTCGCAGCGGGCGATGTCGGCGTCCGTCCAGCCGTCGTAGTCGCTGTGGCGGAGCAGTTCGGCGGCGTTGACGAACTTGAAGACCTGCAGGCCCGCGCCGAGCGGTCCGTCCGCGCCGGTGATCATCGTCAGGGACGACGACCAGGCGTTCAGGATGTCTCGTGCCTTGTCGGCGTGGGCGCGGTTGCCGGTGACGCACCACATCAGGGCGTTCTGGTAGGCGGCGGCCGAGTCCGCGACGGCCTGGCTCATGAAGTTGGTCGGGCCGCGTCCCCAGGAGGTGATCTGGCCGGTGTTCTGAATCGTGTAAGTGGACTTGGAGCGGGCGTGGGCGGCGAACGTCGAGTAGCCGTCGTGGATCGGCGATTCCTGGGCGGCGACGGCGGCCTTCATCCGGGCGAGGTCGGCGGCGCTGTGCAGGAGGCCGGGGTGGGTGAACGCGCGGGGCGCGGCCTTCGTGTCCTGGGCCCAGGCCGCCGTGGCGGAGGCGGAGGCGGCGAGCAGTCCGCTGCCGGCCGCGACGACGAGGCCCGTCGCGCCGAGGAAGTTTCTTCGGGTGAGAGGGAACACGGGTGACTCCATGGTGGTTCTCGGGTGCCGCGTCACGCGTGCGCGACGGTGAAGGTGACGGTCCGGGTGGCGGTGCCGACGCTGGTGGCCGTGGCCGTAGCGGTGGCCGTGGCGGTGAAGCTGCCGACGCCGCCCCGGGCGGTGCCGGAGATCAGAACGCGGCAGCGAACGCCGTGGGGGTCACTTGAGGCCGGAGGTCGACATCCCGGCGATGAAGCCGCGCTGGGCGACCAGGAAGATCAGCAGGATGGGGACGACGTACATCACGGAGGCGGCGGCCTGGAGTTGGGGAACGGGCTGCCCACCGGGGGTGACATAGGCGGACATGATGGCGACGGCCAGCGTGGAGCGGTCGCTGGACAGCAGCAGCTGTGGGGCGATGTAGTCCCCCCAGCTCCAGGTGAAGGCGATGATGAAGCTCGCGGAGAGGACCGGCCAGGACTGGGGCAGGAAGATCCGCCAGAAGATCCGGGCGTAGCCACAGCCGTCGACGATCGCGGCCTCCTCCAGCTCGCGGGGCATACCGGCGAAGAACTGGCGGAACAGGAAGACGAGATACGGCGCGGCGGACAGGCCCCACAGCACCCACGGCCAGTATGTGTCGACCAGGCCGATCTTGGCGAAGATCAGATAGGTCGGCAGCAGGGTGACCATCTGGGGCAGCATCATCGAGCCGATCAGAATGCCGAACAGCGTCTTCTTGCCCGGCGCGTTCAGCCGGGCGAAGCCGAAGCCGACCCAGGCGGAGCTGAGGGTGACGAGGACGGCGTAGATGAGGGCGATGATGAGGGAGTTGCGGGCGTAGCCGAGGAAGTCGATCTGGCTGAAGGCGTCCGTGAAGTTGTTCCACTGGACGTGCTCGGGGAGCCAGCGGACCGGGGAGGAGGCCAGTTCGGCCTGGGTCTTGAGGCCGGAGATGACGAGCCAGCCGAAGGGCCCGAGGAACAGTCCGGTGATCACGACGAGGACCGTGTAGAGGACGAGACGGTTGACGCGCACCTTCACGCGGGCCGAGGAGTCCGAGGACTGGGGAGACACACTGGTCGCGGTCACTTCTTCGCCTCCGGATCGACGTTGTAGAACACCACGCCGGACGTGAACCGGAAGATGAGGCCGGTCGCGACGAGGATCAGGACGAAGAGCACCCACAGCAGCGCGGAGGCGTAGCCGTAACGGCCTATCGCGAAGTACTGCGCGAACACATGCATCATGTAGAGGTAGTTGGACTGCGGGACCAAGTTGACGCCGGCCGTGGTGGCGTCGGCCGCCAGCAGCAGCGGCATGATCGACTGCACCGAGGCGATCATCCCGGTCACCGTCTGGAAGAGCAGCACGGGTGAGAGCAGTGGCACGGTGATGCTGCGGAAGGTGCGCCAGGCGCTCGCCCCGTCGACGCGGGCCGCCTCATGGAGTTCGCGGGGCACGTCCTGGAGCCCGGCCAGCGAGATGATCATGATGTTTCCGGCGGCCCACAGCACCGTCATCAGCAGCACATAGCGGGCGTAGGGGTCGGCCAGCCAGCCGAGGGCGTCGATGCCGAAGATGTTCAGTACGCCGTTCGCGGCGCCGGAGTTCTGGTCGAAGAGCTGCTTGAACGCTATGCCCGCGGCCACGGGCGGCACCACGGCGGGCAGATAGAGCAGCGTGCGGAACAGCCCGCGCGCCTTGAGGGGACGGTTGATCAGGACGGCGAGGGCGAGCCCCGCGATGATCGACAACGGTACCGAGGTCACCGCGAACAGCCCGGCGCGGCCCAGGGCCTTCCAGGTCACCGAGTCCGACAGCAGCTCACGGTAGTTGTCGAGACCGACGTAGCGCCAGTGGGGCGACAGGCCGTCGAACGTGGTGAAGCTGAGCCACAGCGCGTACCCCATGGGGGCGATGGTCAGCAGCAGGAACCCGATGATCCAGGGCGAGGTGAACATGTAGAACGCCCGGTGCCTGCGGGCGGTCATGGAGACCCTCGGCCGGTCCGCGGTCGTCCTGGCCGCTCCCCCGGCCGCGGTCGGCTCCGGCCGCTCGGCCACGGAGGTGATCTGCTCGGCGGTCATCCCACCTGCTCCTTCCCGCGCTTGAGCTGCTCGTTCATGGCCGAGTTGAGGCGCCCGGCGAGGGTGTCGACGGATATCTGGCCGGTCATCGCCGGCGGGGCGTACTGGTTGAACAGGGCCTCGAACGCGTCCGCCGTGGCGTACGGCGTGAAGGCGATCACCGAGAAGTGCGCCAGCTCGGCCTCCTGCACCTCCAGCGCCCGTTTCTGGTAGTCCTCCTTGGCCGGCATCAGGGGCCGCAGCGACTTCAGGGTCGGGATGCCCCAGCCGCCGGACGCGCGGGCCTTGGCCGGCGCCTCGCCGAAGAACCACTCGAAGACCCGCCACGCGGCGTCCTTGTTGCGCGCCTTCTTCGGCATCCACAGGCCGGTGCCGGCTTGGCAGGGGCTGATCCTCGGGCCGCCCTCGAAGATTGGGGCGGGGGCGAGGCGTGACACCTCCGCCAGCTTCGGGTCGGAGTTGATCAGGCCGCCGAGCCAGTAGCCGCTGCCCGACATGGCCATCCGGTTCGCCGTGTAGGTGGGGCCGTCCCAGGTGTTGGGGTCGGGCTGGATGGCGCTCGGCCCGACCCTGGTCCCGCAGTAGTCGATGTACCAGCCCAGAGCCTTGCGGGCCTCGGGGGCGGTGAAGTCGACGCGCGTGTAGTCGTCGGTGAAGAGGCTGCCGCCGGCCGCCGCCGTGAGGCTCGCGAGGAGGCTCGCCTTCATCACGCCGTTGTAGCTGCCGCCGAAGACGGTCGTCTGGCCGTTCTTGCGCTGGGTGAGGCGCTTGGCGTTCTCCAGCCACTCCTCGTAGGTGACCGGTTCCGTCTCCGGGGGCAGATCGACGCCCGCCTTGTCGAAGAGGGAGGTGTTGTACCAGTACATCGAGTCCTGGGAGAAGTCCTTCGCCATGCCGAAGCGCGGGCCCTTGCCCTGGGTCCGGCCGTCGTAGCGCCACAGGTCGTTGGCCGGGTCCAGGTCGGACAGCCTGAGGACACCGCTCCGGGCGAAGTACGGATCGAGGTCCTCCATCAGGTCCCGCGCCGCGAAGTACGGGGCGTCGATGGCGCCGACGCCGCGCACCAGGTCGGGCGGGTTGCCGGTGGTCATCATCGCGATCAGCTTGGTGACGTCGTACCTCACCAGGACGATCTTGATGCCGAGGTCCTTGTACGCCTGCTTCACGTCGTCATCGGTCAGCTCCCCGGACTTGACCATCACGGTGACGGTCTCGCCGGAGCCGCTGACCCCGCTGGAGACCTGGAGGGCGCAGCCGCTCAGGGCGGCCCCGCCCGCCGCGATGCCTCCGGCGGAGAGCGCGAGAAAACGGCGGCGACTCATGGGAGCACCGGCAAGGGTGTGCACTGGGACGCCTCACCTTCCGCGGCGGCCGGTTCTGGCCAAGCCCTGGGGCCCTGGCTGAAACAACCGGTTTCTATCGTTGGACGGGGCAGAGCTTGTTCCTGTCGGCAAACGACGTCAAGAGGCTGGGCCAATTTTCGAAAACTCCGAGTAACACGCAGGACATGGCCGAGTGGGGTGATCCACGACACCCACGGCGGTAAGTCCGCAGGTCAGACAACCGGTTGCCGAAGCGGAGGTCGAGGCGGGACCGAAGCCGGACATCGGCGCGGAGTCAGTAACCGATTACGCCATGCTCTACGCATCACACACGGTTTCTTCGGAAGTGCTTCACAATCAGGCGGCCGACTCCTCCGGTCACCTTCTGGCCAGTCTCCGCCCGATACGGCCGCGACCTGCGCGTTTCCCATCGGTGCGAAACGGGGAGCCTTCGATGCCATCCGATCACGACGATTGACCGGCCCTCGTCTGCGGATCTACGGTAGAAGACGTTTTCTTAAGTTGCTGCTGCAGCTCCTGCTCGTAGCCGCTCGGTAGCCGCCTCGTAGCCGCTCTTCGGCTGCGCTGCGGCCGGTGGGCGGCCGACGGGCGGCTGCTCGGTGGCGACAAGCGGTGACCGACCGTCGTCACCGCTGCCGTAACCACTGCCGTAACCACTGTCACAACCGCTGCCGTAACCGTTGCCGTGCAGGGCCCGAAGCGTTCATCGCCGTCGTCCCCCTCAGCGCACCCAGGAGAGTCATGACCAGCGCCCAGTCGCCGCGCGCCGTGTTCGCCATGGATTCGGTGCATCTGCCCCTGCTGTTCCCGCCGCCGCTCATGGCCCGGCTGCGGCAGGTGGCCGACATCGACCCGGAGTTCGTCGTACGGGACTTCACCGATCCCGCCGCCGCCCGGGCGCTGGCCGGGGCCGAGGTGCTGATCACCGGCTGGGGCTGCCCGCATCTGGACGAGGGGGTCCTGGCGGTGGCGCCCCGGCTGCGCCATGTCCTGCATGCCGCGGGCTCGGTCCGCGCGCTGGTCGGCGAGGCCCTGTGGCAGCACGGGGTCACCGTCTCCAGCGCGGTCGCCGGCAACGCGCTGCCGGTCGCCGAGTACACGCTGGCGATGATCCTGCTGGCCGGGAAGGAGACGTTCGACCAGCGCGAACGCTTCCGGAAGACCCATGCGTACCCCTCCCCCGCCGAGACCGCGGCCATCGGCAACGTCGGCCGCCGGATCGGCATCATCGGGGCGTCACGGGTGGGACGCCGGCTGCTGGAACTCCTCCGCCCGTTCGACTTCGCGGTCTCCTTGTACGACCCGTACGTCGACCCGGCGGACGCGGCGGCGCTGGGCGCCGAACCGATGGCGCTGGACGACCTGTTGCGCACCTCCGACATCGTGAGCCTGCACGCGCCGGACATTCCCGAGACGTACCGCATGCTCGACCGGGGCCGGTTGGCGCTGATCCGGGACGGCGGCGTCCTCATCAACACATCCCGGGGCGCCCTGGTCGACCCGGACGCCCTCACGGACGAACTGCTCTCCGGCCGCCTGAAGGCGATCCTCGACGTGACGGAGCCGGAACCGCTGCCGGCCGGTTCCCCGCTCTACAACCTGCCGAACGTGTTTCTGACCCCGCACATCGCGGGGTCACTGGGCAATGAGCTGGAGCGGTTGGGGCGGACGGTTGTGGAGGAGTTGGAGCGGTTGGCTGTGGGGGAGCCGATGGGGCATGAGGTGCGGCATACGGATTTGGCGCGGGTGGCCTGAGGGGGGTTGGTGGGCGGCCCGCGGGCGTCGGCCGCCGGGCGGCTTGGCAGCGCGACGGCCCGGCGGCCCGGCGGCCCAGGGATCGGGGCCGGGAGCCTGAGGGAGTTGGAGGGCAAGGGGCCCAGAGCCCTGAGGACTAGGAGGCCAGGGCCCAAGGCCCGTCGGCCGGGGGCCGGGAGGCCGAGGGCCAGCAGCCCAGGGCCGGGAGGCCGAGGGAGTTGGACGGCAAGGGGCCCAGGGTCTGAGGACCAGGAGGCCAGAGCCCAAGGCCCGTCGGCCGGGGGCCTGGACTGGCGGCCTAGGAGCCGGGGGGCCGCAGGGGGCTAGCCGCCGGGCGGCCCGGCAGCCCGGCAGACCGGCAGCCCAGGGACTCGGTATCTGTCCGGGTGACGTTTTGTCCTCGCCCCCGCCGCCCCTACCCGTCCCATCCCCAGGGGCTGCGCCCCTTCGACCCGCTCGGGGGACTTGGGGGCAGTTCTTTGGCTGCGGGTGGGTGGGGGCTGGTCGCGCAGTTCCCCGCGCCCCTTTTTTTCGGGCCTACGGCCCTCAAAAGATCGGCTTGGGGCCGTGCAGGACAGCGCTGCGGCGCGTGCACACTGACCTGCGGCGCGTGAATATGGCCTGCGCGGCGCGAACAGGGACCTGCGGCGCGTGAATGCGGGCCCGGGGCCGGAACCCGAGTGCCAAGAGCCCAGGGGCCCGACAGGCCGAGGCCCGACAAGCCGACGCCCGACAGGCCGAGGAGGCTGGTTGGGCGAGGGGGCTGGTTGGGCGAGGGGGCTGGTTGGGCGAGGGGGCTCGGGACGCTGAGGGTCAAGAGGCCAGGGTCCGGTGGCCTGGGGACCGGGGGGCTAGGGATCGGCGGCCCGGGGAACCGGGACCCTGGGGATGCCCAGGGGCCCGCATCGCGATTTTGGGTTGCCGGTGCCTCCGCGTCCCGGCAGCCTCTTCGCATGATCGAGTTGCAGGTGTTGACGCCGGAGGACTGGCCTCGGTGGCGTGAGTTGAGGTTGGCCGCGCTCGCGCAGGCCCCGTACGCGTTCGGGTCCAAGCTCGCCGACTGGCAGGGGGACGGGGACAGGGAGCAGCGTTGGCGGGACCGGCTGAGCATCCCCGGGTCGCGGAACTTCATCGCCGTACTCGACGGCAGACCGGTGGGCATGGCCAGCGGGGTGCCGGGCGCGGACACCGGCGTCGGTGAGCTGATCTCGCTGTGGGTGAGCGAGGAGGCACGGGGCCGGGGTGTGGGGGATCACCTGGTGAGGAGCGTCGTGCGGTGGGCCGTGGAGAGGGCGGCGGACAGCCTGCGGCTCACCGTCGCTCCCGCCAACGAGCACGCGCTCGCGCTGTACCGCCGACACGGTTTCGAGAAGGCCGAGCAGTCCGGCGACCCGCTGTCGGCCGGGGGGAGAGAACTCGTCATGGTGAAGAGGCTCTGATCGGAGCGAGCTGACGGCTCGGCACCAGCAGCGTCCCCCCTTCCCCTTGGCCCACCAGGTGGTGGCCGCGCGGGGGCGCACCGTACGCAATGGCCCGTGGAGTCGAGTGGGCGTGCTCACGGGTGCTCACCGCGCGGTGCGCCGGCTACTCCCCGGCGCCCGGTACGTCCCACCCCGCGAGGTCCTTCACCCAGATGTCCGCCGTGGTGTCCGACGGCGCCCGCCAGTCCCCGCGAGGCGACAGTGAACCGCCGGCGAGGACCTTCGGGCCGTTCGGCATGGCGGAGCGTTTGAACTGGGAGAAGCCGAAGAAGCGGCGGCAGAAGTTCTCCAGCCAGTGCCGGATCACCGGCAGGTCGTACTCCGTGCGCTCGCTCTCCGGGAAGCCGGGCGGCCAGGCGCCGGTCGACGCGTCCCGCCAGGCGTGCCAGGCCAGGAAGGCGATCTTCGACGGACGGAAGCCATGGCGCAGCACATGGAAGAGCGTGAAGTCGTGCAGCGCGTACGGGCCGATCTTGGACTCGGTGGACTGGAGCTCCTCGCCGGGCACCAGCTCGGGGCTGATCTCGGTGTCGAGGATCGCCGCCAGCGTCTCGTTCGTGTCGGCCCCGAACTGATCGCTGCTGATCACCCACCGGATGAGGTGCTGGATCAGGGTCTTCGGCACTCCGGAGTTGACGTTGTAGTGGCTCATCTGGTCGCCGACGCCGTAGGTGCACCAGCCGAGGGCCAGCTCGGAGAGGTCGCCGGTGCCGAGGACGATCCCGCCGCGCTGGTTGGCGAGCCGGAAGAGGTAGTCGGTGCGCAGGCCGGCCTGGACGTTCTCGAAGGTGACGTCGTACACCGGCTCGCCGGAGGAGAAGGGGTGGTCGATCTCCTGGAGCATCAAGCGGGCGGTCGGTGTGATGTCCAGCTCGGCCGCCGTCACCCCGAGCGAGGCCATCAGCTTGTGGGCGTTGCCCTTGGTGTGCTCGCCGGTCGCGAAGCCGGGCAGGGTGAAGGCGAGGATGTCGCCGCGCGGCCGTCCCGCCCGGTCCATGGCCCTGGCCGCGACGATCAGCGCGTGCGTGGAGTCCAGGCCACCGGAGACCCCGATGACGATCTTCGGGTCGCCGATCGCGGACATACGCCGCTGAAGGCCCGCGACCTGGATGTTGTACGCCTCGTAGCAGTCCTGGGCGAGGCGGGCGGGGTCGGCCGGTACGAACGGGAACCTCTCGACCCGGCGCCGCAGTCCCAGGTCGGCCGTGGGCGCGTCCAGTGTGAACGACACCTCGCGATAGCCGTTCGTCCGCGCCGCGTGGGTTCGGCGGTTGTCGTCGAAGGTGCCCATCCGCGCCCGCGCCTGCCGCAGCAGGTCCAGGTCGACATCGGCCACCGCGTACTGGTCGTCCTGGGGGAAGCGGTCCGTCTCGGCGAGCAGGGTGCCGTTCTCGTAGATCATGGTCTGGCCGTCCCAGGACAGGTCGGTCGTCGACTCGCCCAGTCCGGCCGCCGCGTAGACGTACGCGGCGAGGCAGCGCGCGGACGCCGACTGGCACAGCAGCCGCCGCTCCTCCGCCCGGCCCACGGTGATGGGGCTGCCGGAGAGGTTGACCAGCACGGTCGCCCCGGCGAGCGCCGCCTCCGCGCTCGGCGGCACCGGCACCCACATGTCCTCGCAGATCTCGGCGTGCACGACGAGACCGGGGACGTCCTGCGCCGCGAACAGCAGATCCGGCCCGAACGGTACGGTCGCGCCGGCGACCCGGATCGTGCCGCCCCGCTCGTCGTCTCCGGCGGCGATCTGCCGCTTCTCGTAGAACTCGCGGTAGTTCGGCAGATACGACTTGGGGGCGACCCCGAGGACGCGGCCCCGGTGGACGACCACCGCGCAGTTGTAGATCCGGTGGCGGTGGCGCAGCGGAGCGCCCATCACGATGACCGGCAGCAGTTCGGCCGACCCTGCGACCACGGTCCGCACGGCCGCCTCGACCTCGTCGAGCAGCGTGTCCTGGAGGAGCAGGTCCTCGATCGAGTAGCCGGACAGGCACAGCTCGGGGAAGACCGCGATGGCGACCCCGTCCTCCGCGCAGCGGCGGGCCTGCGTCAGCACGGCCTCCGCGTTGACGGACGGGTCGGCGATCGCCGCGTGGCCGGTGCACGCGGCGACCCGCGCGAAGCCGTGCTGATAGATCGACCTGAAGTTCACGATGTGCTGACCGGCCTTTCGAAGATGTCTCCCGTACCCACAGTCGCACGGGTCCGGCCCACGCCCCCACGACCGGTCCCGCTCACGCCCGGACGCTTGTCCCGCTCACGCCCGTACGACGTTCCCGCTCACACCTTCGATCGCGGGCACCCGGTGTCCACCGTCGTCCGCGACGCCTTCGTCCGTCCCCGTGGGGCTCAGCGTATCCGCAAGGGCACACATCATGATCATGCCGAGTCGGGTCGACTACGCCGCTGAGGGCCGTGGACCGGACTGGCCCGGCTCGGTCCTGTGTCACGTCATTCGGGGATCAGTTCCTGGATCAACGCTCGGACGCGTTGTTCGATCGCGTCGCGGATGGGGCGTACCGCCGCTACGCCCTGGCCCGCCGGGTCGTCGAGTTGCCAGTCGAGGTAGCGCTTGCCGGGGAAGACGGGGCAGGTGTCGCCGCAGCCCATGGTGATCACGACGTCGGAGGCCTGGACGGCCTCGGTCGTGAGGATCTTCGGGGTTCGGGCGGAGATGTCGATGCCGACCTCGTGCATGGCCTCGACCACGGCCGGGTTGACGGTGTCGGCGGGGGCGGAACCGGCGGAGCGGACCTCGACGCGGTCGTCCGTGAGGTGGGTGAGGAAGGCGGCGGCCATCTGGGAGCGCCCGGCGTTGTGGACGCAGACGAACAGGACGGAAGGGCGGCGCGGGGCCGAGGCCGGAGAGGGCGAGGGTGCGGTCACGGTGGGTGTCTTTCGGTGGGTTCAGCTGGTGGTGGCCAGGCCGGGTTCGGTGTCGGGGGCAGTGGGTTGGGTGGGGCTGGGGGCGGCGGATCGTACGGTGCTGCGGGCCGGGCGGCCGAAGAGCACGGCGGCCAGGGCCGCGCCGACGGCGGCTCCCGTCAGTTGGGCGGCGATGAACGGGGCGACCGAGGCGGGGGCTATGCCGGCGAAGGTGTCGGTGAAGGCTCGGCCGATGGTGACGGCCGGGTTCGCGAAGGACGTGGACGAGGTGAACCAGTAGGCGGCGCCGATGTAGGAGGCCACCGCAGGTGGGGCGAGTGCGGCGCGGCCGGTCCGGTCGAGGCCGAGGATCAGCAGGATCAGACCGGCCGTGGCGACGACCTCGCCCAGCCACAGGTGACCGCCGGACCGGTCGTGCGTGGAGAACCGCACCAGCGGCTCGGCGAACATCGCGTCGGCCAGGATCGCGCCGCCGATCGCCCCGGCGATCTGGGCGGGCAGGTACGCGGCGACATCACGCGGGGTCGGGCCGTCGGGACCACGGCGGCCGGTGAACCACGCGGCGAGGGTGACGACCGGGTTGAAGTGGGCACCGGAGACGGGCCCGAGCAGAACGATCAGCACACCCAGGCCGAAGACGGTGGCGAGGGAGTTGGCGAGCAGTTGTACGCCGACATCGCGGGACAGGGCCGTGGCCTGGATGCCGGAGCCGACCACCACCGTCACCAGCAGCCCGGTCCCGATCGCTTCGGCGGCGACTCGGCGACCGAGGGAGGCGCTCATACGCGGGCCCCGGCGGATCGCGTGGACTGTGGGGATTGCGGGGACCGCGAGGTGGTCAGGAACCCGGCGAGCCGGTCCAGGACGCCGGGCCGCAGCCAGTAGTAGACCCACGTTCCCCGGCGTTCGCAGTCGATGAGTCCGGCCTGGCGCAGGAGCTTGAGGTGGTGGGAGATCGTCGGCTGGGAGAGGTCGAAGGCGGGGGTCAGCTCACAGACACAGACCTCGCCGCCCTCCCCTCGCGAGGCGATCATCGACATCAGCCGCAGCCGGACCGGGTCGCCGAGGGCCTTGAACACCTTCGCCAGCTCGGTCGCCTGATCCTCGTCCAGGGGGGCGGTGGACAGGCCGGGGCAGCATGCGGCGTCGTCCTGGCCGATCACCTCAAGCACCTCAAGCACCTCAAGCTCTTGTTTCGACATACTTCTATGTTGACGTTCTTCGATTCAAGGCGCAAGGTTGAAGCCGGGAAGCTGAATCGAAGAACGTCAATACAGGTAGGAGTGAGTGAGTCATGAGCGACCAGTCCATCGCCCTGCGGGAGACCGTCCGCCGGCGGTACGCGGCAGCGGCACTGAAGGTCACCGAGGGCACGAAGGGCACCGAGGGGACGCAGGGAACCGGCGGGGGCGGCGGCGTCTGTTGCGGGCCGCAGCCGGTCGAGGTCGACGAGAGCTTTGGTGCCACGCTGTACACCGCCGAGGAGCGCGACACATTGCCCGTCGAGGCCGTCGCCGCATCCCTCGGCTGCGGCAACCCCACCGCCGTGGCCGAGCTGCGCGAGGGCGAGCGTGTCCTCGACCTCGGTTCCGGCGGCGGCATCGACGTCCTGCTCTCCGCCCGCCGCGTCGGGCCGGGCGGCAGGGCGTACGGGCTGGACATGACCGAGGAGATGCTCGCCCTCGCCCTGGCCAACGCGGCGAAGGCCGGCGCGACGAACGTGGAGTTCCTCAAGGGCACGATCGAGGCGATCCCGCTGCCGGCGAACACCATCGACGTCGTCATCTCCAACTGCGTGATCAACCTGTCCGTCGACAAGCCCGCCGTCTTCGCCGAGACCTTCCGCGTCCTCAGGCCCGGCGGCCGGATCGGCGTCACCGACGTCGTCGCCGATGACAGCCTCACCGCCGAACAGCGCGCCGAGCGCGGCGACTACGTCGGCTGTATCGCCGGCGCCCTGTCCTTCGCCGAGTACCGCGCGGGTCTGGCGTCCGCCGGCTTCACGGACGTCGAGATCACCCCGACCCTCCCCCACTCTCGGCTCCGCTCAAGCGGGGGGACCCCCATCGTGGCCGACGGCATGCACTCCGCCGTCGTCCGCGCCACAAAGCCCACCACCACGGCAGCCGCCGCCGCTGCCGCGGCCACGGGGTCATCCTGTTGTTCGATCCGACCCTCGGGAAGCTACGTTGTCACTTCGCCGTAGCCATTGCGGGAGGCCCGTCCCGTCAGCCGACCAAGCGTCACGGACAAGGGGTTGAACTTGGATTTACAGGACACGCAGGGCACGGCCAAGAAGCTGCGGGCCATCAGCGACGAGCTGTCGGACCGTTTCTACGAGCGTGCCGACGTCGTACGCACGCTGCTGGTGACGCTGCTGGCCGGTCAGCATTCGCTGGTGCTCGGCCCGCCCGGGACGGCGAAGTCCGAGATGGCCCGGGAGCTCACGGGGCGGATCGAGGGGGCGGCCTACTGGGAGATCCTCCTGTCGAAGTTCACCGCGCCGACGAGGATGTTCGGCCCCATCGACGTCGCCGCGCTGGCCCGGGGCGAGTACCGCCAGGTGTACGACGGCCGCGCCACCACCGCGCACATCGCGTTCATCGACGAGATCTTCAAGTGCTCCACGGCCGCGCTGAACGAGACGCTGGGCTTCCTCAACGAGCGGATCTACCACCCCGAGAACGGCGGCGAGCCGATCCGCTGCCCCCTGATCGGGGCCATCACGGCGAGCAACGAGCTGCCCAGCGGGGAGGATTCGGCCGCGATCTACGACCGGCTGCTGGTGCGGATCGAGGTCGGATACCTGGAGGACCCCTCGAACTTCGCCGCGCTGGTCCGCTCCGCCGTCAGCCGCCCGGCACCGCCGACACGGACCACCGTCGAGCTGGCCGCGTTGCGGCACGCCGTGACCGAGGCCGTCCCGGCCGTGGACGTCCCCGAGGGAATCGTGGACGCGGTGTGCACGCTGCGGGCCGCCCTGCGCCGCAAGGAACTCGTCGCCTCCGACCGCCGCTGGCGGCAGGCGGTGGGCCTGCTCCAGGCGTCCGCGTACCTCGACGGCCGCCCGGCGGTCACCGAGACCGACCTGTCGGTGCTGACCCATGTGCTGTGGGACTCGCCCGCCGAACGCCCGACCGTCGAACGCGAGGTGCTGCACCTGGTCAACCCCGACGCCAAGGAGGCTCTCGACCTGGCCGACACCATCGACGAGCTGGAGGCCCAACTCGACGCCATGGCCGGACAGTCCCGCGAGGCGCTGAGCGAGTGGGTCATCAAGAAGGCCCACAACCAGCTCGCCATGGCGGGGAAGCGACTGGAGCGGCTGCGCCAGGAGGCGGCGAGCGCCGGCCGTTCCACCGCCGCCATCGACCGGGTCACCGGCCGCCAGCGCGCCGTCCGCGCCCGCGTTCTCACCGAGGCCCTCGGCGTGGACGCGAGCACGGTCCAGGCCCAGCTCTGAACACCGGCGGGACAGAAACATGGACGCGGACGCCGAGACGAACGCCAACGCGGACGCCGAGACGGACGCCGAACCGAGCGCCGAAACGGACGCCGACGCGGGCACCGAGTCGGACAGGGCGCCGCGCGGGCTGGACGAGCTGGCGGGCCGGGCCGGGAGGTGGCTGGGACTGTCCACCACCGCCCCCGAGCGGCACACGGCAGCCGTGGTCGCGGACCGGTTCGACCGGATCACCTGGCGCGACACGTACGAACAGTCGGCCGGACTGCGCGATCTGGCCGAGGAGCTGAACAGGCGCTACGACTACGCGCCCGGCCTCACCGCCGCCTTCGCACCCGGCCTCGCCACCGACCTCACCACCAGTCCCGCCACCGGCCCCACCACCGGCCCCACCACCAGCCCCACCACCGATCTCCTGACCGACGTGTTCCTGGCTGCCTACAAAGCCGGCCCCCGGTTGCGCGAGCGCGCGGACATGGACCCCTCCCGGCTGGTCAACCACCTGGTCATCACCTCACTGATGGAGTCACCGGAGTTCACCGAGCTGCGCCGGGAGACGGCCGGCGACCCCTACGCCGCCGCCATGGCCGTACTCGCCCAGGCCTCCGCGCTGCGCCGCATGCTGGAGCGCTCCCAGCTCGCCCGGGAACAGGCCGAGCGGGCGAAGCACGCGCAACAGACCGCCGAGGACGCGGCCACAGCCGTGACCGAGGCACTCCGACAAGCCGCCGACGCCACCCACACCAACCACCCCGCCCACGCCCCCGACACCCCCGACGCCCCCGACAAGGGAGGCACGCCCCCGCCCCCGGCCGCCGCCGACGCCGTACAACAGGCCATCGAGGCCGCCGAGTCCTCCGACGCCGCCGCGCGCCAGGCCGCCCAGGCCGCCGCGCGAGCCCTCACGACCGCGGCCCCCGGTATCCGCACCGCCGCGCGGACCGCGACGGCGAAGGCCACCGAGGCCGTCCGGCAGGAGGCCGCGCTGATGCGCGCATGGGGCGTCGCTCCCGGCGAGCTGGAGCGGATGCCGTTCCACCGGCGTGCCCGGCTCGCCGAGCGGCTGCGCACCGGCCGGCTCGCACAGTGGGCCGAGCTGATCGGCCGCTTCCGGCAGATGGCCGACGGCGCGCGCGCCCGGAAAGTGGAGAACGCCACCGGGGAACTGGTCGGCGTCACCCTCGGCGACGACCTCTCCCGTGTCATCCCCTCCGAGCTGGCGAATCTCGGCCTGCCTGAGCTGCGTGCCGTGTTCGCCGTGCGATACGCCGCCGGGGAGCTGATGCTCTACGACAGCCAGGGCGAGCAGAGCACCGGGCGGGGCGCCGTCATCGCGTGCGTGGACACCTCGCACTCCATGTACGAGGCGGGGCCCGGCGGGGTCACCCGGGAGGCGTGGGCCAAAGCGTGTGCCCTGGCGCTGCTGGACCAGGCCCGCCACGCGGGGCGTGACTTCGTCGGCATCCTGTTCTCCGCCCCCGGCAAGCTCCAGGTCTTCCGCTTCCCGGCCGACGAGCCCGCCGCCATCGCCCGGGTGCTGGACTTCGCGGAGACCTTCCTCGGCGGTGGGACCAGCTACCAGACGCCGCTGTCGGCGGCCGGGGAACTGCTGGAGGAGGAGTTCAACGACGCCGCCCGTATGCGCGGCGACATCGTGATGATCACGGACGACGACTGCGGTGTCACCGAGACGTGGATGCGCGGCTGGAACGAGGCCAAGCACCGGTTGGGCTTCCGGGTCTTCGGCGTGGCGGTCGGCGCCCCACGCGTCGCCGAGGCCGACTCGGTCCTTCGGGCGTTGTGCGACAACCTCCGCTCCATCGAGGACCTGACCGACGTCCACGCCGCCGCCGACCTCTTCCGCGTGATCTGAGCGCCGCACGGCAGCGTCCCACAGCAGCGCCACACGGCAGCGCGCCGCGGCAGCGCGCCGGACTCCGAGGAACGGCCCGGCGCGGAAGCCGGTACCGCCACGAGTACAGAAACCGGTACCGCCACAACTCCATCCCCCATGGCACCCAGGCCCCGCTCAACGACGAACCCACGTAAGCGTTTTCACCCCCGTGAGCCCTCGCGGGCCACTCCCCCGCGCCGACCTCCCCCCGGCACCCACACCCCTCTGACCTGCGCATCCACACCCCGCCGCCGGTCACCCCACGCCGCACCTCCCCGCAACCCACCGGACAAGCCCGCGTAACAATTTCTCTTCTCACCCTTGCGTGAGCCGATCAGGCCACCTACGTTTCATAGCAACCGTTTACTACGCCTTACCGCAGGGGTCCGAGACGCCGAGCTGACGGTACGCCTCGCTCGCTGTCGCCCCACCGAGCCGCCCCTCGATCCTCCCGCTTCCGCGCTCGTCTCTGTCTCGAAGGATGACCGTCGATGAACTCCATCAGCCCCCGGAGAAGGTTCGCCCGTATCGCCGTCGCGGGTATCGCGCTGACCGGTCTGCTCTCCGCGTGCGGCGGAAACGACTCCGGTGACGACGGGGCCTCGGCCTCCGGCCCGGTCACCCTGCCCTTCTGGGGCTGGGCCAACGGCCAGGAGAACCTGGTCAAGATGTTCAACGCCTCCCACAAGGACGTCCAGCTCAAGTACACCAAGGTCACCGACCAGCTGACCATGCAGAAGCAGCTCAGCAACGCGGTGAAGGCGGGCAACGCACCCTGTCTGGTGCAGAACACCGCCGAGTATGTGACGACCTGGGTCTCGCAGGGCGCCCTCGCCGACATCACCGAGTACGTGGGTGACAGCAAGGACAAGTTCAACGCCGGCGCCTGGGCCGGTGTCCAGGTGCAGGGCAAGGTCTACGGCGTGCCCACCAGCTCCGCGCCCGCGTTCACGATCTACCGCACCGACATCTTCAAGAAGTACGGGCTCGAAGCCCCCGCGACCTGGGACGACTTCATCGCCGCGGGCAAGGAGCTGAAGAAGCACGACGTCTATGTCACCAACTACGCCGGTGAGGACCCGAGCACCCTGGAGGTGCTCGCGATGCAGGCCGGGGCGCACTGGTACGCCATCGACGGCGACTCCTGGAAGGTGAACTTCCAGGACGAGGGCAGCCTCAAGGCCGCCGAGGTGATCCAGCAGATCATCGACAACGACCTCAACTCCAAGCTGTCCTTCGCCGACTACGCGGCCGTGCAGCGCAACTACGACAAGGGCGGCACCGCCACCCGGCAGATCTCCACCTGGCAGATGTCCGGCATGGTGCAGAACTTCACCGACTCCCTCGGCCAGTGGGCGCTCGCCCCGTGGCCGACGTACAAGGGCGAGGCGGCGAAGACCCCGGCCGGTACCAACCAGAGCGGTGGCATGAACCTGGTCACCGAGCAGTGCAAGTACAAGGAGCAGGCCGCCGAGGCCGCGCTGTGGCTGTCCACGGACACCGGCGCCGTGAAGTCGATGGCGAGCCCGGAGACCGGCAGCGGTGTGATGCCGGGTCTGGCCGACAGCGACGCGTATGTCGCCGAGGCGATCTCCGACAAGCTGCTCGGTGACAACTACGAGCCGGCCAAGAAGATCGTCACGGACAGCCTCGGTACCGTCACCACCGACTGGGTCTTCGGCCCGAACTGGACGGCGATGTTCACCGAGCTGCAGAGCCAGTGGGGCAAGGTCGTCAGCAAGGAGCAGAAGGTCACCGACCTGCTCGCCCACATGCAGAAGTGGACGGTCGACGACCTGAAGTCCCGCGGTATCAACGTCAAGGGCTGAGGCATCTTTCGATGATTCGCTCCCAGCGCTGGAAGGGTGCCGCGTTCACGGTGCCCTTCCAGCTCGGATTCGTCTTCCTCTATCTGCTGCCCATCGGGTACGCCGTCTACGAGTCGCTGTTCCAGGAGAAGCAGTCCGGGCTCGGCCTCGGCGGCGCCACGCGCGAGTTCTCCGGACTGGACAACTACCAGCAGGGACTGACCGACTCGGCGTTCATGGGCTCGATCCTGCGCGTGGTGCTCTTCGCCTGTGTGCAGATCCCGTTCATGCTGCTCGTCAGCCTCGTACTCGCGCTGCTGCTGGACGCGGTCACCGCGAAGGCCGCCGGCCGCTTCCGGATCGTGCTGCTGGTGCCGTACATGATCCCGGGTGTCGTCGCGGCGATCGTGTGGATCAACCTCTACAGCCCCGAGGTCGGCCCGCTCACCCCGCTCGGTGACTTCTTCGGGTTCGACTGGAACTTCTTCGCGCCCTCGATGGTGTGGCCGTCCATCGGCAATCTGCTCACCTGGCACGGCATCGGCTACAACATGGTGATCATCTACTCGGCGCTCCAGGGCGTGCCCCGTGAGCTGTTCGAGGCCGCCCGGCTGGACGGCGCCTCCGAGGCCCGGATCGCCCTGAGCATCAAGATCCCGTTCGTACGGGGCGCCCTGGTCCTGACCGGTCTCCTGTCGATCATCCAGATGCTGCAGATCTTCAACGAGCCGGCGCTGTTCCGGCGCATCACCCCGGAGACCGTGGACGACAGCTTCACCCCGATCATGATCATCTACAACCAGGCGTTCAACGCGGCCAACTACCACTACGCCGCCGCCCTCTCGGTGCTCCTCGCCCTGATCCTCGGCATCGCCTCCTTCCTCTTCTACCGGCTGACCTCGAAGGAGGTCGACTGATGGCCACGACGACCACCACCGACTCCCCCAAGAAATCCGGGAAATCCTCAGGGTCCGGCGCGCCTCCCGTACGGCGGATCACCCGTGCCGACACCTCCTCGCGCGGGCGCGGCGGCCAGCGGTTCATCCTGCTGGGGCTGATCCTGGCCAGCGTCTACAGCCTGTTCCCGGTGTGGTGGCTGATCGTCGCCTCCACCAAGGACCGGGTCGGGCTGTACCAGAGCAACGGCATGTGGTTCTCCGGCATGCACCTGTGGGACAACCTGCATCAGCTGTTCACCTACGAGGACGGCATCTTCCTGCGCTGGACGGCCAACTCGTTCCTGTACTCCGGTGTCGGCTCCCTCGGTGGCACGCTCGTCGCCCTGGCCACCGGCTACGGTCTGGCCCGCTTCGACTTCCCCGGCCGCAATGTGGTCTTCGCGGCCGTGGTGGGCTCCTTCCTGATCCCGATCGCGCTGCTCACGCTGCCGCTGTATCTGATGTTCTCGGAGATCGGCCTGGTCGACACCCCCTGGGCCATGCTGATCCCCTGTCTGATCAACCCCTTCAGCGTGTATCTGGCGAAGGTCTACACCGAGGCGACCATCCCCTTCGAACTCCTCGAAGCGGCACGTCTCGACGGCGCCGGCGAGCTGCGGATCTTCTTCAGCATCGTGCTGCGGATGATGACCACGGGTGGCGCGACGGTCTTCCTGCTGGCCTTCGTCAACACCTGGAACGCCTTCTTCCTCCCGCTGACCGTGCTGCGCGGCGAGGAGAACTGGACGCTCAACCTCGGTCTTTACAACTGGACCGGCAAGACCCTGGAGTCCGGCATCGACGTGACCAGTCTGGTCCTGACGGGCGCCCTGCTCTCCATCGTCCCGATGGCGATCATGATGACCGCCATGCGCCGCTACTGGCGCACCGGCGTCACCCTGGGAGCGCTGAAGTGACCGTCCACCGCACAACGCCGCCGGGAGCCCTGGGAGTTCGCCCGTGACCGTGGCCCACAACCCCGTCATCAGGGGCTTCGCCCCGGACCCCTCGCTGATCCGCGTCGGGGAGTGGTACTACGTCGCGACCAGTTCGTTCGAGTGGTTCCCGACGATCCCGTTGTACCGGTCCAAGGACCTGGCGAGCTGGGAGTACGCCGGTCATGTCCGCGGCGCGGTCCCGGGCGGCTCGCTCGCCGGGGTCCCGGACTCGGCCGGCATCTGGGCCCCATCCCTGAGCTGGGACGGGGAGCGCTTCTGGGTGGTCTACGCGATCGTCCGCTCGGTCGGCACCCGCCACTTCGATCTTGATGTGTACATCAGTACGGCCACGAAGATCAACGGCGATGGCGATGGCGATTGGACCGTTCCCGTACGTGTCGCGAGCCATGGCTTCGACCCGGCGCTCTTCCACCACGAGGGCCGCCTGTATCTCCTCAACATGCAGAGCGACCACCGCCCCGGCGGCAAGCGCTTCGACGGCATCGTGCTCACCGAATTGGACCGTTCCACCCTGCGTCCGCTCGGCGAGACCCATCTCCTGCTCCAGCACGACAAGTTGATCGAGGGCCCGAAGCTGCTGGTCCGCGACGGCTGGTTCTACCTGGTGCTGGCGGAGGGCGGCACCGGTTTCGAGCACGGGGTGCGGGTCGCCCGCAGCCGTGCGCTGACCGGCCCGTACGAGCTGGACGAGCTGCCGCTGCTGACCACCCGCGACGATCCGAAGGTGCCGCTGCAGAAGGCCGGGCACGCCGAGCTGGTCCAAACCCCCGGCGGCGACTGGTACTTGAGCCATCTCACCGCCCGCCCCCTCCGCACCGAGCACGGTATGCGCTGCCCGCTGGGCCGGGAGACCGCCGTCCAGGCGGTGACCTGGGACGAGGAGGGCTGGCCCCGGCTGCGGCAGGGGGGTTGGCATCCGCTGGTCGACGTGGAGGTGCCCACGGTGGCCGGGGCGGCACCGGCATCCGTGGCGAGCGGGAGCGCGCCCGACGCCGAGCCCACCTCACCCTCACCCTCACCCTCACCCTCACCCTCGCCCTCGCCCGCGCCCTCGCCCGCGCCCGCGCCCGCCTCTTCGCCGGCCGAAGGCGGTGGCTCGCTGTCCTGGCCCTGGAGCAGTCTGCGCGCCGAGGTCGACGCCTCCTGGGCCGACGCGGCCGTACGCCCGGGCTGGGTCCGGTTGCGTGGGCGGCAGGGCCCGGAATCCCTGTGGAACCAGAGCCTGTTGGCGCAGCGGCTGACCGAGCACCGGGCGGAGGTGGAGGTGACGGTCGAGGCGAACCCCCGGTCGTTCGCCGAGGCCGCCGGTCTGCTGCTCTGGTACAACACCTCGTCGTACATCGCCCTCGATCTGACCTGGGCCGAGCCCGAGGGGGAGCCTCAGCGCGGCCAGCAGTGGAGGGGCGGGGGACGTACGGTCCTCAGCCTGGTGGAGCGCGACGAGGAAGGCGCACGGCAGGTGGCCCTGGTCGAGGTCGCTCCGGGTGAGCCGATCGCGCTGGGGGCGACGGTCGACGGACCGGAAGCCCGCTTCTGGTACGTACGCGACACCGGCGAGCGCACGCCCGTCGGTCCGCCCCTGGACTTCACCCGCCTCTCCGACGACTACGGCGGAAAGCTCCGTTTCACGGGCGCGTTCGCGGGCGTCCACGCCCAGGATCTGGTGAACGCGGGCTTCACCGCGGACTTCGGAGGGTTCAGGTTGGCGCATCCCGACGCCGGATCGGAGCCTGTCGACCCGTCCCACCACTGAGAACGCGACCGGCCCGGCCTTGTTCGAAGTTTCGAAAGTTTAGGCCGGGGGGCGTCCTTTGATTCTCAGCTTCTTCCTGCCGCGTTGAGTTGCCCTTACCGTAGGAAGCGCTTGCTATTCGAAAATTTCACGGCCCTCGGGACGGGGCCTGGGAAATGGAGTCGCGATGGTGCGTGGCGGGAGCGCGACGGCCGGGCCGACGCTGGCGGTGGTGGCACGGGAGGCCGGGGTGTCCGTGCCGACGGCCTCCAAGGTGGTCAACGGCCGGGAGGACGTCGCCCCGGAGACCAGGCGCCGGGTCACCGAGGCACTGGACCGGCTCGGCTATGTCCGCAGACCCAGGTTCGAGGCGTCGAGGACACCGCGCATGGTCGATCTGGTGGTGCACTCGCTGGGCAGCTCCTGGTCGGGCGCGGTGCTGCACGGGGTCGAACAGGCCGCGCACGACGCCGGTCTGGAGGTGGTCGTCTCGGCCGGGCTCACCCGGACCCGGGGCTCCCGCCCCGAGCGCGGCTGGTTCGAGAAGCTGACCGCGCGGGGCTCGGCGGGTGTGCTGTTCAATCTGGCCGAGCTGTCCCCCGCCCAGTACTCCTGGCTGGCCCAGCACCGTATCCCGTTCGTGCTGATCGACCCGGTGCTGGAGCCGCCGCCGGGTGTGGTGTCGGTGGGCGCGGCCAACTGGCAGGGCGGACTGACCGCCACCGAGCATCTGCTGGCCCTCGGGCACGAGCGGGTGGCGGTGATCGCCGGGTACCGGCGGAAGATGTGCAGCAGCGCGCGGGTCGCCGGATACCGCTCGGCCCTGACGGCCGCAGGTGTCCCGTACCGGTCGGAGTACGTCCGCTACGGCAACTTCATGGAGAGCACCGCGCACAACCGGATGCTCCAGCTCCTCGACCTGCCCGAGCCGCCCACCGCCGTCTTCGTCTGCTCGGACAAGATGGCGCTCGGTGTGTACGAGGCGCTTGCCGAGCGGGGGCTGAGGGTGCCGGACGACATCAGTGTGGTCGGCTTCGACGACCTCCCGGAGGCCCGCTGGGCGACCCCGGCGCTGACCACGGTCCGCCAGCCCCTCTCCGAGATGGCCTCCACCGCGCTGCGTCTCCTGGTCCGCATGATGGAGGGCGACCAACCGGAGGGCACACGCACGGAGTTGTCGACGCGGTTGGTGGAACGGGCGAGCACGGGGGCGCTGCGCTCGGCCTGAGCGTGTGACAGATGAGGCTGGAGGTCAGCTCGAACGGCGGCTGCGTGCTCTGGACGACCGTGTCGAAGCCCACCGCCTCGCCGTACGCGAGGTGCGGTGACACCATGCAACGGGGACACGCCCCTCGATGGTTGCGCGCTGTCCGCACGTCCCCGTGGCTTCTACCTGTCCTGTCCCCCCGAGGTCGGTGCGCCCTAGTCTTGGTGCCATGGCGATCAATGACGCGGTCCTGGCGTGTCACGACGGTGCGGAAGTCGCCGGGATGCTGGAGGAGTTGTGTGACGTGTACGCGGATGCGTACGGCGTCGAGCGGGGTGAGGGGAAGACGGCCGCGTTTCGCCGCCGGGCGGAGAAGCAGTTCTCGCGCCCCGGCTTCGCCCTGGTGGCGGCGCGCGACCGGGGCCGTCTGATCGGCTTCGTCTTCGGCTACCTCCTTCCGGCCGGGGATACGCACTGGTGGGGTGGGGTGCAGCCGAAGCCGTCAGCGGAGTTTCTGGCGGAGACCGGGTCGCGGACGTGGGTGCTGTCGGAAATCGAGGTACGGCGGGAGTGGCAGGGCAAGGGGATGGGCCGGGCACTGCATGACGCGGTGCTCGGTGCGCGAGACGCGGAGCGGGCCACGCTGGCGACGGGCCCGGATGCTCCGGCCCAGGCGATATACGAGTCCTGGGGGTGGCGGCGGGTGGGCCGGATTCCCGGAGACGAGGGCGACTATTACTCTGCCTACGACTTGTTCGTGCTGCCGCTGCCGGTCAGCCGGTAGTGGGCGAGCAGGTCGTCGAGCTTGCGGACGGCCCGGGTCCGCTGCCAGGGGGTAAGGGCAGTGCGAAGACCGGCGATGCGCTCGGTGATGCGCGGGGAGCGGTTGACGCCGGAGATGCGGGCGATGTCGCCGACGATGGCGCTGGCCTCGGCAATGTCGCCGTGCTGAAGGTGGGCCTGGCTCTGCATCGCGAGGGTGTGCGCGTAGTTGTGCACGTTGGTCGGGTCAATCATCGGAAGAGAGGTGCGGGCGGCGGCCAGCGCCTTCTCGGGGGCGCCGAGGACGAGGGCGCATTCCGCCTTGGTGCCCCAGTAGAACGACTCGTCGTAGAAGTACCACCAGGAGGCGAGCGGGAGCCCGGCGGCCATGTCGCGTACGGCGTCGTGTTCCTGTGCGAGGGCGCGGTGGGCCTTGTCGTGCTGCTGGGCGGCGGCGAAGGCGCGTGCGGCGACATCGGCGGCGTAGCCGCGGGCGGCCGGGCTGTCGGTCTGGGCGGCCCAGGCCTGGGCGGCGATGGCGTGGTCGATGCCTACGCGGGGCTTGCTCTGCCAGGTGGCCAGCTGGCTCATGGTGCACAGGACGTAAGTGACGAGTTCCGTGTTCTCGGCGTCGTGGGCGGCGGTGCGGGCGTCGTCGTAGTAGTACTGGGCGGCCCGGTAGTCGCCGAGGTTGTACAGCTGCCAGCCGGCCATCTGGCTGAGCTCGGCGTACACGGTCAGTACACGGGGGCGGAGGGCTTCGCGGGCGCCGGGGAGGAAGCCGGCGACGACCTGTCGCTGGGCGAGAACGGTCTGAAGAGCGATCTGCGGGCCGAGGACATCGCCCTGGCGGCGATAGTGCTGGAGAACGCGTTCGGCATGGGCGATGGTGGCCAGGTCCAAGCGACGCGGGTCATCGAGGACGGCTGCGATGCGATCGCGTTCGTCGGCGTCGGCGATGTCGAGGAGCGGAGCTGCGGCGGCCACGGTGAGCGCCGTGCTGATCTTCAGCAGAAGCTCGCGGCGGTCGAGCCCGGGGTTGGCCTGCTGAACCCACATGATCAATGCCTGTGCCAGTTCGTCGAAACGGAGGTCGTGCAGCCGGTGGACCAGGGTGCTGGCCAACTGTGAGGTGAGCAAGAGCGGTTCGGCGGCCAGGGCGTCCGGGAAGACGGCCTCGGCTGTCGATACGGCCGGCGAGCCGGGTGCGCGGTCCCCGGGAATCGGCAGTGCCTCTGACGACACGTGCCCGTAGTGGGGAAGGTCGGCCAGCAGGTCCGCCACGGAACATTCGTAGAGCTGGGCGAGCCGGTCCAAGGTGTCGAGCGATGGAGCATGTCCGGTGCTGGCGGGCCACAGCTCCCAGGTGGAGATGTTCTTGAAGGTCTTGGGGTCGTCCGGCCAGCGCCGGTTCCAACTTTCGGCGACTTCGCGCTGGCTGAGGCCGCGAGCCAGCCGGGGCGCTGCGCGGGCGTTGACCCGGTAGCGGTGCCGGATGGCGATCGCCACCTCGGTCCAGCTCTTGCCCGCCGCGCGCAGTTCCATGGCGAACTGTGATTGTTCCTGCCTGCGGCTGCGGGGTTGCGCTGTCACTGAGGCACCTCTCGGTCGTGCGGTGGATCACGCTCTCATCAGCACGGTAGCTGGTGGCGAGGTGCGTCAACATGCCTGCGTTCTTTCCCGGTTGAACCGGGAGATCATGGCCGTCACTTGGTGGTTCGGCGGGATGGTCCGGGCTGCCGGGATGGCGCGACCCTGGGACCCCGCTTCATCGGCGAACTTGTTCCATCGGTTCGTGTGGTGTCGCTCGTTCCTGCTGCCGCGCCTCGGGGTGATGCACCGCCATGCACCTGACTACCCGCTCTGATTCGGCCCTGACACGGGCTGGTTCCCCCGCCGCATCGGCTCCAGCACTTTCGATAACGATCACTGAGGACAAGGCGCTGGTCGCCGAGGTGCGCCGCTCCGTACGGGAAGCGTTGATGACCTGGAACGCAGGCGAGATCGCTGACGACATGTCGGTGGTGACGTCCGAGTTGGTCTCCAATGCCCTCAGCCATGCCGAGGGGAAGGTCTCCGTTCGGCTGTGGGTCGATGAGGGGCAGGCGCTGCTGGAGGTCGATGACGGCTCCACGCTGTGGCATGCACCACGCCCGGTCCGCAGGGAAGCCGAATCGGGTCGAGGCTTGCTGTTGGTGGCGGCCCTGGCCTCAAACTGGGGCTGGAGACTGCGAGGGCGGAGCGGAAAGACCGTGTGGGCATCGCTCGCACTGCCCGCTGGACGTCGGGCATGAGGGCGACGTCCAACCGCGACGAACCGGTGACCGCTGTGGGCACACAGGCAGGGTTCTGGTGCGAATGTCTGCTGGCCCGCACAGAGTCGAACAGCACAGTACTTGTCGGCTCCTTCGATGCCCCCACTGCTCGCGACGCCGTCCGCTGGATTCGCATCGCCGTGCGCATGTTGGTCTCCTTGGCCGATGAGGTCGAGGCCGAGCCGGTCCACGAGTGGCTGCTGTTCGGTTCGCGTCCCACCGCTGCCGCGCTGGAGTGCGGCAAGCCTTTCGCCGTCACTCTGCGGCACGAGCAAGTGCAACTGACCTGGAGTGCGCGGCCCGTGCGGTTCCTGCCACTGGCCCACCGCTTTGGCCATGCGCTGCCGTCATGCGCCTTGGAGTGGGCCCAGCCCGCAGCGTTGCGGGCAGCCCTGACGGCTTCAGAGAACACCGCCCCGTCCGCAAGCCGCTGAGCGGCCCTCCTGATACGAAGGAGCGATTCGTGAGCACAGCCGCAGTACATACGTCGCCAGGACCCGTCCCGGGAGTGGACGAGGTCTTCGCCTACGCCCGCGACGCGATCGGCTCGGCCGCTGCCGAGCTGTGGGCCGGCGCCCACATGGAGCCGACCGCGCACGTCCCGAGCATCACCGGCTACGTGCAGCGCGTCCGCGTGGACGGGCGGGAGTTGTACGCCAAGTACTCGTTGCTGGGGATGTCTCTGGTGTCCGTTCTGCGCGGCGTTGCCGGTGACTGGGGCGCTGTGCGGCACGCTCAGGCTCTGTACGTGCGGCGACCGGACGCACTGCCTGTGCGGGAGGCGGCGCAGCTGCGGCTGCTGGCCGACCTGGGGCGGCCTCGGGTGTGCGAGGTCGCCGGGCTGGCTCGCGGAGTGCTGTTCACCACGCCCGTAGCCGGACCGAATCTGGCCGCTCTGCTGTTTCGGGACCCGGCGAGCACGGCCGCATTGTTCGAGTCTGTCTTCACCGACCTGCACCGGCTGCACCACTCGCACACCACACAGCGGCTCGAACCCATGGGGATGATTTCCGAGCGGAGTGTGACGGCCACGTTCCAGCGGAAGTTCAATGGCATCAGTGGCCAGACCTATCTGAGCCGTCTCGGTGCCGAGCGGTGCACCGAGGCCGAACGGGCCGATGTGGTCGCGCTGCTGCGGGCGGTCGTCGCCCGGTTGCATCGGACGCGTCCGCTGACACTCGTGCCGGGCCATGCCGTGCTCACATACGGCGATCTCAAGCCAGAGCACCTGGTGTTCCCCGACGGACCTGACGGACGGCCGGTCCTGATCGACCCCGGGCTGCTGCGGGCCAGTGCCTCGGTTGACGCCGCCAAGCTGACCAGCCGCACCGTGCTCCTGCTCGCCACCGCCCGCCCCGGCATCGCTGCCGTCGAGCAGATCGTGCACGGGCTCGAAGCGTTCGCCGAGCGACGGATGCGGCCGATGGCGCCCAAGGGGGCCCGCTTGTGGCTGCGCGAGCTGCTGATCGTATGGTTGATGGACACCGTCAACATCCTCGCGACGTTCCTGTCCGCCCCGGCAGCGCTGCCGCTGCCGGCGTGGGGGCGATCACTGGCCGAGCGGGCCGTGGCGGTGTGCGTCATGGCCGACCGCGTCAGCACCGCTCTGGGCAGTGGGCTGGACGTGCGCAGCGTGTGGGACACCGCGCTGGCCCAGGCCAAGGAGTTGGCCGAATGACTCGGCCCGCCACCGTGGACGCGATCGGTCTGGTCGGGGCCGGGGCAGTCGGTCAGGCCGTGGCCACCGCGCTGTGCACGACCGGGTTCTGTCGCCGCCTGGTCATCGCCGGCCGTACCGCGGAGCAGGCCACCGCCCTGGCTGCCGATATCGACGACATGCGACAGGCCACGAACTCGACGCTCCGCCCCTACCCGAGCCATGTGGCCCATCTTGTCGACTGCCGTGCGGTGGTTGTCGCTGTGCGGGCGTCCTTCGACAACACCCGCCGCACCGACGTCCGTATGGGTGGCACGCTCGCGAACGCGCCCATCATCGGTCGGCTGGCCACCGCGCTGCGCGGCTACTCGGGCACCGTACTGATGGTGACCAACCCGGTCGACCTGATGACCCGGCTGTTCGCCGAACTCTCCGGCTGCGAGCAGGTGTTCGGCATCGGCTCGAACCTGGACAGCGCTCGCTACCGAGCCTCCCTCGCACGGCACCTCCAAGTCCCGGCCGGCACGGTGACCGGACACGTGATCGGCGAGCACGGCGACGCCGCCGTGGTGTGCGCGTCTTCGACGACCGTCAACGGCCGGCACGTCCCACTACCGCTCAAGCAACTCCGCGACGAGCTTGCCGCCCGGGCCGGGCAGATCAGCTCCGGCATCGGCCGCACCCGCTCCGGGCCCGCCGGTGCCGTGCTCTCCGCCCTGCGCAAGACGCTCGCTGTGGACGACGGAATCGAGGAGCTGTCCGCTCCGTACGGGGGCGGCTGGTTGGGAATTCCGTTGCGCTTCACCCAGGGACGGCCCGTAGCGTGCCTGCCCTCCCTCGACGCGGCCGAACAACGACAGTTCACGGCGGCCGACATCAAGCTCCGCAACGCCTACCAGGCCTTGCGGTCTCTGCCCGAGCTGGAATCTCCCGCCGACGAAAGGACTTCATGAACACCCTCACCGCCACGCGGCTGCTCGCCGCCGACGTCAACATCACGATGGTCGGCAACACCCCTGCGGTCACCGACTACGCGCGCCGCTACTTCGGCCCCTGGTGGAACGCCTTCGAGGTACCGCCGGAGAGTGTGTGCGCCGCCCCGGTGGTCTTCGCCGACGTCGACGCCGGCCAGTACGCCGCGCTCCAGGCTCTGGTAAATGCCTGCCCCCACGAGGAGACCACATACGCCAAGGCGGCCACACTGGTGGCCCGCGACGCCGAGGGCACCGTCACCGCTGTGAGCCCCACCCAGAAACTGGCCTACCGGCACGAGCCCGCCACCGGTCGGCTGTCCGTGGTCGGTACCCGGAGCGAGCCGGTGGCTCTGGCCGCCGCGCGGATCGCCCGCGACGCCATGCGCGGCATGCTGCTGCGGGACGGCTGGACGCTGCTGCACGCCTCCGCCGTGACCGACAACTGCCGTACCGTACTCACCTTCGGCCAGAAGGGCGCCGGCAAGACCACCACCGCCCTCGCCCTGGCAAATCTGGGCTGGCGACTACTGGCCAACGACCGGATCTTCGTCCGGCCGGACGAAGCCGGGCGGCTGGACGTCCTGCCCTGGCCATCGGCGGCCGCGATCGGCCTCGGCCTGCTTGACGCGCTGGGCTGGTACGACGTCGTCCGCGAGCGCCTCCGAGCCGGAGAGTCCCTGCACCCCACCCAGCACCCCCAGGTCACCGACGCCGTTCTGGCCGGGCGGCGAGAACCGCTGTGGGAGCCCGGCGGCAAGCGTGAGCGCAAGGCTCAGGTCTACCCCGACCAGTTCGCCGACTGGTTCGGCCTGAAGCTGGCCACAAGCGGCCTCGCCCAAGCCGTACTGTTCCCGCGTATCCAGTACGACACCGCCCCGGCCGTCGAGGACTGCCACCGCACGTTCGGCGACGCCGACTTCATGCACGGCGCGACCGAGGACCGCTACCTCGACATCCTCGGCCTCGCGCCGTCCGGGGGCGGCGGCAGCGGCAACGCCCGTCAGACCGTCACCGACCGCCTCACCAAGCTCCGCCGGCACACCGTGGTCCTCGGCCACGATCTTGCGGCCAATGCCGCCTTCCTCCACCAGTTGCTCAGCGAGTAACCCCAGGGCGTGGTCCGCCAAGGCCGACTGTCCGGGCGGACCACGGCGGCGTCACTGCGGCTGCTCAGGGTGTCCCGGCCCCATCCGTCCCTCGCGAAACTTTCGGTCCTTGGGGCCAGGCGGGACTCGAACATAGGCTCGTATCATGTCACTCACGTCCAACCCCCGCATCCTCGTGTACTCCCGTACGACCGGCTACCGTCACGACTCCATCCCGGCCGGCGTCGCCGCCGTGCGCACGCTCGGCTTCGACGTCGATGCCTCCGAGGACCCGGCGGTCTTCGAGGGTCCGCTCGACGCGTACGCGGCGGTCGTGTTCCTGTCCACCAGCGGGGAAGTGCTCACCGGCGCCGGGCGGGAGCGGCTGCGGGTGTATGTGGAGGAGGGTGGCGGTTTCGCGGGGGTGCACGCGGCGGCCTGTACCGAGTACGAATGGCCTTACTACGGCGAGCTGTTGGGCGCGCGGTTCGCCCGGCACCCCGAGTACCAGCCCGGCAAGGCGCTCGTCGAGGACCGGGAGCATCCGGCGACGCGGCATCTGCCGCCCGTGTGGGAGTTCACCGACGAGTGGTACGACTTCCGCGCCAACCCCCGAGGAGCGGTCCAAGTTCTGGCGTGCGCGGACGAATCGTCGTACGAGGGCGGGGAGATGGGTGAGGACCATCCCTTGGTGTGGTGCAGGGAGCAGGGTGCCGGGCGGGTGTTCTACACCGCGCTCGGGCACGCGGCCGAGGCGTACGAGGACCCGGACTTCCTGGCGCATCTGCGCGGCGGGATCGCCTGGGTGGCGCGCGAAGGTCTCTGAGGTCGTCGGCGGATCGTGAAAGCATCGGCGGTGGCGGGGAGTTGACCTCGCCGTGGTGTGGTGTGGAACGGTCCATGTCGGGTGCGGACGAGACGAGTGGAGTGCGGGGCACATGACGCGAGTACTGGTCATCGGCGGCGGAATCGCGGGGTCGGCGTCGGCGCTGGCGCTGCACAAGGCGGGGTTCGATGTCGAGGTGTACGAGGCTCATCCGGACACCGCCGAAGACGTCGGGGCGTTTCTGACGCTGGCGAGCAACGGGATGCGGGCCCTCGGGCAGATCGACGCCACGGCCGCGGTCACCGCGATCGGGTTCCCGCTGACATCGATCAGGGTCCTGGACGCCGACGGCACCGAGGCGGCCCGCGCGCCGATGGGCGAGGCCCACGACCCGCTGCTGAACTTCCGCTGTCTGCGCCGGGGCGAACTCAACGCGGCGCTCCAGGCGGAGGCCGTACGCCGAGGCATCCCCGTACGGCACGGCGCCCGGCTGACCCGGGTGGACGACCATGACGGCGACGGCGTGACCGTCCACTTCGACGGCGGCGGCACGGCATCGGGCGATCTGCTCCTCGGCGCCGACGGCCTCAACTCCACGGTCCGGCGTACGGTCGCGCCCGGCGCGGTGCCAGAGTACGCGGGCCAGCGGGTCTTCTACGGCTACACCACCGGGGTCGCTCCGGCCGGGGAGAGCGACTGTTTCACCATGGTCCGGGGCAGCGGGGCCGCCTTCGGCTTCGCGTGCTCGCCGGACGGGGAGACGTACTGGTTCGCGCGGGTCATGGGCGAGGCGCTGTCCGCGGAGGAGATCGCCGGGGGCGGGGCGGCCGACTGGCGTGAGCTGCTGCTCCCCCTCCTGCGCAAGGACGGCACTCCCGCCGCCGATATCGTCGCGGCCACGGACGGGCAGCTGATGGTCACCAACGCCACCGAGCTGCCGGTCGGCATGGTGTGGCGCTCCGGCCGTGCCCTGGTCCTCGGGGACGCCGCCCACGCCGCGTCGCCGGCCACCGGGCAGGGCGCGGCCATGGCCCTGGAGGACGCGGTCGTCCTGGCCAAGTGCCTGAGGGACCTGCCGGACCCCGACACGGCGCTCACCCGCTACGAGTCGCTTCGCCGAGCCCGGGTGGAGCACAACATCACGGCGAGCGGCGCCCTGTCGCGCGGCACCGCCGCCCAGTCCGACTCCTCGGGCCGCCCGACCGGCAAGACCCGGCCGGGCGAGGACACACTGACCGGGCTGCTGGACTGGGGGACGCCCGTCGGGGAGGGGTGACACGGCCCTGCGTACGACTGGCGGACGGCATCGGCTGCTCCCCTGCCGGTACCGCTCAGCCACCGCCCCCGGCTACGGCGTACCGCCCGGCTGCCCCGTGCCCTCCGGGCCGAACGCCGTCATGAAGCGGTCGCGGAACTTGTCCATGCGCCAGACCGGGGTGTCATCGGCGGGCTGGAGACCGTCCGCCCACCCCCAGTCGGCGATCCTGTCGAAGACCTCGGGGTCCTGGGCGACGATCGAGACCGGTACGTCGTGGACGGGGTCGTCGCCGGTGACCGTCTTGTTGGGCTGGTGGTCGCCGAGGAAGATCAGCACGGTGTCCTTCTTCTTGCCGTACTTCGCCATGAAGTCGACGAGGCTGGTCACCGAGTACTCGATGGACTTGCGGTACTCGTCCCTGACGTCCAAGGGGTTCTCCCAGACCTCCTTGGGGTCCTTGCCCTCGGCCTTCTGGAGGTCGTGGTAGACCGTGCCGTCGCCGATCTCGTCCTCGGGAATCGTGCTGGGGATCGGCGCCCAGGGGTTGTGGCTGGAGGTCAGGATGATCTCCGCCATCATCGGCCCCCGGTCCGCCTTGCCGTGCTCCAACTCCTCGAAGGCCTTGAGGGTGTACTGGTCGGGCATGGTGGACCAGCTGAACTTCGGGCCCTGGTAGCCGAGTTCGTCGGAGTCGTAGATGTGGTCCAGGCCGAAGTACTTGCCCTCCGGCCAGGCCATCTGCGTCCCCGGCACGATGCCGACCGTGCGCCAGGCCCCGGTACGGCGGAACGCCTCGGTGAGGGTGAGCCGGTCGCCGGCGACGAGATGGGCGTACCGCGACTGGTTCTTGATCCACAGCCCGGACAGGAATGTGGAGTGCCCGAGCCAGCTGCCGGCGCCGGTGATGGGCGAGCGCAGCCAACCGCTCTTCGCCGTGAACCCCGCCTCCTCCAACTCCGCGGTCCGCTCCGCGAGGGTCCCGCTGAGCGGCTTCCCCATCTGCGGGTCGTCGAGCGCGGAACGGCCGTAGCTCTCGATGAAGGTGATCAGTACGTCCTTGCCGCGCAGCCCGGTCAGCAGCTGGTCCGGCGGTACGTCCGCGAAGGCGTCGACGGCGGCCTGCTTCTCGAAGGCCTCCCCGTCCTTCAGGCCGTCCCGCACGGACTCGATACGGTTCTCCACGAGGGTCGCGGCGCTGCGGGAGGCGACCGGGACGCCGGCGATCTCCAGGGTCAGGGTCGAGCAGGTGATCCAGGCGGTGCCGAGAACGAGGAGCGTACGGCTCGCGAGGGGGCGGTGGCTCTCCATCAGCCGGCTGATCCGTGCGACCGCCCAGATCATCAGGACGGGCAGCGCGAGGGCCAGCGCCACGACGCCGACCGTCGCCGCCAGCGCCATCGTGCCGCCGAGCGAGTCCTTCATGAACGACTGCGCGTCGTCCAGCAGAATCCAGTCCAGCACCAGGTCGAAGGGGCGGTCGAGGGTCCAGTACGACCCGAGGTCCAGCACCTTGACGATCATCAACAGCCCGAGCAGCACACCGACGACGACCACGGCCACACGCCGCGCCCTCGGCCGCAGGACCAGCAACAGGGCCCCGACGAGAATCCCTTCCGCCGGTATCCGCAGCAGCCGCCCCACTTCGAAGTCGGTCATGTCATTGGGCATGAGCAACGCGAACACGACGAGCGCGATGGCCAGTCCGGTGGCGCTCCGGGTGAGTACGGAGGCGAGCCGGGGGTGCATGGCTCCCACATCGACCGTGGCTTCGGCCTTGGCCTCGGGCTCGGCCTCGGGCTCGGGCTCGGCCTCGGTCGCCTCCGCTGTCGGCCTCGGTGGGCCGGAGGGCTCGTCGTCGTCCGGGGCCTCGGTCGGGCCCGGAAGCTGCGGAGAGCGTATGTGCGACAACCCGAAGGTCCTTCCCTGTGGAGCAAATGCGAAGCTCGGTGCTACTGGTGCGACTGGTGTCGCTGGTGGTGCGACGAAGAGGTTCGAGGGGCGGCGGAAACGCCGGCCCACCCGTACGGCCGCCACTACGCGTACGGTCCCATGACGCCCGTCGTTCACCCGCACCAGGGTCCTTGCCACCGCTTGACCGAACCGTGGGGAATCCGTTGGCACGCCCCATAGGGTCGTACGACGAGCGGTGAACGGGTGTCGACCGTCGAATGGGGGAGCCCATGCCGGAGCCGGAGATCGAGCTGATCGAACTGTCGGACGGAGTCATCGAGTACCGGGACACCGGGGGCGAGGGGCCGGTGCTGGTGTTCGGGCACGGTGTGCCGATGGACGGGGAGCAGTGGCGGAAGGTGGTGCCGCTGTTGAAGGGGTACCGGTGTGTGCTGCCGACGCTGCCGCTCGGGGGCCATCGGCGGCCGATGCGGCCCGGCGCCGATCTGTCCCATCGTGGAGTGGCCCGGCTGCTGGGCGAGTTCGTCGAACGGCTGGGGCTGGACGATGTCACGCTCGTGCTCAATGACTGGGGCGGCGGCCAGTTCCTGGTGCTGGAGGACGAGGGGCGGCGGCGGGTCGCGCGGATGGTGCTGGTGGCCTGCGAGGCGTTCGACAACTTCCCGCCGGGACCGGCCAAGGCGATGGCGACCGTGTGCCGGGTACCGGGTGGGGTCCGGCTGTTGATGTGGCTGATGCGGGTGCCGGCGTTCCGGCACAACCGCAAGGGCTATGGCGGGATGAGTCTGCGGGGGATTCCGGACGACGTCCTGGACGCCTGGTTCGCACCGGCGACCCGCAGCAGGGCCGTCCGCCGGGACTTCGCCGCGTTCGCCACCTCGGCGCCCGGCCGGGAGACCTTGCTCGCCTGGAGCGAGGGCCTGCGCGCGTACGACCGCCCCGTACTGGTGGTCTGGGCGACCGAGGACCCGCTGATGCCGCGCGAACACGGGCCCCGCCTGGCCGGTCTCTACCCTCGGGGCCGCCTCGTGGAGATCTCCGACTCCTCCACCCTCGTCCCCGAGGACCAGCCCGAACGCCTCGCCGAGGTCATCGTCGACTTCCTGAGGGACACCGGGGCGAAGCCGGCCCGCCACAACGGCTGAGCGGCCGGGGAACACGCCCCCGGGGGCACCTCAACCCGACGCCCCCACCTCGTTGTTCGGGGCCCCGTCACCGTACCGGGGCAGATCACCGCGTTCGAGCGGTATGCCGTGGGCAGGTGACCCGACCTCGCCGTCGCCCGGTGGCGGGAACTTGCCATCGCCCGGTGGCGGGAACTTGCCGCCGGGGCCGGGCGGGAGCAGGCCGGCCAGTTCGGCGTCGGACGGGGGACGGGCGGCGAGGGCGGCGGTGCGCAGGGCCGCGCGGTCGACCATGCTGGTGACGGCGCTGATCCGGAGCACATGGCCCCGCGCCGGTACGGCGTACTCGTGCTGCCCCGCCGAGGTGCGGTACCAGGTGTCTCCGTCCCGCTCGCAGCTGACCCGCCCACCCGCGCCCTGGCCGATCGGCTGCTCCGGGCAGCTCTCGGCGGTCATGGTGCCCCGGTCGACCAGGAGCAGCAGTTGGGCGCTGTTCCGGCGGGACCAGTAGGCGGAGGAGAAGCCGTCGTCGCCGTACACGCCGATGGACTGGCGGGCGAGGACGAAGCCGGGGGCCTCGGTGACGTAGACCAGGCCGGGGGCGAAGCCCAGTCGCTCGGCGCGGGCGTGGAGTTCGGCCCGGTCGGGGGCGGCTGCCAGGGGTTCGCGGCCCGTGGCGACGACTTTCTCGGTCCCGCAGGCCGTCAACGGCAACGACAGCAATGCCAGAGGGAGCAGCATGCGCGCGGTACGGAACATGGCCACATTTTGCCGCACAGATGTTCCACAGGTGAGCCAAAGAGTCCATTCTCACGCTCGGTGGCCGCGTCGGTGCCCGCTCGCCGCCGCCTCCGCGCCCGCCGGCTGCCCGCTCGCCGCTCACGCCGGTGCCCGCCGGCCGGCCGCCCGGTGTCCGATTCCTTCAAGACCGGCCCTCCCCGCCCCTCCTACGGTGGCCGTATGACTCCACGACTCGATGCGATCGGCATGGTGGCCTCGGACATGGCCGCCTCCGTCACCTTCTACCGCCGCCTCGGCTTCGCCTTCCCGGAGGGTGCCGAGAGCCTGCCGCACGCCGAGGCCGAGCTGCCCGGCGGGTTGCGGCTGCTGCTGGACACCGAGGAGACCGTACGGTCCTTCCACCCCGCGTATGTACGGGGGAAGGGCGGCGGCGCGGGGCTGGCCCTGCTGTGCGACAGCCCGGCCGAAGTCGACTCGGTGTACGAGGAGTTGACCGCCGCCGGGTACCACGGGGAGCTGAAGCCGTGGGACGCGGTGTGGGGCCAGCGGTACGCCGTCGTACTCGACCCCGACGGCAACGGGGTCGACCTCTTCGCCCCGCTACCGTCCGCCGCCGAGTAGTTCGCCGAGCGGAAGTCCCGCCAACTCCCGTACGTCACGGGCCAGATGGGCCTGGTCGGCGTATCCGGCCCGGGTGGCGGTCTCGGCGTACGCCACGCCGTCCCGGGCCAGGGCGAGCGCCCGCCGCAGCCGCAGTACCCGGGCGAGCGTCTTGGGTCCGTACCCGAACGCGGCGAGCGATCTGCGGTGCAACTGCCGGGCGCCGAGCCCCAGTTCATCGGCGGTGGCGGCCACGGACCGTCCGGCGTCCAGCGCGAGGACGACACCGCGCAGCAAGGGGTCGGGGGGCTCGGGCAGTTCCCCCGCCCGCTCCAGAGCCACCTGTTCGAGCCCGTCGGCCGGGTCGTCCGCCGCGTTCACCCGGGCGGTGAGCCGCCGTACGAGCGGGGCCGGCCAGAGATCGTTCAGCTCCACCCGCCGGTCGCGCAGTTCGTGGGCGGGCACGCCGAGGAGGGTGGGCGCGGTGCCGGGGTAGAAGCGGACTCCGGCCCACCGGCTCGGTTCGCCCTCGGTGAGGTGCGCCCGGGTGTCGGGGCCGGCGACCAGCAGCCGTCCGTCGTGCCAGAGCAGATCCATGCATCCGTCGGGCAGGACCCGTGCCGTACCGGCGGCGCGGGACGGCGTATTGGTCCACACCACAGCCCCGGACAGCCTGGACGGCCTTTCGGCGTACATGGGAACGAGGCTACGCCTGTGGCCGCCGGGCGCATGTCGCGCTGTGCGGCAGTGGCCGCCGGGCGCATCTCGCGCTGGGCGGCGCGGCCCCTACTCCTCCCCCTTCTTCACGGGTGACCGCAGTCTCGACGTCACGTCCTCCGGGGGCAGGAAGCGGGACCAGCGCTCCGGGAACTCCGAGGGCATGTCCGGGTCCTCGGGGTCGTGGGAGCGGGCGGCGGCCGCCCGGGCGACGTACTCGGCGGCCTGTTCCTCGCGGAGGCGTTCGTTGGCGGCGCGGGCGGCGGCGGTGGCGGCGGCCGGCCAGACCCGGTCGATGGCCGCGTTGACGGCGGCGCCGACCAGCACGGCGAAGGCCGAGACCCCGATCCAGAGCAGGACGGCCACCGCCGCGGCCAACGAGCCGTAGATCGTGGCGCCTTCGATGGTGCTGGTGAGGTAGATACGGAGCAGGAAGCTGCCCAGCACCCACATGCCCAGGGCCACCAGCGCGCCGGGGACGTCCTCGACCCAGGGGGAACGGACGGGGACGGACACGTGGTACAGGGTCGTCAGGAAGACGATCGACAGCACGATCACGACCGGCCAGTACAGGACTTGGACGACCGTCGCCGACCAGGGGACGATCCGGACGACCGCGTCCGGGCCGGCGACCATCAGCGGCAGGGCGATCGAGCCGATGAGCAGGGCCACGAGGAACAGCAGGAACGCCATCAGCCGGGTCTTGACGATGCCCCGGACGCCGTCGAGACCGTACATGACGGTGATGGTGTCGATGAAGACGTTCACCGCGCGGGAGCCGGACCACAGGGCGAACAGGAACCCTATGGAGATGACATCGGGCCTGCCGCCCTTCATCACATCGTCCAGGATGGGCTGCGCGATCTGGCGGACGCCCTTGTCGGAGAGGACCGTACGGGAGGCCTCCAGGAGGTTGGCCTCCAGGCTGGCGATGGTGTCGGCGCCGGTCCAGTCGTCGACGTAGCCGAGCAGGCCGATCATGCTGAGCAGCAGCGGGGGCACGGAGAGCAGGGTGAAGAACGCCGCCTCCGCCGCGAGGCCCAGGATGCGGTACTCGATGCAGGAGTTGACGGTGTCCTTCAGGAGCAGCCAGGCGGTCCTGCGCTTGGAGACGTTCCGGTAGAGGGCACGCGCACGGTGGAGGCGCCCGTGCGGGCTCTCGGATTGTTGAGGTGACTGGCTTGCTGACTGCACGCCCTAAAGGTATCCGCCTGTGGCTGACCTCCTCACCTCCCGGTCCCGCCCACCGAGACGCCGGCCACGCGGCCCGCCCGTGCCGCAGGCTCCCCTCCGGTCGCGTCACGGGGCAGAAAGCGTGGAGAAACCCAGCAGAAATCAAAGGTGATTCCGAATCGCCTTTTCTGTCATGAACGTGCTGGCCGAATCATTCGAGGACGGAAAGCGGAACGGCCCCGCGCGCTTGCACCCGCCCTTGGGAAAGTTCCCCGCTGAAGCGGGCCAGGGGACGAGGTCCGACAGGTCGGAAGAGATCGGAAAAGGGGCGGGAAAGCGTCAATTAACCGATCTCCCTTGACCTGTTCCCGAATGTACCGAAAGAATCCGATTGCATTCTGCGGCGCCCACCTCGACCAGGACCGGACGCGGCATCCATCGGGGGATTTCACCAGGCTCCGACCAGGCCTGATCGATTCCGCCACAGCTGTCACGGCCCTCCGTCCCCGCTCTCCCTCCCTGCCCTCCCTCCCCGCCCCATCTGCCCTTCCACCCTCTTTTCTCCTGTCATTCCGCGCGCCGTCCCGTTCACCCCCGGGCGCCTTCCATCGCAATACCGTCGCGGAGAAATTCAATGACACTGCCAGTACCACGACACGTGGCGGAAAAACCGGGTGAGGTCCAGGGGGCCGAACCGGACGCGGCGGAAGCGTACACCGCCACCGAGCAACTCCTCGCCGAAGTTCTGGCCGACGTCACCCATATCGAACAAGTGCCCGTCGACGGTCATTTCTTCGAGGATCTGGGTGCCAACTCCCTTACGATGGCGCATTTCTGCGCCCGCGTCAGGAAACACCCCGATCTGCCGTCGGTGACCATTCGGGACATCTACCGCCACCCCACACTCCGGGGCCTCGCGGCGGCGCTCGCCGAGGCGCCCGCCCCGTCACCCGCGCCCCCCGTTCCGGTCGAGCCGCCCGCCCCGGGCAGCACACCCCGGTATCTCCTGTGCGGGGCGGCGCAATCGCTCCTGTTCATGGGGCACTGTCTGCTCTTCGCCTTCGCCTCCATCCGCGGCTACGAGTGGATCGCGGACGGCTCGGGAATCGTCGAGGTCTATCTGCGCTCGGCCGTCTTCGGCGGACTCGGCCTCCTCACGCTCTGCCTGCTTCCGGTGATCGCCAAATGGCTGCTCATCGGGCGCTGGAAACCCGTGGAGTTCCCGGTATGGGGACCGGCCTATCTGAGGTTCTGGCTGGTCAAAGCACTGTTGCGGACCAGCCCCATGATCCTGTTCGTCGGCAACCCGCTGTACGTGCTCTACCTCCGGGCCCTCGGCGCCCGGATCGGGCCCGGCGTGACGATCCTCAGCCGCCATGTCCCGGTCTGCACCGACCTGCTGACCATCGGCGCGGGCACACTGATCCGCAAGGACGCCTATTTCCTGGGCTACCGGCCGCGCGCCGGCCGTATCCGCACCGGCCCGGTCACCCTGGGCCGGGACGTGTTCGTCGGCGAGCACACCGTCCTCGACATCGGCACCACCCTGGGCGACGGCTCCCAGCTGGGCCACTCCTCCGCCCTGCGTACCGGCGACACGGTCCCGGCCGGCCAGAGCTGGCACGGCTCCCCCGCCAGGCGCACCCACATCGACCACCTACGCGTCGGCCCCCTCCCCTGCGGCCCGCTCCGACGGGCCGGATACGGGATCACCACCCTGCTCCAGACCTTCCTGCTGTACATACCGCTCTCCGTCGGCGGCACCTATCTGCTGCTCGCCGCCGCCCCCGAACTCGACGTCCTGCTCGACCCGGCGGCCCAGCACATCGACTCGGCCCGCTTCTACGCCGAGGCACTGGCCCTGTCCGTGGTGCTGTTCCTCGCCACGGTCGTCATCGGCGCCGTCTGTGCCCTGGGCCTGCCCCGGCTGCTGAGCCCGCTGATCAAGCCGGACCGCGTCTATCCGCTGTACGGCTTCCACTACGGGGTGCACCGGGCGATCGTCCGACTGACCAACATCAAGTTCTTCACATGGCTGTGCGGCGACAGCTCGTACATCGTCCCGTACCTCAAGGCCCTCGGATACGACCTGGGGCGGGTGGAGCAGACCGGGTCGAACTTCGGTACGGACGTCCAGCACGAGTCGCCGTATCTGTCGGCGGTCGGCAGCGGCACGATGGTCGCGGACGGGCTGTCGATGATGAACGCCGACTACTCCGGGACCTCGTTCCGGGTCTCCCGCACGGAGATCGGCGGGCACAACTTCCTCGGCAACTTCATCGCCTACCCGGTGGGCGGGCGCACCGGCGAGAACTGTCTGCTGGCGACCAAGGTGCTGGTCCCCCTCGACGGAGAGATCCGCGAAGGGGTCGGACTGCTCGGCTCACCGCCGTTCGAGATCCCGCGCTCGGTGGAACGCGACAGCCGCTTCGACCACTTGCGCGAGGGCGAGGAACTGCACCGCCGACTGACCGCGAAGAACCGCTACAACCTGCGCTCGATGGGGATCTTCCTCTTCCTGCGCTGGCTGCACACCTTCACCCTCACCGTGCTCGGCTTCGCCGCCTACGACGTCTACGGCCACTACGACGGCGTCGGCTTCCTCGCGCTCGCCGCGATCCCGCTCACCGCGATGCTCTTCACGGTGGCGTACTACGTCCTCATCGAGCGGATCATGACCCGCTTCCGGCCGCTGGAGCCGACCCTGTGCTCCATCTACGACCCGCTCTTCTGGCATCAGGAGCGCATGTGGAAGCTGCCGGACCACTATCTGGAACTCCTCAACGGCACCCCGTACAAGAGCCTGGTCTGGCGGCTGACGGGGGTGCGGATCGGGCGGCGGGTCTTCGACGACGGGGTGTACATCACCGAGCGGACGCTCACCGCGATCGGGGACGACTGCACGCTGGCCGCCGGCAGCAAGATCCAGAGCCATTCGCAGGAGGACGGCACCTACAAGTCCGACCACATCACGATCGGCGCGGGCTGCACGCTCGGCGTCGGGGCGCTCGTCCACTACGGCGTGACCATGGGCGACGGCGCCGAGCTGGCTCCCGACTCCTTCCTGATGAAGGGCGAGGAGATGCCCCCGCACGCGCGATGGGGCGGGAACCCGGCCACGGAAACCACCGGAGAACGGTGAATCGGGGGAAGACGATGGATCAGTTGGAGACGGGTGGCAGCCGTGCCCGCATGACTGCGGGCGGCGCTACCGGCAATGCGACGGGCTCCGCTGCCCGGGAGTTCTGGCGCGGGGTGCTCACCGCCGGAGGGCGGGCCTCGGTGCCGAGGTGGAGCGCCGATCCGGCGAAGGGGGTGGGTACGTACGAAGTGGCCCTGCCCGACGGGGTGTTGACCTCATCGGACAGTGCTCAGAGGCTGCTCGCGGCCCATGCGCGGGTGCTCGCCGCGCTGTCCGGGGAGCGCGAGGTCACCGTCGGCTGGTCCCGGGACGGGCGGCCGCTGCCGTGCCGGATCACGACCGCACCCGGCGAGACCTGGCACGACCTGCTGCTCCACACCCACCGGGTGACCTCGCGGGCCCTCTCCCACGCCGAGTTCCCGGTGGACGTACTGCGGCGCGAACTCGGCCTCGACGGGCCGCCCTTCGAGACGGTGCTCGACACCACCGGCACGGACGGCGACCTCGACGAGGACGTGGTCCTGCGGGTGGGAACGGTGTACGGCGACGACGGGCCCGCGCTGCGGCTGCGGTACCGCACGGAGGTCCTGGACGAGAGCGGGGCCGCCCGGATCGCCGGGTACCACGTCACCGCGCTCACCGGGCTCGCCATGGAGCCGGAGGCCGAGTACGGGCGGCAGAACCTGCTGTCCGACGACGAACTCCGCCTGCAGATCGACGGATTGGCGGGCCCGGAGCGTGAACTGCCCGACCGCCGGGTGCACGAGCTGTTCGAGCAGCGGGTCGTAGCCCACCCGGAGGCGGTCGCGGCCGTCCATGGTGACCGGGAGTGGACGTACCGGGAACTCAACTCCCGTGCCAATCAGCTCAGTCGGGCCCTGCTCGTACGCGGGCTCGGCCGTGAGGGCGTGGTCGCCGTGGTGACCGAGCGGAACCTCGACTGGATGGCCGCCGTCCTCGCGGTGTTCAAGGCGGGCGGGGTCTATCTGCCGATCGAGCCGCACTTCCCGGCCGAGCGCATCGCCCGCGCCCTCACCCGCGCCGGCTGCGAGCTGGTCCTCACCGAGGAGGGCAGCACGACCAGCCTCGACGAGGCGCTGGCTTCGTCCGAACTGAGCGGCGTGCAGCGGTTGTCGGTGGGGGACGCGTACGACGAGGCGCACGCCGACTCCGACCTCGGCATGGAGATCGGGCCGGAGCGGCTCGCCTACATCTACTTCACCTCCGGGTCGACGGGCGAGCCCAAGGGCGCGATGTGCGAGCACGCCGGCATGGTCAACCATCTCCACGCCAAGCTCGACGACCTCGACATCGGCGAGGGTGACGTCGTCGCCCAGACCGCCCCGCAGTGCTTCGACATCTCCCTGTGGCAGCTGCTGGCCGCGCCCCTGGTCGGCGGGCGGACGCTGCTGGTGGAGCAGGAGGTGATCCTCGACGTCGGCCGGTTCGTGGACCGGATCGCCGAGGGCCGGGTGAATGTGCTCCAGGTGGTGCCGTCGTATCTGGAGGCGGTCCTTGCCCACTTGGAGCAACGGCCCTGTGAACTGCGGGCGCTGCGAGGGGTGTCCGTCACCGGGGAGGCGCTGAAGCGGGAGCTGGCCGAGCGCTGGTTCGCCACCATGCCGACGATTCCGCTGGTCAACGCCTACGGTCTGACGGAGACCTCGGACGACACCAACCACGAGGTGATGCACCGGGCACCGGAGGGCGACCGGGTGCCGCTCGGCCGGCCCATCGGCAACGTCCGCGTGTACGTCGTCGACGAGCACCTCGCGCTGGTGCCGCTGGGCGCCCCCGGGGAGATCGTCTTCTCCGGGGTGTGCGTCGGCCGGGGGTACGTCAACGATCCCGAGCGGACCCGGCCGGCCTTCACCACCGACCCCTACCGGCCCGGTGAGCGGCTGTACCGCAGCGGTGACCAGGGGCGTTGGCGGCCCGACGGCAAGCTGGAGTTCCTGGGGCGCCGAGACACCCAGGTCAAGGTGCGGGGCTTCCGCATCGAGATCGGCGAGGTCGAGAACGCGCTGCTCCGGGTGGACGGTGTGCGGGACGGGGCGGTCGTGGTCGTCCACGGGGACCGGCTGGTCGCCTTCCACTCCGGGCGCCCCCTCGATGGTGAGGCGCTGCGGGAGCGGCTGGCCGTCTCGCTTCCGGAGTACATGGTGCCGTCGGTGTTCCACTGGCGCGAGAGCCTGCCGCTGACCGCCAACGGCAAGACCGACCGGCGCTCGCTCACCGCGCTGGCGGAACGACTGGACGCCGAGGAGGGCGAGTCGGGGGCCCGCCCGGTCACACCGACCGAGGAGCGGCTGGCGACCGTGTGGGCCGAGATCCTCGGCGTGCCCCGGACCCGGATCGGCCGCCACGACCACTTCTTCGACCGGGGCGGCACCTCCCTGTCCGCCGTGAAGCTCGCCATCGCCCTGGACCGGGCGGTGTCTCTGAAGGACGTGGCCGGACATCCGGTCCTGGCCGATCTGGCGGCGCTGCTCGACACGAGGGCGTCGGGGGCGGGGGCCGACGGGGCCACCGCCGGGGACGCCGGTACGGGACGAGCCACCGGCCTCGACACGCGCACGAACACCGAACGGAGGGCGTCGTCATGAGTTTCCTCAGCCGCCGCGGCTTCACCGGCCGCCGCCGGAAGGACCAGCCGACACCGGAGCAGGCCGCACCGGAGGCCGCCGCGCCGGAGGCGCGGTCGACGCCGACCGCCCCGTACGCGGAGGGTGTCGAGGTGGCCCGTGACCGGCCGCCGCTGCTGCCCGTCTCCCCCGGCACCGATCCGGTCCGCTGGGCCGCCGACCACCGCAACGCCCTGCGGGCGGTCGTCGCCGAGCACGGCGCGGTCCTCGTCCGGGGGCTCGGCCTCAGGGACGCGGACCAGGTCGGCGCGGTCTTCCGGCAGCTGACCGACGACCTGATGAGCGAGCACGAGGCCTTCGCGCCCCGCCGCGCCCACGGGGACGGCCTGTACTCCTCGACGGCCTGGCCGGCGAACCAACCGATGTGCATGCACCACGAGTTGAGCTACCGCGTGGAGTTCCCCGGCCTGCTGCTCCTCGCCTGTCTCAAGGCCCCCGAGGAGGGCGGGGCGACGGGCATCGCCGACGCCGAGGCCGTACTCGCGGCGCTGCCGCCCACGCTCGCCAAGCGATTCGAACGGGACGGCTGGCTGCTGACCCGCTCATACAACGAGGAGATCGGCGCCTCGGTCGCCGAGACCTTCGGCACCGACGACCGGACCGTCGTCGAGGCCTACTGCCGGGCCCACGCCATCGACTTCGCCTGGCAGCCCGACGGCACCCTGCGCACCCGGCAGCACCGCTCCGCCGTACTGCGCCACCCGGTGACCGGCCGCCGCTGCTGGTTCAACCAGATCGCGTTCCTCAGCGAGTGGACCATGGACCCCGAGGTCCGCGAGTACCTGGTGGAGCTGTACGGCCCTGACGGGCTGCCCTTCAACACCTGTTACGGCGACGGCCGGCCCATCGGCGAGGACGTGGTCGGGACCCTCAACGAGATCTACGAGGCCCACACGGTCCGCGAGCCCTGGCAGGCCGGTGACCTGATGCTCGTCGACAACATCCGCTGCGCCCACGACCGCGAACCCTTCGAGGGGCCGCGCGAGGTGCTGGTGGGCCTGGCCGACCCCGTACGGCTGACCGGCGATGTCGCCGAGAACTCCGGCACGGGCGGCACGAGGAACGCCAACCGGCGGGACTCCGACACGAAGGACGAGGTGAGCTTCGCATGACCGAGGTTCCGGGTTTCGCCGTGATCTCCGGCGCCCAGGTGCAGGGAGCCCTCAGGGGCCGTGAGCGGGAGATCGTCGAACTGGTCGAGTCGGCCTATCTGTTGCACGGCGCCGGGGACACGGGCGACACCGTCAACCCGCCGTCGTACTTCCTCCGCTTCCCCGACCGTCCATCCTCGCGGATCATCGCACTGCCCGCCTCGCTGGGCGGGAAGTTCCAGGTGGACGGCCTGAAGTGGATCTCCAGCTTCCCGGAGAACACGGCGAGCGGGCTGCCGCGCGCCTCCGCCGTGCTGATCCTCAACGACCATGCCACCGGCTATCCGTTCGCGTGTCTGGAGGCCTCGGTCATCAGCGCGACCCGCACGGCGGCGTCGGCGGTGCTGGCGGCGGACCGGCTGAGCGCGGGCCGGGAGCCCTCGGTGCCCCGTCCCACCCGGGTCGGCTTCATCGGCACCGGTCTGATCGCCCGCTACATCCACACCTACCTCGCGGCGACCGGCTGGTCCTTCGAGGAGGTCGGGGTGCACGATCTGTCCGCCGACAGCGCGGCCGGCTTCCAGGGCTATCTGGAACGGTCCAAAGCCGGGGGGCGCGTGACCGTGCACGACAGCGCCGAGGGGCTGATCCGGGCGAGCGACCTGGTGGTCTTCGCGACCATCGCGGGCGAACCGCATGTGCGCGAGCCCAAGTGGTTCGCGCACCACCCGCTCGTCCTGCATGTCTCGTTGCGCGATCTGGCCCCCGAGGTGCTGCTCGCGTCGGCGAACTTCGTCGACGACGTCGAGCACTGCCTCAAGGCCGCCACCTCACCGCATCTGACCGAACAGCTCACCGGCGGACGGGACTTCCTCGATGGAACGCTCCACGACGTCCTCACCGGCCGGGCGACCGTGCCCACGGACCGTCCGGTGATCTTCTCGCCCTTCGGCCTCGGGGTCCTCGACCTCGCGGTCGGCGGCTTTGTCCACGACGAGGTGGCCCGCTCGGGCGGGCTGCGGATCGTGGACGACTTCTTCCACGAACTGCGCCGCCACGGCTGACCGGCCGGACGCAGTCGCACTTTGCACAACCAGGGGGGCCGCAGTGCCAGTCATATCCGTTCCCACGGACTTCAACGAGGAGGAGCTGTACGTCGACCTGCGACCGGTCGTCGGCCACAAGCTCTTCCTGAAGTGCGAGGGTTTCAACTTCGCCGGCTCGATCAAACTCAAGGCCGCGACCGAGATGGTGCGGGCCGCCGAACGGGACGGACGGCTCCGGCCGGGCTCGACCCTCGTCGAGTCCTCGTCCGGCAATCTCGGCGTGGCGCTGAGCATGATCGCGGCGAGCCGGGGCTACCGGTTCCTGTGCGTGACCGACGCCCGCTGCAACCCGGCGGCCGAGCACCTGATGGAGGCGCTGGGCAGCCGGGTGCACATCATCACCGAACCGGACCCGATCGGCGGCTTCCTCGGCGCGCGGCTCGCGTACGTCCGCGCGCTGTGCGCCGCCGACGAGCGGTACGTCTGGCTCGACCAGTACACCAACCAGGCCAACTGGCGGGCGCACTACCGCACCACCGCGCCCGCCGTCGCCCGGCAGTTCCCGCGTCTCGACGTGCTGTTCGTGGGGGTCGGCACCTCGGGGACGCTGATGGGCTGCGCCCAGTGGTTCTGGGAGCACCGGCGGCGGGTGCGGATCGTGGCGGTGGACAGTGTGGGCTCGGTGGCCTTCGGCGGGGTTCCGGGCCGCCGGATCATCCCGGGCCTGGGCACCAGCGTCACCCCGCCGCTGCTCGACGCGTCGTACGTGGACGACGTGGTCCGCGTCGAGGAGGCCGACACCGTACGGGCCTGCCATCTGCTGGCCCGGCGCGGCTTCCTCTTCGGGGGCTCCACCGGCACGGTCGTCAGCGGCGCCGTCGACTGGCTGACCCACGACGGCAACACCGACATCACCGCCGTGGCCATCGCCCCCGACCTCGGCGAACGCTACCTGGACACCATCTACCGGCCCGGCTGGGCCCTGGAGCAGTACGGGGAGGCATTCCTGGGTAGCGAAGAACTGGGCAGCACGGGCGAACTCGGCACGGGCGAGCTGGCGGCGCCCGTCTGAGACCCTCTGAGACCCCGACCCGGACCCACGAGCGAGGGGCCCGCCCCGTCAAGGGGCGGCGCCCCGGCAAGGGGCGGCGCCCCGGCAAGGGGCGGCGCCCCGGCACGGCGACGGTTCCACCCTGTTTGAACCGTTCCAAATCCACTTCGCCGTATGCGAACGAGCCGTAGACCGCACCCTCCTGACCTGGCCTGGTGATGACCGTCGCTGCCCCAGATCCCGCCCCCACGGTCGACAGCCGTCTGCCCTCCCTGACCGGCTACCGCTTCCCCCTGGCCTTCATGGTCCTCTTCTGCCATGCCTTCTACGCCGCCCAGGTGTTCGACTCCGACCCGCTGAACGACCCCATGGCACTGACCGTTCCCCTCGCGGCGACGGCGGTGTCGTCCTTCTTCGTCCTCAGCGGATTCGTGCTGACCTGGTCCGCGCGGCCCGGGGACCATGCCCGCGCGTTCTGGCGGCGCCGCGCGGTGAAGATCCTGCCGAACCACGTCGTCACATGGGCCGTCACCGTCGTCTTCCTGCTCACCGCCGGCACCGCCTCACCCGTCCTCGGCGCCACGGCGGACATCCCGTCCGACAAGGCGATCGCCAACCTGTTTCTGCTGCAGACCTGGGTGCCACGACTGGACTACGCCCTCAGCGTCAATGTCGTGAGCTGGTCGATCTCCTGCGAGGCCTTCTTCTACCTCGTCTTTCCCTTGCTGCTGCCCGTCTTCCGGAGAATCCCCCGGCACCGTCTGCGGCCATGGGCGGGCGCAGTCGCCGCTCTGATCGTGCTCGCACCCGCCTCGACCCATCTGATGCGGGGACCCGACGCGGACATGGTGGTCCCCCTCTCCGACGCGCAGTTGTGGCTCGTCTACGTCTTTCCCCCGGTACGTCTGCTGGAGTTCGCGCTGGGCATCGTCCTGGCCCGGCTCGTGCGGACAGGGCAGTGGCCCGACCTGCCCTTCAGGAAGGTGGCCGTACTGCCGGTCTGCGTCCTCCTGTGCACGCCGTTCCTGCCGGCCGCCTATCTGTTCGGCGCGGCGACGGCCATTCCCATGGCGCTCGTGATCCCCACCCTGGCCACCGCCGACCTCGCGGGGCGCGGCCGACGGCTCCGGAGCCCCCTCATGACCGCCCTCGGCAACTCCTCCTTCGCCCTCTACCTGATCCACTACCCCGTACTCATCGTCGCCCGGACCATGGTCGGAGCCGATCACCGCTTCGCCTGGTGGACCGGAACCCTGCTGCTCCTGGGCGTGATGGGCGTCTGCCAGGTACTCGCCTGGTGGCTCTACCGGTACGTCGAAACCCCTTGCGTGCGTCGTTTCGCACGCGCGGCCCCGACACCGTCAACGGCTCCTCTGCCCCGCACCGGCGAAGCATGACCGGGCCGTGCGACGCCGACGGCAGAGCGGCGATCAGCGATCGGCCGATCGGCCGATCGGCGTCACGGTCGTCCCGGCGGGAAGAAGCCCTCCCCTCCCCGGAAGAGGGAGGATGTCAGACATGGCAGGCAGCACTCACGAAGTGACCAATCAGGCTCCACCCCTGGTGGGGTACGACGTGTTCGACAGCGACCGGGCCCTGACCGAGGCGGTCGAACGGCATCTGGCGCCGGAACTGCTGGACGAGGCGCGCGCGGAGTTGTCGGCACTGGGCCGCTCGGCCGGATCGGTCCAGGTGCAGGGGTGGGCCAGGCTCGCCGACGAGAACCCGCCGAAGCTGCGCACCCACGACCGTTACGGCAACCGGATCGACGAAGTCGACTTCCATCCCTCCTGGCACCGGCTGCTCGGCAAGGGCGTCTCGGCCGGCCTCACCGCCGCCTGGGCCCGCCCCGGCGGACAGGTACGCCGCGCCGCCGCCTTCCTCATCTGGAACCAGGTCGACGCCGGCACCTGCTGCCCCCTGTCCATGACCCACGCCGCCGTCCCCGCCCTGCGCACCGACCCGGCCCTCGCCGCCGAGTGGGAGCCCCGGCTGACGTCCACCATGTACGACCTCGGGCTGCGCCCGGCCGCCGAGAAGGCCGGCGTGCTCTTCGGGATGGGCATGACGGAGAAGCAGGGCGGCAGCGACGTACGGGCCAACAGGACCGAGGCACGACCGCTCGCGGAGGACGGCACATACCTGCTCACGGGGCACAAGTGGTTCTGCTCGGCGCCGATGTCGGACGCCTTCCTGGTGCTGGCGCGGGCACCGGGTGGGCTGACGTGTTTTCTGGTGCCGCGTGTGCTGGCCGACGGCACCCGGAACGTGTTCCGCATCCAGCGCCTCAAGGACAAGCTGGGCAATCGGTCGAACGCCTCCGCCGAGGTCGAGTTCGACGACACCTGGGCCCGCCGGGTCGGGGACGAGGGCCAGGGAGTGCGGACGATCATCGAGATGGTGTCCGCGACCCGGGTGGACTGCGCGCTGGGCGCGGCCGGCCTGATGCGACAGGCGGTGGCCCAGGCCGTACACCACTGCGCGTACCGCGAGGCCTTCGGCGGCAAGCTGATCGACAAGCCGCTGATGCGCAATGTGCTGGCCGATCTGGCGGTGGAGTCGGAGGCGGCGACGGTGCTGGCCATGCGGGTGGCGGCGGGGGGCGAAAACGAAGGTTCGCTTTGGTCGGGGCCGGAAAACGAACGTTCGCTTTCGCGGCCCGCCGCATCAGGTGCCGCCGCCGACGGCCCGGCTGCCGAAAACGAACGTTCATTCCGGCCCGCATCCGAAAACGAACGTTCGTTTTTGCGCCTCGCCATCCCCCTGGCCAAATACCTGATCACCAAACGCTGCACCCCCACCATCACCGAAGCCTCCGAATGCCTCGGCGGCAACGGCTACGTCGAGGACTCCGGTATGCCCCGGCTGTTGCGCGAGTCGCCGCTCAACTCCATCTGGGAAGGCGCCGGGAACATCCAGGCCCTCGATGTGCTGCGTGCCCTGCGACGCGAACCGCAGGCGTTCGACGCGTACTTGCGGGAAGTCGGCAAGGCCCGGGGCGCCGATCACCGTCTGGACGGCGCGATCAAGAACCTGCTCACCGATCTCGCCGACCTGGACGGTATCGAGGCCCGCGCCCGCCGCTTGGCCGAGCGCATGGCCCTCGTCCTCCAGGGCTCCCTCATGGTCCAGTACGCGCCGCCGGCCGTGGCCGACGCGTTCTGCGCGTCGCGGCTGGGCGGTGACTGGGGTACGACGTTCGGGACTCTCCCCCATGGGCTGGACCTGGCGTCGGTGGTGGAGCGGGCCCGTCCGGTCGCTTGAGCGGTGTTTTGAGCCGACCTCCGTATGGCCGAATCGCCGCCTTGCCGGCCGGGGCGACCTCTTTCGGGTGGTGCGGTACGGAGGTGGTGCTGCGCCGACACGGCACCACCTCCGCATCCCTGGCCCCTGGGAACGGAGCGCTCGCGCCGTACTGGACGGCGCTGAACAAGTTTCAAGGAGCCGAGGGCCGTTCGCCAGAGTTGCAGGGGGTTGCAACCGGTCTCCGCTCTGTGGCCGGAGTGTGGCCCTCCGTGGCCGAAGAGCGGCAGACTCTGAAGCCCGCAGTCAACACCGGTCAACGCGGGTCCGGACTTTCCACGGCCGACAGGGGCCCGGAAGGGACGGTTCTGCAGGGAGGAACGAGTGCCGCACTCGTCGAGGGAAATCACGCGGCTCACCACCACGGACGCCGCGCGGGCGGCGCGGCTGCTCGGCGAGATGCGCGCCTCGGCGCTCGCCGGCCGGGGTCCGAAACCCGCTCCGCGTCCGGCGATCCGGGAGTCCTGGGGCCGTATGCTGCACAGCGGTATCGACCCGGACCACGACTTCCGTTCCGATCTGCTCAGCCAGGAGGAGGTGGAGCGCCGCCGTCAGACGTCCCGGCTGAGGCATGTACTGCCGGTGCTGCGCGAGGGGTTGCTGTCCCTGGCGGACACCACCCGGCACATCATGATGGTGGCGGACGCGGATGCCAGGGTGCTGTGGCGGGAGGGCAGTGCGGGGGTGCTCCGCAAGGCGGACGGTCAGGGGCTCGGTATCGGTGCGGACTGGCGTGAGGAGGTCGTCGGCACGAACGGTGTGGGTACGCCGTTGGTGTCCCGTCGTCCCGTCCAGGTCTTCTCCGCCGAGCACTTCGTGCGCACCCTGCACTCCTGGACCTGTACCGGCGCCCCCATCACGGACCCGCGCGATGGCACGCTGCTGGGCGCGGTGGACATCAGCGGCCCGTTGGAGACGCTGCATCCCTCCACTCTGGCGCTGGTCGACTCGGTCGCCAAACTCGCCCAGGCCCATCTGCGCGAGCTGCATCTGACCTCGTTGGAGCAACTGCGGGCGGTGGCGGCGCCGGTGCTGGCCCGCCTGACCGGGCGCGCGCTGGCCGTGGACAGGGACGGCTGGACGGCGGCGGTCACCGGTATGCCGTACGCGAACCGTGTGGCGCTGCCCAAGTCGCCGGCCCCGGGCCGCTGTTGGCTTCCGGCGCTGGGTCTGTGCACGGTCGAGCCCCTCCCCGGGGGCTGGCTGATACGTCCCTCCGCGGATGCGGCGCCCGCCCCGACCGCCACCCGCATCACCCTCGATGTCTCCCTGCCGCGTCGCTGGACGGTCGCCGTCTCCGGGAGCGCGGGGTCCTGGACGCATGAACTCACCCCGCGTCACGCGGAGTTGCTGTATCTCCTCGCCCTGCACCGCTCGGGCCGCAGCGCCTCGGCGCTGGCCGACGACATGTTCGGCGACCCGGCGCGTACGGTCACCGTCCGCGCCGAGATGTCCCGTGTACGCCGCTATCTGGGCCCCTTCCTGGATCATCGCCCGTACCGGTTCACGGAGCGGGCCGATGTGGAAGTGCTGCTGCCGGAGAGCCCGTTGGACCTGCTGCCGCACTCGGTGGCGCCGGGGGTGGTGCGGACCAGGGGGCTCAGCGGGGCGTCGGAGCGGTTCCGCCCAGACGGTCGGTGAGGGCCTGGGCCGTCGCGATGACCTGGCGTCCGATCTCCGCGAGGCGGTCGTGGGTGACCCGGGAGGCGGGGCCGGAGATGCTCACGGCGGTGACGACGGTTCCGCTGTGGTTGAAGGCGGGGGCGGCCACGCAGCGGATGTCGCGTTCGTTCTCCACGTCGTCGACGGCGTAGCCGCGTTCGCGGATGCGGGCGAGTTCGGCGTGGAGTTCCTCGGGTGAGGTGAGGGTGGCGGGGGTGCGGGCGGGCATACCGGCCGCCATCACCGCGTCGAGGACGTCCTCGGGGGCGTGGGCGAGGAAGGCCTTGCCGGTGGCGGTGCAGTAGGCGGGCTGGCGTCCGCCGACGCGGGAGTGCATCCGTACGGCTTGGGGGCTCTCGACCTTGTCGATGTAGACGATCTCGGGCATGTCGAAGCTGACGAGGTGGACCGCTTCGCGTACGTCCTGGGCGAGTTGGTGCAGCAGCGGGGAGGCCGTGCGGCGGATGTCGAGGCGTTCCAGGTAGAGCTGGCCGAGCAGGGCGTTCTGGGGGCCGAGGCGGTAGTGGCCGCTCTCCGGGTCCTGGTCCACGAGCCGTTCCGCGCGCAGGGGGGCGATCAGGCGCAGCACGGTGCTCTTGCTCATGCTCAGACCGGTGGCGAGGTCGGTGAGCGAGGTGCCGTGGGGGTGGCTGTCGTCCGCCGCGAGATACATCAGGATGCTCAGCGCTCGCCGCAGGGACGAGGAGGAGTTCCGTCGGGGCTCGGGGGCATCGGGGGTGCCGGGAGTGTCAGGGGTCACGGAGCGCACCCTAACATACTGCATTGCAAAATGGAATGTTACATATTGAAATCCGCCGTTGACGAGGATCGGGCGCCGGGCTAGCTTCTGCGCAACGCAATGCGAAACGGTGTTCTGCACTGCAAAACATCCCTCCCAAACCCTCCCGGAAGGGAATGCTTGTGATGAGATTTCGTCACGGTACTCGCAATCTGATGGCGATTTGTATCGGTGTGACCGCCGTCGCAGCGCTTTCCGCGTGCACCTCGACCAGCGCCACCACCTCGACCGCCGACCAGCAGTCCTCGACGCTCCAGAGCGTCATCAAGCGCGGCACGCTGAACGTCGCGAGCTGTCTGACGTTCCCGCCGTTCGGCTCGATGGACAAGGACAACAAGCCGCAGGGCTTCGACGTCGACGTCGCCACCGCGATGGCCGAGGCCCTCGGCGTCAAGGTCAAGATCGTCGACACGACCTCCGCCAACCGCATCCCCAACCTGCAGACCAAGAAGGTCGACGCGGTGGTCTGCAACTTCACCACCACCGCCGAGCGGGCCAAGCAGGTCTCCTTCAGCGACCCCTACATCGTCGCGGGCGAGGTGATGCTGGTGAAGAAGGACAGCGGCATCTCCACGCTCGACGACCTCTCCGGCAAGACGGTCGCCGTCACCAAGGGCTCCACCAACGGCGACGCCGTCAAGGCGGGCAACCCCGAGGCGGAGATCCAGGAGTACGACACCTCCGCCGCCGCCGTCCTCGCGGTCAAGCAGGGCCAGGCCGACGCCATGGTCGAGGACTCCAACTTCCTCAACTTCCAGGCCAAGTCGGACTCCTCCCTCAAGGTCACCAAGGACTCCGTGGTGCCGCTGGAGTACAACGCCATCGGCCTCCCGCAGGGCGATGCCACCTGGCTGCAGTGGGTCAACACCTGGCTGCGGGAGTTCAACACCTCCGGACAGGCCGACGCCCTCTACAAGAAGTGGTTCGGCGTGGACCGCGTCTACCCGCTCACCCCGTCCTACTGAGCCCCGGTCGGGCGGCGGCCGCCCCCGCCGCCGCCCGTGGAGGAGTCCCATGTTCGTCGACTGGAGCTACGCCCTCCGGGACTGGCCCACCTATCTCGACGCCGCCTGGCTGTCGCTGAAACTCTCCCTGGAGGCCTTCGCGCTCGCCTTCGTCCTCGGTCTGCTGGGCGCCCTGGCCCGCAGGTCCCGCCACTGGGTGCTGCGCGCCCCCGCCGCGGTCTATGTCGAGGTCATCCGCAACACCCCGGTACTGCTGCAGATGTTCGTCGCCTACTTCGCGCTGCCGTCCGCCGGACTCAGGCTGAGCCCCGTGCAGGCGGGCGTGCTCGCGCTCGGCGTCAACGTCGGCGCGTACCTCACCGAGATCTTCCGGGCCGGCATCCAGGCCGTACCGCGCGGCCAGCGCGAGGCCGCCCGCGTCCTGGCCCTCGGCCCCGCCCGCACCTTCGCCCATGTCGTACTGCCGCAGGCCCTGCGCAATGTCTACCCGGCGGTCGTGAACCAGCTGGTCCAGATCATCCTGGGCTCCTCGCTGCTGTCCGCCATCTCCGTGCCCGAACTGACCGGCACGGCCATGGTCATCAACTCCCGCACCCTGCTGACCGTGCAGGTCTTCGGGATCGCCGCCGTGCTCTATCTGATCCTCACCAACGCGGTCGTCCTCGTGGCCGGGCTGATCGGGCGGGTCGCGTTCAAGCCGCCGCTGCGGCCCACCGCGCCGCCCGGCCCACTGAGCGCCGTACGCCGTCTGCTGCGGGTCCGTCCCACCGGTCCCGCGGGTCCGGCTGGTCCCGCAGACCCCATAGGTCCCGTCGGTCCCGTGCAGGGCCCCGTCCGGAAGGAGGCCTGAGCCGATGGACTGGTCGGTCATCTGGTCCAACCGTGAGCTGTATGTCTCCGGGTTGTGGGCCACCGTGCTGCTGTCGCTCGCCGCGATCGCCACCGGCACCCTCCTCGGGCTGGTCGTCGCCGCGATCCGCTCCAGCCGCGTCCCCGTCGTCACCCAGCTGGCCCGTGCCTATCTGGAGGTCTTCCGGGGCACCCCGCTGCTGATCCAGATGCTGTTCATCTACTTCGGCGCGGCCTATCTGAGCGGGTTCGGCATCACCATCTTCGGCGCGGCCCTGCTCGCGCTCACCCTCTACCAGGGCGCCTATATCGCGGAGATCTTCCGGGCCGGTATCGAGGCGGTGCCGCGCGGGCAGTGGGAGGCGGCGCGGGTGCTGGGGCTGACCCGGGTCCGCACCTTCGTGAGCGTGATCCTGCCGCAGACCCGCGCGATCGTCCTTCCGCCGCTGGTCGGCCAGTACCTCTCCCTGATCAAGGACACCTCCATCGCCGTCGTCATCGGCTATGTCGAACTGGTCCGCCAGGGGCAGGCCGTCATCGACCGCGTGGGCGACCCGGCGACCTCCTACATCGCCGTCGCCGCCCTCTACTTCGTCATCTGCTATCCGCTGTCGCTGCTCGTGCGGCACATGGAGCGAAAGGCTGTCACCGCATGATGATCACCGACCCCGCCGCGCAGCAGAAGGCGGTGACCGGTTCGCGGATCTCCCTGTCCGGCGTGCACAAGCGGTTCGGCGATCTGGAGGTCCTGAGGGGCGTCGACATCGAGGTGGAGCCCGGTGAGGTCGTCGTCCTGATCGGGGCCAGCGGCTCCGGCAAGAGCACCCTGCTGCGCATCATGTGCGACCTGGAGCGGGCCGACGGCGGCGAGGTGTGGGTGGGCGGCGTCCCCCTGCACGACCGCAAGCGGGCCCCGGAGATCTTCGGGCATGTCGGCATGGTCTTCCAGCAGTTCAACCTCTTCCCCCACAGGACCGCGCTCGGCAATGTCACCCTCGCCCTGCTGAAGGTGCGCAAACTCTCCCGTACGGAGGCGGAGGAGCGCGGCCGGGCCGCTCTGGAACGGGTCGGGCTCGCCGACAAGGCCGACTCGTACCCGGCGCAGCTCTCCGGCGGCCAGCAGCAACGCGTCGCCATCGCCCGCGCGTTGGCCATGGACCCGGCGATCATGTTCTTCGACGAGCCGACGTCCGCCCTCGACCCGGAGCTGGTCGGCGAGGTCACCGGAGTCATGCGGTCGCTCGCGGAGGACGGGATGACCATGGTCGTCGTCACCCATGAGATGCGCTTCGCCAAGGACACCGCCGACCGCGTGGTGTTCATGGACGGCGGTGTGGTCCTCGAACAGGGCCCGCCCGAGCAGGTCTTCGGCAGCCCCGCCGAACAGCGCACCCAGCAGTTCCTGCACCGGGTCCTGGACACGTGAGGGGACACGGAACGGGAGGCGCGGCCGGACGCGGGGCCGGACGCGCGGCGGAACGTGCGGCGGAACCCGTGACGGGACAGGTGAGCGGTCCCCGGCCGGACGTGGTGTGCGTCGGCGAGACCATGGCCGTGCTCGGCCCGTCGGACGCCCGCCCCCTCGCCCGTCAGAAGACGCTCACGCTCACCGTGGGCGGCGCGGAGTCCAATGTGGCCTGCGCCCTGGTGGCCCTGGGACATCGCACCGCCTGGCTGGGACGGGTGGGCGACGACCCGCTCGGCCGGCGCGTCCTCGACGACCTGACCGGCCGAGGGGTCGACGTCTCAGCCGTCGAGACGGACCCCGAGCGGCCCACCGGCGTCTACTTCAAGGACCCCGGCCCCGACGGCACCGGCACGTACTACTACCGCCGGGACTCGGCGGCGGCCGCCATGGGCCCCGGCCTGGCGAAGCTCCCGCTGCTCCGACGGGCCCGTGTGCTGCATCTGTCCGGCATCACCCCCGCCCTGTCGGACAGTTGCGCCGAGCTGGTCACCGACCTCGTGAGCCGCCGGGCCGCCCCCGGGCCGCTCATCTCCTTCGACGTCAACCACCGCCCGGCCCTGTGGCGGCACCGGCCGGGTGAAGCGGCGCCCGTTCTGCTGGAGTTGGCGCGCGGCGCCGACCTCGTGTTCGTCGGACGCGACGAGGCCGAGTCCCTGTGGGGCACCCGCACCGCCGCGGAGGTACGCGATCTGCTGGGCCCCGGACCGGCGTTGGTCGTCAAGGACGCCGGGCACGGGGCGACGGCGTACGGCACCGACGGCGAGGTGACCTTCGTACCGACCCCCGCAGGTCAGGTCGTCGAACGCGTCGGAGCCGGTGACGCCTTCGCCGCCGGCTGTCTCGCGGCACTCCTCGAACACCGCACCACCGCCGACGGACTGCGCCTCGGCCATCGGCTCGCCGCCGCGGCACTCCGCACCCACGAGGACGTCCCCACCGCCTTCTCCCGCGACGCCCTCCTTCCTCCCCCGTGAACGGAGCCCCCCTTCGGCGCACAGAGCCCCCTTCGGTGAACGGAGCGTGGCTCCGAGGTGAGGGATCTCCCTGTAATTGACGAGTCAGCGGGGTGGCACGGTGCGCGCTGACGTAGCATCGGTCGCAGGCTGCCCCATCTGCCCCGCCGTCAAGATCGTGATCCCGGTGGGCAGTTGGTCGGCGCCACCCTGGGAGGTTGGTTGTGATGAAGCACCGCGGCAGGCACCGTCGACGCAGACGAGGGCGTGCGCTGCGCGCCTCCCTGGCGGGGACCGCGCTGGCGCTCACGGCGGCGGCCACGCTCATCAGCACCTCGCAGGCGGCGGGAGGGGACACACCGGGCGCGCTGTCGGCCCTCTCCTCGGCCGGTGATCTGCGCGGGCTCCAGCTCCGTGAGACCCTCACCGACACCACCGCCCTGGACACGCTGGCCGCCGAGACGGGCGGCGCGGTCGGCCTCGACGAGGTGCTGCGCAGCGCGAACCACGCGATGCGCTCCGAGAACGACTGCTTCGCCACCGAGAAGGCCAACCTCCCCGTCGCTCCCACGGCCTCCCGGGCCTACTGCTGGGAGTCCGCCGACGCCGTCAATGACAAGTGGGCGCCCCGTTCCGTCACCACCTCCCGGAACAACCAGGTCATCGTGTCCGGTTGGACCCACACCGGCGTCGAGAGCCCCTCCCTCGGCGATGACACGGCCACCGACGGCACCACCGCCACCACCGCGAGCGCCACGGACGGCCACGGCGCCGACGACCGGGGGCTGACCCGCGTCGCCTTCGTCGACGCCCGTGATACGGCGAGCCCGACCTACCGCTGGGTACTCCTCGTCGTCCCCACGGCGGACGGCAAGAACTTCGAAGGGCTGCGCGCCCGGCTCGGCGGCATGGCCTGGTACGAGGACAAGCTGATCGTCACCGCGCGGGGCACGGACGCCGCCGACAAACGGGACGACTCCCTCTACGTCTTCGACCTGTCCCGCTTCCTGCGCGCCGACGTCACCGACAGCCCCGCCATCGGCGAGGTCGACGACGGCTGGTCGGCCCACCACTACCGCTACGCCCTGCCGGCCGTCGCCTCCTACAGCCCCGCCTCCGGCCGTGGCTGTGACGCACGCGACAGCGACGGTGTGCCGTGCTTCGGTTCGCTCTCCCTCGACCGCACGTCCGGGACGCCCGGTCTCGTCGCGAGCGAGCACGTCGAGCCGAGCCGTGAGCAGCCCGCCCGGATCTGGTGGTACGGCCTCGACACCACCGCCGAGCGCGCCGGGCTGCTCACCAACTCCCGGCGCCAGGGGTACGTCGACGCCACCGAGGCGTACCGGACCGAGGCGGCCGGGGTCGAGGGTGTCCTCTCCCACAAGGGCGAGTGGTACGTCGCACAGGCCGCCGAGGACGCCGACAGGCCGGGCACGCTGTGGCGGCAGGACGAGGACGGGGCGAAGTCCGCCCAGTGCGCGGCGGACAAGCCGGGCTTCGAGTCGGACCTCAAGACACACGCCTGCTGGGGGCACGACTCGGCCTCCCTCGCCTACTCCCCGGAGACCGGCGAGGTCTGGACGCTCACCGACCCCATCCCGGAGCGGGTGCTGTTCGCGGTGAAGCTGTCGGACATCGAGGACACGCTGGACTGACGGCCGCGAAGGAGGGGCGGGCAGCACGGTCGGCCGGAACGCTCCCTTCGCCCCCACGCGGCCGCGTCCAAGGTCAGCTCGCCCTTGGCCCCCACCGGCCCCTCATGATTCCCTGGCCCCATGAGCAGCAGCGCCGTCACCACATGGTCCCTGGAGCAGACGTCCCCGGGCGACCTCCTTCCCGCCGCCGCCCCGGACGGGGACGTCCGGGTCGTCCGTTCCGAGGTGCCCTCCCCCGAGTTCAGCCGGTTCCTGTACGCCTCCGTCGGCCAGGACATCCGATGGGTGGACCGGCTGTCGTGGTCGTACGCCCGGTGGCAGGAGTTTCTGGCGCGGCCCGGTGTGGAGACCTGGGTCGCCTACGACCGGGGGACGCCGGCCGGGTATGTGGAGTTCGAGCCGCAGGACGAGGGGGTCGTGGAGATCGGGTACTTCGGGCTGATCCCGGCGTTCCGGGGGCGGCGCATCGGCGGGCATCTGCTGTCGTACGGGACGGCACGCGCCTGGGACCTCGCCGAGCGGTGGCCGTCGCTGTCGCCGACCAAGCGGGTGTGGCTGCACACCTGCACGCGTGACGGCGAGCACGCGATGGCGAACTACCAGCGGCGCGGGTTCAAGCTGTTCGACACGAAGGTGACGGAGGAGACGGATGTGGTGTCGCCCGGACCGTGGCCCGGAGCGGGTGCGCCCATGGCGACGCCCGCCCCATGAGCCGCGTCACGCCGACCCCATGACCCACATCACACCGTCTCGCGATACGAGACAACCTTGTCCGACATATGGATGACGGTGGACTGAGTCTAAAGAGGCGTGCCACGCTTCCGTCATGTCTGGAACTGGAATTGCCTTGGTGAGTCGGCGGCATGTCGACCTCGGCCGCATGTCCAGCGCCATCTGTCCGGTGAGCTGACGCCCCAGCCGCGAGGGGTCCGACGACCCCGGGCAGCAGCGCCGCACACTCCCCTTCTGTTTCAGCCCGCGCAACGAAGCGCGCGCGTCGCAAGCCGCACGTACGCCCTCCGGGGCTCCCGTATGCGCAGGTCAGAGCCAAGCTTCCACGCCTGTCCCGAAGGACGTACACACCATGGCCGCCACCCCGCAGAACTCCGCCACGCCCCGCCGCAAGGTGAGCCGTCACCGTGGCGAAGGACAGTGGGCCGCCGGACATTTCACCCCGCTGAACGGCAACGAGCAGTTCAAGAAGGACGATGACGGTCTCAATGTGCGGACACGCATTGAGACGATCTACTCGAAGCGCGGCTTCGACTCGATCGACCCCAACGACCTTCGCGGCCGGATGCGCTGGTGGGGTCTCTACACCCAGCGCAAGCCCGGGATCGACGGCGGCAAGACCGCGATCCTGGAGCCGGAGGAGCTGGACGACAAGTACTTCATGCTGCGGGTGCGGATCGACGGCGGTCGGCTGACCACCGCGCAGCTGCGGGTGATCGGTGAGATCTCGCAGGAGTTCGCCCGGGGCACGGCCGACATCACCGACCGGCAGAACATCCAGTACCACTGGATTCGGGTCGAGGACATGCCCGAGATCTGGGAGCGGCTGGAGGCCGTCGGACTGTCGACGACCGAGGCCTGCGGTGACACCCCCCGTGTGATCATCGGCTCGCCCGTCGCCGGAATCGCCGCCGACGAGATCATCGACGGCACCTCCGCGATGGACGAGATCCAGCGCCGGATCATCGGCAACAAGGCGTTCTCGAACCTGCCCCGCAAGTTCAAGTCCGCGATCTCCGGCTCCCCGCTGCTGGACGTGGCGCACGAGATCAACGACATCGCGTTCGTCGGTGTCCGCCACCCCGAGCACGGCCCCGGCTTCGACGTCTGGGTCGGCGGCGGTCTCTCCACCAACCCCAAGATCGGGCAGCGCCTCGGCACCTGGGTCCCGCTGGACGAGGTCGCGGACGTCTACGAGGGTGTCATCTCGATCTTCCGCGACTACGGCTACCGGCGGCTGCGCACCCGCGCCCGCCTGAAGTTCCTGCTCGCCGACTGGGGTACGGAGAAGTTCCGCCAGGTCCTGGAGGACGAGTACCTGGGGCGCAAGCTGATCGACGGGCCCGCCCCCGACCAGCCGGTGGAGCGGTGGCGCGACCACGTCGGTGTGCACCGGCAGAACGACGGCCGCTACTACGTCGGGTTCGCGCCCCGCGTCGGCCGTGTCGACGGCACCACCCTCACCAAGATCGCGGACCTCGCCGAGGCCCATGGCTCGGGCCGGGTCCGTACCACCGTCGAGCAGAAGATGATCGTGCTCGATGTCACCGAGGAGCAGGTCGACTCGCTGGTCGAGGGCCTGGAGGCGCTGGACCTCACGGTCAAGCCGTCCCCGTTCCGGCGCGGCACCATGGCCTGTACCGGGATCGAGTACTGCAAGCTCGCCATCGTCGAGACCAAGGCGCGCGGCGCCTCGCTGATCGATGAACTGGAGCGCCGTGTCCCGGACTTCGACGAGCCGATCACCATCAACATCAACGGCTGCCCGAACGCCTGTGCGCGTATCCAGGTGGCGGACATCGGTCTCAAGGGGCAGCTCGTCCTGAACGACGCCGGCGAGCAGGTCGAGGGCTTCCAGGTGCACCTCGGCGGCGCGCTCGGTCTGGAGGCCGGGTTCGGTCGCAAGGTGCGCGGTCTGAAGGTCACCTCCGAGGAACTGCCCGACTATGTCGAGCGGGTGCTCAAGCGGTTCCAGGAGGAGCGCGAGGACGGCGAGCGCTTCGCCACGTGGGTCGCCCGCGCCAGCGAGGAGTCCCTCTCATGAGCGAGCGAGCGGCCCCCTTCTACTGCCCCTACTGCGGTGACGAGGACCTGCGCCCGAACGAAGAAGCACACGGCGCGTGGGAATGCGGAGCCTGCAATCGAGCCTTCCAGTTGAAGTTCCTCGGGCTGCTGGCCCGGGGTGTGAGCCGTAGGAGCGCGCCGGTGACGGGAGGCCGAGCGCGCGGAGGCCCCGACGAAGGAGGGGCTGAGCACGGTCGGGCTCCCGTCACCGGCTTTGGCGCTCCGGAGGCGAACACCCAAGAAAAGAGGAGCCTTCAGCGAGCCGACAGCGGAGGGGATCACATATGACGACCGTTCAGGCGGATGACGATACGTCCGCGCCGCTGAGCGAGGAGAACGACCCGAACGACCCCGAGGCGGCCGAGCGCGCGAGGCTCAAGGCGCTCGCCGAGCAGGCCGGCCGGGACCTCGAAGACGCCTCGGCCCTTGAGATCCTCCAGTGGGCCGTGGACACCTTCGGCAAGCGTTTCTGCGTGACCTCCTCCATGGAGGACGCCGTGGTGGCCCATCTCGCCTCCCGGGCCCGGCCCGGCGTGGACGTGGTGTTCCTCGACACCGGCTACCACTTCCCCGAGACGATCGGCACCCGTGACGCGGTCGAGGCCGTGATGGATGTGAACGTGATCACGATCACACCGCGTCAGACGGTCGCCGAGCAGGATGCCGAGTACGGTCCCAAGCTGCATGACCGCGACCCGGACCTGTGCTGCTTCCTGCGCAAGGTCAAGCCGCTCGAACAGGGCCTGACCCGGTTCGACGCATGGGCGACCGGCCTGCGCCGCGACGACTCCGAGTCCCGGGCGAACACCCCGGTGGTGGGCTGGGACGAGAAGCGTGGCAAGGTGAAGATCTCCCCGATAGCGCGTTGGACGCAGGACGACGTGGACGCCTACGTCGCCGAGCACGGAGTGCTCACCAACCCCCTGCTCATGGACGGTTACACGTCCGTGGGCTGTGCCCCCTGCACCCGACGGGTGGCCCCGGGCGAGGACGTGCGCGCCGGCCGCTGGGCGGGCCGTGCCAAGACCGAGTGCGGACTGCACCTGTGACCGCCATCACTGTGCCTGTGACGAACCAGGAGAACCAAGTGACGACCGGAGCCACCGTCTGGCTCACGGGTCTGCCGAGCGCCGGCAAGACCACCATCGCGTACGAGCTCGCGGGCCGACTGCGCGAGGAAGGCCACCTCGTCGAGGTGCTCGACGGCGACGAGATCCGTGAGTTCCTCACCGCCGACCTCGGCTTCAGCCGCGGCGACCGGCACACCAATGTGCAGCGCATCGGCTTCCTCGCCGACATGCTCGCCCGTAACGGCGTCAAGGCGCTGGTGCCGGTGATCGCGCCCTACGCCGACAGCCGTGAGGCGGTGCGCAAGCGCCACGACGCGAGCGGCACCGCCTACGTCGAGGTGCATGTGGCCACGCCGGTCGAGGTGTGCTCCGTACGCGATGTGAAGGGGCTGTACGCCAAGCAGGCCGCCGGTGAGATCTCCGGGCTGACCGGGGTCGACGACCCGTACGAGGCTCCGGCCGACCCGGATCTGCGGATCGAGTCGCAGGACCAGACGGTTCAGGAGTCGGCGGCGCTGGTCCACAAGCTGCTCACGGAGAGGGGTCTGGCATGACGACGACCGTCGCGTCCGTCCCCGGGACGACCACCCCGTACTCCCTCTCCCATCTGGACGCCCTGGAGTCCGAGGCGGTCCATATCTTCCGTGAGGTGGCGGGCGAGTTCGAGCGGCCGGTGATTCTCTTCTCCGGCGGCAAGGACTCCATCGTCATGCTGCACCTGGCGCTGAAGGCGTTCGCCCCGGCGGCGATCCCCTTCTCGCTGCTGCACGTGGACACGGGCCACAACTTCCCCGAGGTCATCGAGTACCGCGACCGCACGGTGGCCAAGCACGGCCTGCGGCTGCATGTCGCCTCCGTGCAGGACTACATCGACCGGGGTGTGCTGAAGGAGCGTCCGGACGGGACCCGTAACCCTCTCCAGACCCTCCCGCTCACCGAGAAGATCCAGTCGGAGAAGTTCGACGCGGTCTTCGGCGGTGGTCGCCGGGACGAGGAGAAGGCCCGTGCCAAGGAGCGGGTGTTCTCGCTCCGGGACGAGTTCTCGCAGTGGGACCCGCGCCGTCAGCGCCCCGAGCTGTGGAACCTGTACAACGGCCGGCACGCCCCCGGCGAGCACGTCCGCGTGTTCCCGCTCTCCAACTGGACCGAGCTGGACGTGTGGCAGTACATCGCCCGCGAGGGCATCGAGCTGCCGGAGATCTACTTCGCGCACGAGCGTGATGTGTTCCTGCGCGCCGGTATGTGGCTGACCGCGGGCGAGTGGGGCGGCCCGAAGGACGGCGAGAGTGTCGAGAAGCGGCTCATCCGCTACCGGACCGTCGGTGACATGTCCTGCACCGGTGCCGTCGACTCCGACGCGGTGACGCTGGACCAGGTCATCACCGAGATCGCCGCGTCCCGGCTGACCGAGCGGGGTGCGACCCGCGCCGACGACAAGCTGTCGGAGGCCGCGATGGAAGACCGTAAGCGCGAGGGGTACTTCTAGACATGAGCACGCTCTCCGCCGAGGAGCTCTCGGCCACCACCCTGCTGCGGTTCGCCACCGCCGGTTCCGTCGACGACGGCAAGTCCACGCTGGTCGGACGGCTGCTGCACGACTCCAAGTCGGTTCTCACCGACCAGCTGGAGGCCGTGGAGCGGGCGTCGGCCAGCCGTGGCCAGGAGGGTCCGGACCTCGCGCTGCTCACCGACGGTCTGCGGGCCGAGCGGGAGCAGGGCATCACCATCGACGTGGCGTACCGCTACTTCGCCACGGCGAAGCGCCGGTTCATCCTCGCCGACACCCCCGGGCATGTGCAGTACACCCGCAACATGGTCACGGGCGCGTCGACGGCCGAGCTGACGGTGATCCTGGTCGACGCCCGCAACGGTGTCGTCGAGCAGACCCGCCGCCACGCCGCGATCGCCGCCCTGCTGCGCGTCCCGCACGTGGTGCTGGCCGTCAACAAGATGGACCTCGTCGGCTACGCGGAGCAGGTCTTCGCGACCATCGCCGAGGAGTTCACGGCGTACGCCACCGAGCTGGGCGTCCCCGAGGTCACCGCGATCCCGATCTCGGCCCTTGAGGGCGACAACGTGGTGGAGCCCTCCGCCCACATGGACTGGTACGGCGGCCCGACGGTCCTGGAGCACCTGGAGACCGTGCCGGTCGCCCACGACCTGGCGCACTGCCACGCCCGCCTCCCCGTGCAGTTCGTGATCCGTCCGCAGACCGCCGAGCACCCGGACTACCGGGGGTACGCGGGTCAGATCGCGGCCGGTACGTTCCGGGTCGGCGACCCGGTGACGGTGCTGCCGTCGGGTCGTACGACGAAGGTCACGGGCATCGACCTGTTGGGCAAGCCGGTCGAGGCGGCCTACACCCCGCAGTCCGTGACGCTCCTTCTTGAGGACGACATCGACATCTCGCGCGGCGATCTGATCGTGCCGAGCAAGGACGCGCCCGCGACCACGCAGGACATCGAGGCGACGGTCTGCCACGTGGCCGACCAGCCGCTCACGGTGGGCCACCGGGTCCTGCTGAAGCACGGCACCCGCACGGTCAAGGCGATCGTCAAGGACATCCCGTCCCGCCTCACCCTCGACGACCTGTCCCTGCACCCGCACCCGGGACAGCTCGTCGCCAACGACATCGGCCGGGTCAAGGTCCGCACCGCCGAGGCGCTGCCGGTCGACTCATACGCCGACTCGCGCCGCACCGGTTCGTTCATCCTGATCGACCCGGCGGACGGTACGACGCTGACCGCCGGCATGGTCGGCGAGTCGTTCGCCTCTCCGGAGCCCGTCAAGGACGAGGCCGAGGACGACGGGTGGGACTTCTGACATGAACCCCCTGGGTTTCTACGGGACGTTCGCGAAGGAGGGCGGCCGCGTCGGCAGCGGCGCCCTCGGCAGCGGACAGGGCGGGGTGGCCCGATGTGCGCGATGACGTACGCGCACTGCCTGCGCGCCCTGTCCCCCCACCCGACGTCCCGGTTGCGACGAAGACCGTATTACTGACCCCCCGGCCACGCCCCGAAAGGCCGTGACCGCCGGGCCAACGAGAGGAACACCTCCCGTGCCTGCCATCCGCTCCGCCGCATTCCGGCGCACTTTCGCGGCCATCGCAACGCTTCCCCTCCTCACCCTGGCCGCCTGCGGCTACGGCTCCGAGTCCACGGACGCCAAGACCGACCAGGTCGCCGCCGGGGCCGAGAAGATCGACGGTCTCGACTCCGTCAACATCGGCTACTTCGGCAACCTCACCCATGGCACCGCGCTCGTCGGTATCCAGAAGGGCTTCTTCCAGAAGGAGCTCGGCGGTACCGAGGCGAAGTACACGACCTTCAACGCCGGCCCCTCCGAGATCGAGGCCCTCAACGGCGGCTCCATCGACATCGGCTGGATCGGCCCCTCCCCCGCGATCAACGGCTACACCAAGGCGGACGGCGCCAATCTGCGCATCATCGGCGGTTCCGCGTCCGGCGGTGTGAAGCTCGTCGTCAACCCCGACAAGATCAAGTCCCTGAAGGACGTCAAGGGCAAGAAGATCGCCACCCCGCAGCTCGGCAACACGCAGGACGTGGCGTTCCTCAACTGGATCGCGGAGCAGGGCTGGAAGGTCGACCCGCAGACCGGCAAGGGCGATGTGTCCGTGGTCCGCACCGAGAACTCCGTCGCCCCGGACGCCTACAAGTCCGGTGCCATCGACGGCGCCTGGGTGCCGGAGCCGACCGCGTCCAAGCTGGTCGCCGAGGGCGCGAAGGTGCTCCTCGACGAGGCGGACCTGTGGCCGGACAAGAAGTTCGTGATCACGAACATCATCGTGCGGCAGGCGTTCCTGAAGGAGCACCCGGACGTCGTCGAGGCCGTGCTGCGCGCCTCGGTGAAGACCAACGCGTACATCGGGTCCAACCCGGACGAGGCCAAGGCCGCGGCGAACGCCCAGCTCAAGGCGGACTCCGGCAAGGAGCTTCCGGCAGATGTACTCGACCCGGCGTGGGAGTCCATCCAGTTCACCGACGACCCGCTGGCGTCCACCCTGCAGACCGAGGCGGACCACGCGGTCAAGGCCGGTCTGCTGGAGGAGCCGAAGCTGGACGGCATCTACGACCTGTCGCTGCTGAACAAGGTCCTCAAGGCCGACGGTGATCCCGAGGTCGACGACGCCGGGCTCGGCGTCGAGTAACCGCACAGTCCGATGAGTTCCCAGGAGGTGACGACCATGGCCACCGCACTCGCCAAGGCCGCCGACGGCACGGCGACGGCGACGCACGCCGCCCGTATCGAGCACGTATCGAAGTCCTTCGCCGGGCCCGCCGGGCAGCAGCTCGTCCTGGACGACATCACCCTCGATGTCGCTCCGGGCGAGTTCGTCACCCTCCTGGGTGCCTCGGGCTGCGGCAAGTCCACCCTGCTCAACCTGGTCGCGGGGCTGGACGAGCCGACCGCGGGCAGCATCACGACCGACGGGCGCCCGGCCCTGATGTTCCAGGAGCACGCCCTGTTCCCGTGGCTGACCGCGGGCAAGAACGTCGAACTCGCCCTGAAGCTCAGGGGAGTTCCGAAGACCGAGCGGCGCGAGCGCACCGAGGAACTGCTCGGCCTGGTCCGGCTCAAGGGCGCCTACGGCAAGCGTGTCCACGAGCTGTCCGGCGGTATGCGCCAGCGGGTCGCGCTGGCCCGCGCGCTGGCGCAGGAGAGCAAGCTGCTGCTGATGGACGAGCCGTTCGCCGCGCTCGACGCCATCACCCGCGATGTCCTGCACGACGAACTGACCCGCATCTGGAGCGAGACCCAGCTGTCGGTGCTGTTCGTTACGCACAACGTGCGCGAGGCGGTACGGCTCGCCGAGCGCGTCGTGCTGCTGTCCTCGCGCCCCGGCCGGGTGGCCCGCGAGTGGACGGTGGGCATTCCCCAGCCGCGCCGTATCGAGGACACCGCGGTGGCGGAGCTGTCCGTCGAGATCACCGAAGAACTGCGTAGGGAGATCCGCCGCCATGGCCAGCACTGAGACCAAGGCCGACGGGCCCCTGAAGGACACCGAGGACGTCAAGGACTCCGACGACCTCGCCGGTCTTGAGGCCGGCCTGGACGCGCTGGACTCCGTACAGACCGGTCGTCCGCCGCTTCGCCAGGTCCTCGTCCAGAAGGTGCTGCCGCCGATCATCGCGGTCGCCCTGACGCTCGCGGTGTGGCAGCTCCTCGTCTGGGCGGAGGTCGCCCCGGCCTACAAGCTGCCCGCGCCGTCCGAGGTGTGGGCCGAGGTCGAGAACGCCTGGTTGCAGGGCACCCTCCTCGACTACATCTGGACCAGCGTCTCCCGAGGTCTGCTCGGCTTCCTCGCGGCGCTGGCGATCGGCACCCCGCTGGGTCTGCTGGTGGCCCGGGTCCGGCTCGTCCGCGCGGCGCTCGGTCCGATCCTCTCCGGTCTGCAGTCGCTGCCGTCGGTGGCGTGGGTGCCGCCCGCGGTGGTCTGGCTGGGTCTGGAGCCGTCGGTGATGTACACGGTGATCCTGCTCGGCGCGGTCCCCTCGATCGCCAACGGGCTGGTGTCCGGCATCGACCAGGTGCCGCCGCTGTTCCTGAGGGCGGGCCGTACCCTGGGCGCGACCGGGCTCAAGGGCACCTGGCACATCGTGATGCCGGCCGCGCTGCCCGGCTATGTCGCCGGTCTCAAGCAGGGCTGGGCCTTCTCCTGGCGCTCCCTGATGGCCGCCGAGATCATCGCCAAGGCCCCCGACATCGGCGCCGGCCTCGGCCAGCTCCTGGAGGCGGGCCGCACCAACAGCAGCATGCCCCAGGTGTTCCTGGCCATCTTCCTCATCCTGATCGTCGGCATCGCCATCGACCTGCTGATCTTCAGCCCGCTGGAGCGGTGGGTGCTGCGCAGCCGGGGCCTGCTGGTGAGCCGCTGATCCGGTGCGCCCAGTCGGAGAACCCGGCGGTTCGCCGCCGAACCACTGAAAGAGAGCCGAAGGAGCCCCTGGACCTCCATGAGCCGTAGCCCCGTTCTCCTCGTCATCGCCCATGGCAGCCGTGATCCCCGGCATGCCGCCACCGTGCACGCCCTGGTGCGGCGGGTGCGGGCGATGCGACCGGGGCTGCGCGTGGAGACCGGCTTCCTCGACTTCAACATCCCGTCCGTGCGGGGGGTACTGGAGTCGCTGGCGGCGGAGGGCGTGCGGGACGTGGTGGCCCTGCCCCTCCTCCTCACCCGCGCCTTCCACGCGAAGGCGGACATCCCGGCGGTGCTGCGGGCCGCCCCGCCACAGCTGCGCATCCGCCAGGCGGAGGTCCTCGGCCCCTCTCCCCTTCTCCTGGCCGCCCTCGAACGGCGGTTGTACGAGGCGGGGTTGAGCCCCGCCGACAAGTCCTCGACCGGGGTCGTACTGGCCTCGGCGGGGTCCACCGACCCGGAGGCGATCGCGGTGATCGCCGACATCGCGCGGGAGTGGTGGCACACCGGTTGGTGCGCCGTGCGACCCGCGTTCGCCTCCGCGTCCCTTCCCCGCACGGAGGACGCCGTACGGGAACTGCGGGCGCTCGGCTGCGACCGCGTGGCCGTCGCCCCGTACGTCCTGGCCCCCGGCTTCCTCCCGGACCGCATCGCCCGGGGCGCGGCGGAGGCGGACGTACTGGCCGACGTCCTGGGCCCGGCACCGGAGGTGGCGGGGCTGCTGCTGCGCCGGTACGACGAGGCGTCACGGCGGGTGCTGTTGGCCGCCGGGGTCGGGGCCTGACCGCGTCCTCAGCGGACGACCAGCGGGCGGAACGCGTCCCGTACATCGGACGTGGACTCCTGAACGAAGTCGTCCGGCGGCGGACCCGAGTCGTCATCGTCGTAGCCGTACTCGTAGTACGTGACCGACGGCGGGCAGCGGGAGCCGGCGATCTGGATCTCGCGGTCGGTGACGAGCTTGCCGGTGGCCAGTTCATAGACCTTCACCGGCATCGCGATCTTGTGGAAGGTCACGTCGGTGACGGAGCCGGAGCCGTACTCGTACGGGCAGGTCCGGACGGCGGAGCCGTAGGTGCCGTCGCCGACGCAGACGACCAGGACGGCGTCCTCGGGACCGTCCGCCTTCCAGGAGTCGGGGAGCCGGCCGGCGTACTCGTCGTCGCCGGGGAACAGCGCGCGGTTGACGCCCTGGCCCAGGGGTGCGGCGCCGCTGTACCTCACCGGGTGGGAGCAGTACTCGGGCTGCTCGTAGTCCTCGGACGCGAGCAGCCGGCGTACGGTGTCCAGCTCGATGTTCCGCGTCGCCTTCTCGACTCCCTGGCCGGCCCTGCTCGTCAGGTCGTCGTCCGGGTACTGGTCGAGGAGCCGCTCGTAGTGCGCCCGGGCGTCCTTCCACTCGCTCCCCCGCATGAGGTCGTCACCGCATCCGACGAGGGCGGCGGGTGCGGCCCGCTGAGCCGTGGCGGCGGACCGGTCCAGCAGGTCGTCTCCGAGCCCGCGGTCCCTGAGCCAGTCGATGACGGTGACGGCGGCGCAGGCGTCGGCGGTGGGCAGGTCGCCGACGAACTCGTCCAGGGTCGCTTCGACCGCTTTCTCGTTGCCGGGTCGGGCGAGGATCGAGGCGAGCGTGCGGAAGCCCCGCCCCAGGGCGGCGGTGTCGCCGACCAGTGCGACGTTCAACTCGCCCTCGGCCACCTCCAGCCGGCCGCAGGTGCGTACGGCCTCGTCGCCGGCGGCGGTCGACGGGGCGTCGGCGAGCCGGTGCCCGAACCCCACCCGGCCCTGCGCGCGGGCCACTTCCGCGCAGTCGCCGCGCTCGCGGGCCCCGGTGACACTCCGTTCGATCCCGGCCGCTTCGATCCTCAGGAATCCCATGGCCAGCAGCACCGGCAGTGTGACGCCCAGAGCGACCAGCCGCTGCCCGAGCCTGCCGCCCCGGGCCCCGGCGCCTCGGCCCCCGGCACCTCGGCGGGCCAGGAACCAGCCGTGGACGGTGACAGCCTCCCACCACACCACCATCGCGATCTCGTACGACGGCGAGGCGGTCGAGGCGATCCGGACGACGAGGACGAGCGTGACGGTCACGGCCGCGACGGCGAACCCGCGCCGCCGCAGGATCAGATAGCCGACGCCGAGCAGAGAGGCATTCCCCAGGGCGACGGCCGAAGGGTCGTACGTGCTCCTGGTCCCGGCGGGCACGGGCTCCGGTACGACAGGCAGGGCATGCGTCGGGTCGTTCATCCTGGTCCCCCGGTCGCAGAACGGCTCTGGCGCCCGGATGATGCGCCCGATCCGCCGGGACCCCTCCCGACCCGACCCGGATCACGCCGCGGCCGTGACACCCCTCCACACCGTTTCCGGCGCTCCAGGAGAGGGTCAGCGCGGGGGAGGAGTTCCTGCGGATTTCCCGCCCAGGCGCGGGTCCCGGCCGCTCGCTCCCAAGGCCCTGTCGAATGCGAGGGCCTCGGCCGGCACCGGGATCGGTTCGGCGAAGCCGTCGTACTGGCGGTAGAGGGCGGCGTGCGCTTGGACGACGTCGAGGACGAGGTGGGAGGCGGCGTCGGAGAGGTGGATGCGCCGGCCCGTGGAGACGGCGACGTCCCAGCCGTGGACCGCCATCTCCTTGACGATCATTCCGGCGAGGTCGATGGCGGGCAGCGACCCGCCGCCGAGGTCGACCTCGCCCTCCCACACCGCCGGGTCCGCCCAGGCGGCCACCGCGCGGTCGAGTTGGGCGGCGTACGCCTCGGCCCAGTCCGGGTCGGCGGTGAAGTCGCGCGTGGCCAGGTCCTCGGGGAGGGGCTTGCGCAGGGCGCGGTGTTCGAGGCCGTGGGAGGTGTAGAGCACCCAGTGGTTGACCAGGGCGCGGACGTCCCAGCCGGGGCAGTGGGTGGGCAGGGAGAGGTGGTCCACCGTGACTCCGCGGGCGATGCGGGCCGCCTCGGTGGCGCATTCGATCATGTACGGGTGGATGTCGTTCATCTGCATGCCGGTCACGCTAGGGACGACACCCGCACCGCCTCTTGAACAAACGCGACAGTTCCGGGTCGAGGGCGGCGCCGCCCGGTGTCGGGCGGCGCCGCTTGTCATGCGGTGCGATACCTGTCAGCCGCAGATGGGGTGGCACGTGGGGCTGTCGGTGATGTCCAGGCCCGCGAGGTCTTCCAGGGTGTCGTCCTCAAGGGAGATGCCGCCGGCCGGGTTCTCGTCACCAGTGAATGCGATACGGATGTAGGTCTCGTTCATTTCTCCACCTCTTTCTCTGTGTTTCTCGGTTTTCGGTTTTCCATTTCTTGCAACCACCGAAGCCGTTCAGGGACGGCTTCGGCGGGTCTTGGGGGGAACTCGTCTCGGCGGCTGCATCCGCAGAATCGACGGAACCCGGTCGGGGTGGGCCAGATGAAGGAGTTGGTAACCGATACCGGCCATCCCCGGCATCAGGCCCACCGCCGCGCTGCCGGACCGCAGGCCGCAGCGCCAGCCGCCGCGGCGGGCGTCGTCCAGGACGGCGGCGATCAACTGCTCCGGCCGGACGGGGAGTTGTGCCGTTCGCCCCGCCACCGCGAGGAGTTCGACATTGCCCAGGTCGCCATGGCAGATGGTGTGGTTGCCCACGCCGAGACAGCCGTCCCCGTCGACGCCGGCCATGACCCGCCAGGTCGCGCGCAGGGCGGTGGCGAGGTCCGTCTCCACGGTCGTACGCAGTTGTTCGGGCAGGCCGCAGGAGAGCATCTCGTGGCGGGCCAGGCCGATGCCCGGGGCGCCGTGGCACCAGGCGTGGGTCGACCGTGCCCTCATGTGGTCCGGCAGGGCGCGCAGATCACGCCAGTTGCCGAGGTCGGGGTCGTAGAGGGAGTTCTCGTGGCGGAGCGCGGCCTCGATGGTGTCCGCGTAGCGATGGCCGGGGCTGATCCGGTGCAGTCGAGCGAGGGCGAGGGCGATGCCGGCCGTGCCGTGGGCCATTCCTGCGAGCGGGGTCCCGCGTACGGCGGGGGCGGGCCAGCCGCAGCCGTGCTCGGTGCTGACCCGGCCGTCGATCAGCGTGTCCGCGCAGGACCGTGCGATCGGGAGCGCCCCGGCCTCCGGCAGCACCTCGTGCACCGCCAGCAGGGTCAGCAGCAGCCCGGCGTTGCCCGCCACCACGTCATGGGCCTTGTCGTACGGAAGGAGTCGTTCCAGCACCGGCAGCGCCTCGGTGACCGGCGCGAACAGTGCGCTGTCGCCCAGGACTCGACCGGCGTGCAGAAGGAAGTTGACCGCTCCCGCGGCCTCCCCGAAGTAGCCCGTCCCCTTGCCGGGGAACGTGCCCGACGGGGACCGTCCGACGGAATCGCCGGCGGACCTGTGGAAGCCCAGCCCTGCCGGCAAACCCCCGTATCTCTCGGCGAACTCCCCCAATCGCGCCGCCGTCGCCCCCGCGACCAGCCTCGCCCGCTCCCGCCACAGCGGCCGGTCCGTCTCGGCGGCCAAGTACGTCAGGAACATGCCGATTCCGGGAAGCCCCTGGTAGAGGTCATGGCCCGCCGGTTCGATACGCCAGTGGTTCTCGTCGGCCCACGACAGCCCCGGCCAGCCGATCCGGTCACCGTCCCGCAGGGCCGCGTTCATCAGCCGCAGACCGATCTCCTCGGCGCACTCCACGAGTTCGTCGCCCGACACCCCGTGCGACGGGACCGGCCTGAGTTCGGGGGCGGCCGGCCTGGGACGCAGGGAGGCCTGCGCGATGTCGTACGAGGTCTCCATCATGCGGAGCTGGAAGGCGAGGTCGGTGTCGCTCATGCGGTGGACGCGGTCGCGTACGGCGTCGATCGGGGGCGCGGGGAGTACGTCCGCGACGCGGTCGCCGTTGTCGAGCCAGACGTCCCGTGAGCCGGGGCGGGTCGTGAACAACGGGATGTCCCCGGCGCGCAGCGCACGGATCTCGGCGGCCATCAGCGGGTAGCGGGTCGGGCCGTCGTGCAGGCCCTGGCAGAGGCGGGCCAGGGAACGGTCCCGGTCGAGCGCGTCGCGGAGGAAGTCGGGATGCGTGCTTTCCTCCAGGAGCCGTGCGTAGGTGCGGGTCGGCCGGAGGATCAGCCGGGTCCGTGAACCGAGGAAGCCGTCGATCAGGCCGCCGGCGCGCAGCAGTTCCGGGCGGTCCGCCCGTATCCGCTCATAGGCGAAGACAAAGCCTTCGATCACCTGTTCGCGATGGGCCAGCGGGTCCAGTGGTGTGCCGTCGGCGAGCCGGGGGCGGTTGGCGGCGCCCGGATGGGTGATGTGTCTGCGGACGATCCGCATCTCGTCGGTGTTCGCGGCCTCCACGACGGCGACCGGGGCCGCGCTGGACACCGTCTCGGCCGCCGCGATCCCGCTCATGTCGACCAGGTGGAACCGGTCGCTCTCCTCGTCCCGCACCATCAGCGGCTTCGGCAGCAGCCCCACGGAGAGCACCGACGACTCCAGCGCCTCGGCGGCGGGGTCCGCGTGGCTCGCCGGCCCGCGCCCGGCTGCTGCCCCCACCCCCGTAGGCGGATGCCCGCCGGCCCGTCCCGGTCCCGTACGGGACTCCGCCGGCCTCGTGTGGAACAGCGCCTCCAGGTCGATCGCCACCGGGCTCTCCCCCGCGGCGATCACGTTCTCCAGATGGAAGTCCGTGGCGCCGAGGCTGTGCAGCAGGGCGAGCAGCGCGCCGGTGCGCCAGTAGAACGCGCTGACCTCGTCGGCGTCGGCGCACGCCTCGTGGGCGATGAACTCGACCCAGCCGTGGTCACGCCGGTCGAGCACCCTCGGCATCCGCAGCCGATGCGGCGGGCGATGGCCGTCGAACCATTCCAGATATCGGTTGAAGGCCAGATCGATGTCGAGGGACCGGGGTTTGTGGACGACCCGGGCGTCCGCGAACCGGACCACCGCGACCGAACGGCCGCCCCGATGGGTGTCCCCGGCACCGAAGTCGACCGCCTCGACCGCCCCCGGCCGCTTCCCGTCCCACACCGTCTCCACCAGCGCGGAGAAGTCGGTCAGCAGCCGCGTGGCGAACTCCACCCGCGCCGCCCGCCAGGTGTTCAGCAGGTCCACCTGGTGCCGGGCGAGCACGGGGTACGCCCGCCACAGCCCGAGCGCGTACTCCGGGTCGCACAGCAGCCGCCGGAAGTCGCGGAGCCGGTCCTCCGGGCTGTCGCCCACCAGCCGACCGGCCACCCGCGCCACGTTCAGTTCGAGTACGCACATACGCCGGACGCCGAGTCCGAGGGCGCGCAACGGCAGGGAGTCGGCGAGCAGTTCGGGCAGCGCGGCGAGTTCCGGGACCGCCGCGATCCGTTCCGCCAGCGGTGCGAGATCCCTCAGCAGAGCGGTACGGGCATGGGTCAGCAGGGGCCTGCTCAGTTCGAGAAACCCCAGGTCGTCCGGCAACGAGCCGCTCCGGTCAGCGGCAGGGGCGGTGGCCCCGGCCCCGGCCCCGGCCCCGGCCCCGGCGTGATGCTCCCGCCACGCCTCCGTGAAGTCGTACGTCCACTCCGGCCGCTCGCCCGACCGCTTCCGCAGTGCCTCCCGGTCCTCGCCGAGCAGGGCGGTCAGTTCGGCCGCGCCCACCCCGAACGGGGACAGCGCGGCATCGACCTCGATGGGTGTACCGCGAAACGGCACCATGCGCTTCCAGCCGTCGAACCGCGTCCGTCCGGCCTCCCCGTCGATGCCCTCCGGCGGTATGCGCCCGCAGGCCCGCTCGGGTACGTACGCGGCCAGCTCCCAAGGGACACCGAGCACGTCGGGCGCGACCACGGGATCGGCCGCCGACGACGAATCAATCACCGGAGCTCCAAGTCACGGGGTGGGGAAACACGGGGGTGGGGTAAACAGGGAATGGCAGAACACCGGGGCCGGTGCCGGGGGAAAGGGGAATTCACACCTCGACGGTCGACATCTCGACGGTCTCGACGGTCTCGACGGTCTCGACGGTCTCGACGAATACGCAGACACAACGGAATTCGCCGGCACGGAAGCTCGTGAGGGAATTCCCGGAGGGGGGTGGGGGGTGTTGTGGGGGAAAGGGAACGACGGAACTAGAGCGCGAAAGTCAGGGGGCGCTCTCGACGGCTCGACAACTCACTGCGGCATGACGATCAGTAGAACACCGGGCCTTGGAACTTTCAATGACTCCCCGGACGGGCAATCACTTTTCGGCCAGCTACCGAGGAGTTCTACTTCCGGGTCGTTCAAAACACCACCCAACAACTTGGGAGGGAATGGTGAAAAGAAACAGTGACCGTCAGCTTCCGGTGAGCTCCGCCAGCTTCGCGACCGTGTTCCAGTTGCGGGACGTGGCGATCAGGCCCTTGAGGAGGCGTGGCTTGGACAGGGCCTCCGCCAGCTTGGAGCGGCCGAGGCCGTCGGGGGCGTAGAGGTAGAGCGCCCGGTCGCCGAGGCTGAACTCCTCGGGGAGGAAGGCCTGCCGGTCGAGTCCCGCGAAGCGGTCCGCGTCGACCGGCTGGGAGAAGTAGGTGACGTGCAACTGCTTGCCCTCCAACTCCGTGGCCGGATAAGGGCAGTCCCGGCGTACGGCCTCCAGATAGGCGTGGTCGCGGACGAGGACGTCGACCGTGAAGCCGAAGCGCTGCTCGATGGCCGCCGTGATGTCCGCCGCCAGGGAGTCCTCGTCGCCGGTGTCGGTGGTGAAGACCGCGTTGCCGCTCTGGAGGTAGGTGGCCACCGCGTCGTGGCCGAGGCCCGTCAGCAGGGCACGGAGGTCGGCCATCGGCACCTTCTTGCTGCCACCCACGTTGATCCCGCGCAACAGCGCCGCGTACGTCGTCATACGGCCACCCTAGGTCGCCGCCGTCGGCGGTGAGGTCAGGCGGCCTTCGCGATCGTGTCCCGGTCGAAGGAGTCGAGGGTGCGGGCGAAGTCGCGGGTCGACAGCAGCAGCTTGTAGACGATGGCCAGTTCGAAGACGAGCAGCAGGGCGCCCGAGACGATGGTCGCCGCCATCACCGAGTCGATGAGCGGGCCGATCATGAAGACGCCCATCTGGAACTCGATACCGCTGATCAGATGGGGGCGGATGCGGTGGCGCACCAGGAATGACCGGATGCGCAGATAGGCGGGGAAGCGGCGGCGGAACTCCTGGTGCAGATCGATGACCTGGGCCACGGTCTGCGGCGCGTCCGACGGGGTCTCTCCGGTCGCCTGCCGTGCGCCGTCCGCCGTCGTGTGAGCGGCGGTGGCCCGGACGTCCTGTTCGATGTCGGCCTCGGGGTTCTCCCTGAGGAGGTCCTCCATGAAGGCGAGTTCGCGTTCGTTCTCGGCGCGGCGGGCGGCTCTCATCCGGGCCTTGATCTGCTTGCGCATGGTGTGGCGGACCTTGAAGGTCTCCAGGGAGTTGATGTAGCGGAGCGCGTCGCAGCCGATGACGGCGGCGGCGAGCCAGATGTAGAAGGTCTCGCCCGTGCGGTGGTACTGCCCGGCCATCAGGGCCACCGCACACGCCGCCACCCTGATCCGGTCGAAGACGAAGTCGAGCCAGGCGCCGAACACCGAGCCCTGGCCGGTGAGCCGGGCGACCTTTCCGTCCATGCAGTCCAGGACGAAGCTCAGGTGGTAGACGACGGCGCCGGCGATCAGCCAGCGCCAGTCACCCAGGGCGAAGAAGCCGGCCGAGACGAGGCCCAGCACAAAGGCCCCCCAGGTCAGCTGGTTGGGCGTGATCCTCGTGTACATGGCGGTGAGCCGCACCAGCGGTGTGGCGACCGGGTCGACGAGCATCACGGTCCACCAGGCGTCGCGCTTCTTCTCGGTGACGCGGCGCACCTCTGCGAGGTCGGGTATGTCTCGGCGCATGGGGCGATTTCCTGGCATGAGGAGGGAGTTCACCCCCAGGTTGGGAGCCGTTCACCTGATGTACAAGATGTGCCGAGTGCAACCTTTGGGAGGGGGTAACGGTCGTACCCGGCAACAGGATCGATGGAGTTTCCGCGCCCCGGTCGACGAGATCTCCGCCCGCCTCCGTCCTTCGCCCGGCCCTCCGCGCGGCTCGGCCCTTCTCCCGGCTCGGGCCCTCCGCCCACCCCGCCCCTGTCTACCGCCGCCCCTCCGTCTACGGCCGTCCCTCGGGCAGCTCCGCCTCGATCAGGTCGGCGGCCCGTCGGGTGCCGCCCTCCCCCGCCATCCCCTCCTGGATCTCCTTGAGCCGACGGGCCACCTCGGGGTCGTCGACCAGGGCGAGGACGGCCTCGCGCAGGGTTTCGGCGGTGGCCTCCTCCATGGGCAGATGGCGGGCCACCCCGAGGCCCTGGAGCACATCGGCGTTGCCGAACTGGTCGGCGGCCTGCGGTACGGCGACCATCGGTGTGGCGGTCGCGAGGCCCTCCTGGCTGCCGCCCGCGCCCGCGTGGGTGATGAACGCGTCGGCCTGCTTGAGGATCGCCAACTGCGGCACCCAGTCCCGTACTTCCACCTGGGCGGGGATCTCGCCCAGCTCGGCCGGGTCGACGTGCCTGCCGACCTGGAGGACCATGTGCCAGCCCGGCAGATCGCCGAACGCCTTGACGCACTCGCGGTAGAAGGCGGGCTGCTTGGTGAAGGCGGAGCCGAGGGAGACGAGGAGGACCTTGTCCGCGTCGGCCGGGCGCTGCCAACCGCCTTGCGCCGCGCGGTCGCCCTGGCAGGCGCCGACGAAGGTGTACACGCTCGCGTCGACCCGGTCGGCGTTCCACTGGAGGGCCTTGGGGATGAGGACGAGCGAGCGAGCGGGCCGGCCGCCGAAGGAGTCGGGGTCCTGGTCGATCCCGTTCTCGTCCAGCCATGCCTGGAAGCGGGCGTAGTACGCCTTGCCGCGCTCGGTCTTCTTCGGCTCGGCCCACATGGGCTCGGCGACCTCCTCCTCGTAGCCGTCCCAGGCGACCATGTGCGGGGAGAGCGAGATCGCCCCGACGCCCCAGCGGTGAGCGAGGACCCGGGCCGGGTAGGAGGCGGTGTCGTGCAGCACGAGGTCGGGCTCGTCCCCCTCGTACGCCTCGATGAGCTGCGGCAGGGCCTGGATCGCGTCGTCGAGGAACGGCTCCACGTTGTCGAGCAGGGTGCTCCCCCATGCCTCCGGGTCGGCGTCGGGGCCGGGCAGCGTGGAGTGCCAGGGCTTCGGCTCGGCGCCGGTCTCCGCGACCTTCTCGGCGAAGGCCGGCGGGATCGCGTACGTGACGCGGTGCCCGCGCGCGACCAGCTCCCGGATCACTTCGAGGCTGGGGTTCACGTGGCCGTGGGCGGCGATGGAGAACATGGCGATGTGGGAGGTCATGACTCGACCGTAAGCGAGACGAGACGTCTCGTGCAACTTATTTCCACCGAGCCGCCACCGTCCGCCCTGACCGCGAGTCCCCGCGAACCCGCACGCCCCCCGAGGGCTCGCGCTCATCTCTGATAGCGGGCCAGCACCAGATTCCCGTCCTCCTCCAGCCGCTCGCGCAGCTCGTCGAGGTCGATCGCCCCGCTGTAGTACTCCTGGAGGGCGGGGGTCGCGACCTTGTCCTTCCACTCCGGGTATCCGCGTACGGACTGGGCGGGCGCGGAGCGGAGGTGTTCGGCGAGTGCCGTGCCGGTGGCCCAGTCGTCCTTCGTCGTATGCAGGGCGGGGTCCTTCAGGGCCTCCGTGCCGGTGGGCAGCATCCAGTCGCCCAGGGCCAGCCGGACCATGTTCTTCGGCCGCAGCAGGAAGTCGACGAACTCGGCGGCCTCCTTCTTGTGCGGGCTGTCCTCGGCGATGGAGAGCGTCTGCGGGCTGACCCCCTGGGTGAGCCCGTCGGCACCGGCGGGGGCGGGCAGCACCTGCCAGTCGAAGCCCTCGGGTGCCTGCTGGACTATCTGCTGCCGGTACGAGAACCCGAGCGGGACCATGGCGTACCGGCCGCCGAAGAAGCCGGGCAGGGTGTCGGAGCCGCCCATGCCGAGCGTGGTGCTCGACGCGGAACCGTCGACGTTCACCTCGTCGTGCACGGTCCTCGGTACGACCGCGTCACCGTCGTCGAAGCGGACCTCGACCTTGCCGTCGCCGCTCCGGTGGAACAGCTGCCCACCCGCCGACAGCGACAGATTCAGCGTGGCCGACACCGGCTCCTTGAGCGGCCAGGCGACGCCGTACGTGCCGTCGCCGCTCAACTCCCGTGCGACCGACCGGAACTCCTCCCAGGTCCAGGGGTCGTCGGGCGTCGGAACCCGCACCCCGGACTCCCTCAGCCACTTCGCGTTGGCGATCAGCACCCTCGGCTCCTGGAGGAACGGCACGCCGTAGACGCCGTCGCCGAACGTGGTCGTCTCCCAACTGCGCTGCGGGATATCGGACTTGAGCCGCTCGGGCAGCAGTTCGCTCAGCTCGGCCAGATAGCCGCCGTACGCGAAGTCCGCGAGATCGTCGGAGGCGTCATGGATGATGTCCGGCGCCTCACCGCCCTCGAAGGAGGTGAGCAACTGGTCGTGGACGCTCTCCCAAGTGCCCTGGACGTACTCGACCTTGACACGCGGATGCGTGGCGTTCCACTCCTCCACCAGCTCCTTGTTGACGGCGACGGACTCCTCCTGCCAGGCGAGCGACTGGAAACGGAGGGTGATCCGGCCGTCGGAGGAACCGTCGTCGTCGCCGGTGCAACCGGTGAGCAGCAGGCCGAACAACACCAGGGCCGTGAGGAATCGTCCGCTCATCAGCTCTTCACCGCCCCGGCGAGCATGCCGCCCGTGATCCGCTTCTGGATGATCGCGAAGACGACCAGTGAGGGCAGGGTCGCGAGGAACGCGGCGGCGGCCAGCGGGCCCAGATCGGCGACGCCCTCCGCGCCGATGAAGTGGGTGAGGATAACCGGCAGGGTCTGTTTCTCCGGGGTCTTGAGCAGGACGAGCGCGAAGAAGAACTCGTTCCACGCGGTGATGAACGCGAACAGCGCGGTCGCCACGATGCCGGGTGCCAGCAGCGGCGCGGTCACCGACACCAGCGTCCGCACCCGCCCGGCCCCGTCGACCGCGGCGGCCTCCTCCAACTCGGCGGGCACGGCCCGTACGTACCCCACGAGCATCCACAGCGCGAAAGGCAGCGACCACACCACGTACACCATCACCAGGCCCGGCACGGAGTTGATCAGCCGCAGGTTCTTCAGCACCAGGAACAGCGGGATGATCACCAGGACGAACGGGAACGCCTGGCTGACCACCACCCATCCGGTCGCCATCCGCGACAGCGTCGTACGGTGGCGGGCCATGACATATGCCATCGGGGTCGCGATCAGTACGGCGACCACGGCCGCGCCGACCGCCGCGACCAGGGAGTTCAGCGCGGCCTCCAGCAGGGGCTGTTCGTCGAAGGCCTGCCGGAAGTTGGCGAGGGTGGGGTCCTTGGGAATCCAGGTCGGGTGGAGGCTGCCCAGTTCGCGGGCGGGTTTGAAGGCGGTCGAGATCAGCCAGAGGAACGGGAACGCGAGGAAGACGAGATAGGCGACCAGGGCGAGGTACTGTCCGGCGCGGGTGACCCTGCTGGTCCTCATGCCTCGTCACCGCCCCGCCGCAACCGGCCGACGAGAAGGACCGCGAGGACGATCGAGATCACCGCGACCATCACACACCCCATCGCCGCCGCGTACCCGAACTGCCCGTAGCGGAAGGCCTCCTCGTACGCGAAGAGCATCGGCAGCCGGGTGCGCCCGCCGGGGCCGCCGTTGGTGAGGACGTAGACCAGGGCGAAGGAGTTGAAGTTCCAGATGAGGTTGAGGGCGGTGATGGCGAGGGCGACGGGCTTGAGGGCGGGCCAGGTGACCGTGCGGAAGCGGCGCCAGGCGCCCGCGCCGTCCATCGCGGCGGCCTCGTGGAGTTCGCGCGGGGTGTTCTGCAGTCCGGCGAGGAGGGCGACCGTGGTCTGGGGCATGCCCGCCCAGACGCCGACCACTATGACGGCGGGCAGCGCGGTGGCGAGGCCGCTCAGCCAGTCGCGACCGTCGCCCAGGCCCAGATCGCGGAGGGTTTCGTTGAGGATGCCCGCGTCCGGGTTGTAGACCAGCCGCCACATGATGCCGACGACCACCTCGGGCATGGCCCACGGCACGATGGCGAGCGCCCGCGCCAGCCAGCGCAGCCGTAACCGCTCGTTGAGCAGCAGGGCGAGGCCGAGCGCGAGCAGGAACTGCGGCACGGTCACCCCGACCGCCCAGAGCAGCCCGATCCGGAACGAGTCCCAGAACAAGGTGTCCTGCGCCAGGTCCCGGAAGTTCAGGCCACCGATCCACTGGGTGGGCTCGGTCCGCCCGGACTGGGCGTCGGTGAACGCCAGCGCGATCCCGTAGAGCAGGGGGCCGACGCTCAGCACCAGGATCGGGATCAGGGCGGGCAGGACGAGGAACCATGCGCCGTGGTCGAGAAGGCGCCCCTCCCGGCCCGCAGCCGGCGCGCGTCGCCGCTTCGCCGGTCGCGGGCCCTTCGGCGGCGCGGTCGCCAGGGTCATGCGGCGGACTCCCTCGGGAAGATGGCGCGACTTGCGGCGGTGTGGCCGCCGATGCGGCCTCCGTCATGGTGCTGAGGGCATGAGGGGTCGTCAAGGCACCGCGCACATCGTCCGACCTGTGCGAATGCGAGACTGGCCGATGTATGGCGTGAACCTGACGCCCCGCCGGGGGCGTCGGTCGTACGGACCCGGTCGGACACGGAGGCGAAGGATGGACGAGGCACGGGCGCGGGAGGCCCTGGACGCGGCCGGTGTGCTGCCCGGTACGGCCGGGGACGCGACGCTGCTCGCGCTCGGTGAGAACGCGGTGTTCGCCGCCGGAGACCTGGTGGTCAAGGTGGGGCGGGACGCCGAACTCCTCGACCGGGCACGCCGGGAACTGCGCATCGCGGGCTGGCTCGCGGAGGCCGGCGTACCCGCGGTACGGGCCGCCGGGCCGGAGCCGCTGCTCGTGGAGGGGCACCCGGTGACGGTGTGGCACCGGCTGCCCGATCCCGTCCGCCCGGCCGGGGCGCGTGATGTGGCCGAACTGCTGCGGCTGGTGCATGCGCTGCCCTCCCCTCCTTTCGCACTGCCTCGTCGTGATTTGTTGGGTGGTGTCGAGCGGTGGCTGCGGCTCGCCGGGGACGCGATCGATCCGGCGGACGCGGCGTACTTGCGTGCGCGGCGGGACGGCTTCGCCACGGCCGCCGCCGCGCTGGCCCCACGGCTACCGGCCGGGCCGATCCATGGGGACGCGCTGCCGCGCAATGTGTATGTCGGGGCGGAGGGTCCCGTGTTGGTCGACCTGGAGACCTTCTCCGACGACTTCCGTGAACACGACCTGGTCGTCATGGCCCTGTCCCACGACCGCTATGGGCTGCCGGACGAGGAGTACGACGCGTTCGTCGAGGCGTACGGGTGGGATGTGCGGGAGTGGGAGGGGTGTGCGGTGCTCCGGGGTGCTCGGGAGACGGCCAGCTGTGCGTGGGTCGCCCAGCACGCCCCCAGCAATCCGAAGGCATTGGCCGAGTTCGAGAGGAGGGTGGCTTCGCTGCGGGAGGGCGATGAGACGGTGAGGTGGTACCCGTTCTAGGGCTACTGCGCCCGTGATGGGGCGAAGCCCCAAAAAGGGGCGCGGGGAACTGCGCGACCAGCCCCCACCGACCCGCAGTCGGCGACGGACAGTGGGCCTACGGGGCGTCCCCAGCGGCACGACTGCCCGCGGCCAGGACGGCTGTTCAGACCGTCTCGTCGGCCAGCTCCCGCAACGGCCACACCCCGTCCACCACCGCGTCCGCGTTGCCCTTGCGCCGCAGGAAGCTCTGGAAGTCGGCCGCCCACTCGGCGTACCAGTCGATCTGGCGGCGGTGCAGCTCGGCCGGGCCGAGGGCGGCGACCTTCGGATGGCGTTCGGCTATCGCGTGAGCGACGCGGGCGGCGGCGAGCGCGTCCGCCGAGGCGTCGTGCGCGGCATGCAAGGAGACGCCGTACTCGGCGCAGACCGCTTCGAGGTTCCGCTTCCCCCGCCGGTAGCGGTCTATGGAGCGGTCGATCGTGTACGGGTCGATGACCGGTGCCGGGTCCAGGCCGCCCAAACGGTCGCGGAGGGACGGCAGGCCATGGCGGCGCAGCTCCGCCGAGAGCAGGGTCAGATCGAAGGCCGCGTTGTACGCCACGACCGGAACGCCCGTCTTCCAGTAGCCGACGAGGACCTCGGCGATGGCGTCGGCGACCTCGTCGGCCGGTCTGCCCTCGGCCGTCGCACGGGCGTTGGTGATGCCGTGCACGGCGACCGCGTCGGCCGGGATCTCCACCCCCGGATCGGCCAGCCACTCCCGGTGTCCGACCGGCTCCCCGTCCCTGACCTCTATCACCGCGCCGGTGACGATGCGTGCCTCGCGCGGGTCCGTCCCGGTCGTCTCCAGGTCGAAGCCGATCAGCAACTGCCGGTGCCAACCCATGCTGGCCCCCCTTCTCGGTGGTGCGTTCCCCCAGTGACCACCACCCTCCCATGAGCCACTGACAATCCGACGACCGCATTCCGCTTATGGGGGCGTACCGGGGCCTTCGCGCCGCGGCACTCGGGCGCACCGGCGCTCACGGCCAGGACGCGTCCACGCTCATGACACCGGCCGTGAGTCCGCCCAGGCCACCTCGAACTCCTCCCGGTATGTATCGAAGAGCCCGACTTCGCCGTTCTCGTGTGCCTTGAGGACGCGGTTGCCGCCGCCGCGCAGGACCAGCACCGGCGCTTCCATGCCACGCGTACGCCGGAGATAGGTCTGGACGACCGCGATGCCGTCCGAGCCGTCGCCGTCGACCAGGTAGGCGGTGAAGCGGGGGGTCTCGTCGAAGACCTGGATCTCGAAGGCGCCGGGGTCGCGCAGCCGGGAGCGGACCCGGCGCATATGCAGGATGTTCATCTCGACCGCGCGGCTCAACTCCCCTCGCTTTATGCCGAGTTCGCGTTCGCGTCGTTTCACCGCGCTGGAGGCGGGGTTGAGGAAGAGCAGCCGTACCCGGCAGCCGGACTCGGCGAGTCGTACGAGCCGTCGCCCGGAGAAGTTCTGCACGAGAAGATTGAGGCCTATGCCGATGGCGTCGAGGCGGCGGGCGCCGCCGAAGAGGTCCTCGGCGGGGAACTGCCGCAGCAGCCGCACCCGGTCGGAGTGGACGCCGACGACGTCCGCGTACCGGTCGCCGACGAGGTCCTCGACGGCGTCGACGGGCAGCCGGCGGGCGGAGGGGACGTCGCTGCCCGCGCCGAGGATCTCCAGCAGTCTGGCCGAGGCGCGCTCGGCCTGGGCGAGGACGGTCTCGGAGAGGGCGCGGTTGCGGGAGACGACGTTCCGGGTGACCTCCAGCTCGTCCAGGGCCAGCTCCACATCGCGCCGTTCGTCGACGTACGGCTCGAAGCAGGGCCAGTGCTGGATCATCAGTTCGCGCAGCTGGGGCAGGGTGAGGAAGCTGAGGACGTTGTCGTCGGCGGGGTCGAGGAGATAGCCCTTGCGGCGGCTGACCTCGCGTACCGCGACGGCCCGCTGCACCCACTCCTGTCCGGCCGGGCCGGCGGCGGCGACCACCCAGTCGTCGCCGTGGACGGGCTCGTAGATGGGCCGCAGCACGGCGGCCACGACGGCGCGCAGCCGCTGCTCCACCAGGTTCAGCCAGATGTAGGCGCGGCCGGCCCGCTGGGCGCGGGTGCGCACTTCGAGCCAGGCGTCGGCGTTCCAGTCCAGTTCCGGACCGATGGCTCCCCGTTCCATCGGCCGTGCCAGGGACACCGCGCCGGGTGGGACATCTGTGGAGTTCCCCTCGTGACCCGTGTCGCCCGCGTCACCAGGAGGCAGCTCCAGCCCTCCCGAGCCCACCCACGCACCGCCTTCCGCTCCCCCGGGTTCACCCCTACTCAACGATCAAGGAAGGGTACTCCGGGAGCGGGTTTCGACGCAGCCTGATGGACAGGTCGTTTCTCAACCACCGCATGGGACTTGATCCTTCCGGTTTGCTGCCGCGTCGGGAGCGGTCCGGAACGGTCTCTTCGCCGCCGTGTCGGGAGCGGTCCTGAGTGATCTCTTTCATGGCGGGGTGGTTCCATCACTTTGGGGGAGACTCCCCTCGGAGTCGTCCCCGATCGCGCGCGACAACTGGAAGAGTCGTATCCATGCAGGTCTGGCCTGGGCAGGCGTATCCACTCGGCGCGACGTACGACGGCGCCGGTACCAACTTCGCGGTCTTCTCGGAGGCCGCTGACCGAGTCGAGCTGTGTCTGCTCGACGACGACGGCTCCGAGACGGCGGTGGAGCTGCGCGAGACGGACGCGTTCGTACGGCACGCCTATCTGCCCGGGGTGATGCCCGGGCAGCGCTACGGCTTCCGTGTGCACGGCCCGTACGCGCCGGAGCGCGGGCTGCGCTGCAACTCCGCGAAGCTGCTCCTCGACCCGTACGCGCGTGCCATCAGCGGATCGGTGAAGTGGGGTGAGGAGGTGTACGGCTATCACTTCGGGTCGCCCGACAAGCGCAACGACCTGGACTCGGCGCCCCACATGATGACCTCGGTCGTGGTGAACCCCTACTTCGACTGGGGCGACGACCGGCGGCCCCGCACCGAGTACCACCACACCGTGATCTACGAGGCCCATGTCAAGGGCCTCACCATGCGCCACCCCGGCCTCCCCGAGGAACTGCGCGGTACGTACGCGGCCCTCGCCCACCCCGCGATCATCGAACACCTCACCGAACTGGGCGTGACGGCACTGGAGCTGATGCCCGTACACCAGTTCGTGAACGACCACCGTCTGGTCGACCTGGGCCTCGCCAACTACTGGGGCTACAACACGATCGGTTTCTTCGCCCCGCACAACGCGTACGCGTCCTGGGGCGACCGGGGGCAGCAGGTCCTGGAGTTCAAGTCGGCGGTACGGGCGCTGCACGAGGCAGGGATCGAGGTCATCCTCGACGTGGTCTACAACCACACGGCGGAAGGCAACCATCTGGGGCCGACCCTCTCCTTCAAGGGCATCGACAACCCCTCGTACTACCGGCTCACCGACGACCGCCGCTACTACATGGACACCACCGGCACCGGGAACTCGCTGCTCATGCGGTCCCCGCACGTCCTTCAGCTGATCATGGACTCGCTGCGGTACTGGGTGACCGAGATGCATGTGGACGGGTTCCGCTTCGATCTCGCGGCCACGCTGGCGCGGCAGTTCCACGAGGTGGACCGGCTGTCGTCGTTCTTCGACCTCGTCCAGCAGGACCCGGTGGTCTCCCAGGTGAAGCTGATCGCCGAGCCGTGGGACGTGGGCGAGGGCGGCTACCAGGTGGGCAACTTCCCGCCGCTGTGGACCGAGTGGAACGGCAAGTACCGGGACACGGTCCGGGATCTGTGGCGGGGCGAGCGGCGCGCGGTCGCGGAGTTCGCGTCCCGGCTGACCGGCTCGTCCGACCTCTACCAGGACGACGGCCGCCGCCCGCTCGCCTCCATCAACTTCGTGACCTGCCACGACGGGTTCACCCTGCACGACCTCGTCTCGTACAACGACAAGCACAACCTGGCCAACGGTGAGGACAACCGGGACGGCGAGAGCCACAACCGGTCCTGGAACTGCGGCGCCGAGGGCGACACCGACGACGAGGGCGTGCTCGCGCTGCGGCGGCGTCAGATGCGGAACTTCATCGCTACCCTGATGCTCTCCCAGGGCGTGCCGATGATCAGCCATGGTGATGAGTTCGCCCGTACTCAGCGGGGGAACAACAACGCCTACTGTCAGGACAATGAGCTGGCCTGGGTGCGGTGGCCTGCGGACGGCTCCGCCGACGGGGCCGATGGGTACGGCGATCTGTTGGACTTCACGCGCGCGATGGTGTGGCTGCGGAGGGACCATCCCGTCTTCCGGCGGCGGCGCTTCTTCCACGGGCGGCCGGTGGAGGGTACCCATGACGAGCTGTCGGACATCGCCTGGTTCACGCCGGAGGGTGCGGAGATGACCCAGCGGGACTGGGACCAGGCCGCGGCGTCCGCCCTCTCCGTGTTCCTCAACGGCAACGCGATCTCCGAGCCGGGGCCTCGGGGGGAGCGCATCGCCGACGACTCGTTTCTGCTGATGTTCAACGCGTCGCCCAGGACGTTGGAGTTCGTGGTGCCGGTCAATCATGGGCGGTCGTGGGAGGTTGTGGTGGATACGGGGAGGGAGGGGGGTGGTTTCGACGGTGGGGTCAAGGTGGGGGCCGGGGAGCGGGTGGGGTTGGTGGATCGGAGTCTTGTTGTGCTTCGGCGCCCTGCGTAACGGGGGTGCGCTGATCGCCGTGGGGGCTTCTGTTAGTTGCTGGCAGCAGGCCGTATGTGGTTGCTCGCGCCCACGCGGCGGAGCCGCACATCGATACAGCCCCGCGCCCCTAAAGACTGCGTGCCCTTGCGTGTCAGGGCGCTCCAAGCGCAGTGAGGCGGGTACGTAGGTCTGCATGACGCCTGTTGTGCCCTCCTCCACCTATCGGCTTCAGCTTCAGCCCGGCTTTCCCTTTTCCGCCGCCTCCGCCGCCGTCCCCTACATCGCCTCCCTCGGGGTTTCCCACCTCCACCTCTCCCCTGTCCTGGAGGCCGTGCCCGGGTCGGCGCACGGCTATGACGTCGTCGATCACGGGCGGGTGCGGGCGGAACTCGGCGGTGAGGAAGGGCTTCGGGCGCTGTCCCGGACCGCTCGGGAACACGGGCTCGGGCTCATCCTCGACATCGTGCCCAATCACATGGCCATGGCTCCCCGCTACAACCGGGCGCTGTGGGGGGTGCTGAGGGACGGGCCCGAGTCGGCGTACGCGCGGTGGTTCGACATCGACTGGGACGTGCACGGTGGGCGGGTGCTGCTGCCTGTGTTGGGTGGGCCGGTGGGGCAGGAGGCCGATCAGTTCGTCGTCGACGGGAAGGAGCTGCGGTACTACGACCACACCTTTCCCCTGCGGGAGGGCACCGAGAAGCTGCCGTTGCCTCAGCTGCTGGATGCCCAGTGGTATCGGCTCGCGTGGTGGCGGCTGGCGCGTACCGAGGTGAACTATCGGCGGTTCTTCAGCATTTCCGAGTTGATCGGGGTGCGGGTGGAGGAGCCGGAGGTGTTCGAGGCGACGCATGCGAAGGTGCTTCGGCTGCTGGAGGAGGGGGTGATCGACGGGCTGCGGGTCGACCATCCCGACGGGCTCGCCGATCCGGACGCGTATCTGCGGCGGCTGTACGAGGGCAGTGGGGGGCGGTGGACCGTCGTCGAGAAGATCCTCGCGGACGGGGAGGCGCTTCCCGCGGGGTGGCCGGTCGCGGGGACCACCGGGTACGACGCGCTGCGGCAGGTGGACGGGGTGTTCGTGGACCCCGCCGGGGCCGGGGAACTGCTCGGGCAGTACCGGCGGTTCGCCGCCGCGCGGTCGGACCGGGGCGGGCACTGGGAGTCGACCGTGCGACGGGCCGCCCATCGGGTGCTCTCGCACGAACTGGCCACCGAGGTGGAACGGCTCGTCCGGGTGGCACATCGGCTGTGCGCGCGCTCCCCCGAGCTGGCTTTGCGCGACCGCGCGCCCTGGGCGCTGCGTACCGCGCTGTGCGAGCTGCTCGTACGGATGGAGGTGTATCGGCCGTACGCCTCCCAGGACGCCTCGCTCGTCGTCACCGAGGCCGCCTCGGCCGAGGCGCGTACGGCGTTCGCGGTGCCCGAGGAGGCGCGGGCGGTGGATGTGGTGCGGGATCTGGTGCTGGGGCGGTACGGGGACGGGCCGGAGCAGGTCGAGTTCCGGGTGCGGTTCGCTCAGACGTCGTCGGCGCTCAGGGCCAAGTCGGTGGAGGACACGGCGTTCTACCGGTATGTGCCGTTGCTGTCCGCGAACGAGGTGGGCGGGAACCCCGGGCAGCCGGCCGTGACACCCGCCGGCTTCCACGCGTACTGTGCGCGGCTGCAGCGGAACTGGCCGGTGGCGGGAACGGTCCTGTCGACGCATGACACCAAGCGCAGCGCGGATGTGCGGGCGGCGATCGCCGTGCTCGGTGAGTGTCCTGAGCGGTGGGCCGATGTGCTGGCCGAGGTGACCCGGGACGGGGCCGGGGTGCCCGATCCGCAGCTGGCGTGGGCGGCCTGGCAGACGGCGTTCGGGCTCGGCCCCGCGGACGAGGAACGACTCCAGGGGGCCCTGCTCAAGCATGTCCGGGAGGCCGGGCTGCACACCTCCTGGACCGAGCAGAACCCGGCGTACGAGCGGGCCGTGGCCGACTTCGTCGCCCGGGGGCCGGCGGTGGACACCCGGGTGTCGGAAGGGCTGCGGGGGGAGCTGGAGCCCCATGTGCGGGCGAATGTGCTGGGTGCGGCCCTGGTCCAGCTGACCATGCCGGGGGTTCCGGATGTCTATCAGGGAACGGAGGACGAGTACCGGGCGCTGGTGGACCCGGACAATCGACGGCCCTTCGCACCTCAGGACTCGGCGTCGGCGAAGTTCCGGCTCACGGTGGCGGCGTTGCGGCTGCGTCGGCGGCGGCCGGAGGTCTTCGGGGACACGGCGACGTACGTCCCGCTGACGGCCGAGGGGGAACGGGCCGCGCACTGTGTGGCGTTCGTACGGTCGGGTGAGGTGATCACGGCGGTCACGCGGTTGTCGCTGCGGCTCGCGGAGGCGGGCGGCTGGGGGGACACCGAGGTGGAGCTGCCCGCCGGGCGATGGGCTGAAGTGCTGGGCGGGCAGCGGGAGTTCGGCGGGCGGGTGCGGTTGGCGGAGCTTTTCGCGGAGCTGCCGGTCGCGCTGCTGGAGAGGATCGACGCCGGGCAGCCGTGAGGGGAGCGGGGTTTCGCCTCCAGGGCGAAAGACCGTGCTCTGACCGGCAGGTTTGGCAGTGGAGTAAGCGGCTTGTACGGCTGTCGCGCTCGGGTGGCGAAAACCAAGCCGTCGGGGTCTACCGCCGGGCTGGCGGGAAGTCAGGTCTGTGGAGCTTGCGTAAGACCATGGGCGGCACACCGTCCTTTCGCCGGTAACCCCGGGTGGCTGCGGGCTGTGAAGCAGAAAGGTCAACCCGTGAGGGAAGAATCCCCTGCTTCGGCTGGGGGAGAGGTCAATCCCGGTGCATCGGCACGGCGGGCTCCGAACTCCATGGCGGCTCAACCGCATGGGGTTCGGCGCCGGAATCGCTGACGCCTCTCTCCCCGCTGTCCCGCTCGGCGGCCAGCTCGAACGCGGCGAGGACCACGCGGGACTGGTACTGGGCCTGGTGGAGGACCGGTATCCAGCGGGCGCGGTAGCCGTCGCGGTAGTCGGCGCACCAGGTGTCCATGAGGTGGTCCAGTTCGGGCAGCGCGCCCGCGGGGTCGTGCCCGGAGCGGGTGATGAGCTGGTGGAGGAGGCCGGCGGTGCGCAGAGCGACACGGCGGCCGGAGATGCCGAGGGTGGTGAGGCGGGCGGTGTCGAGCGGGGGCAGGGGGCGGGCGGCGCCGTCGTGGACGTCGGGGTCCCAGGAGTCGGCGAGACCGGGGCCGACCAGTAAATAGTCGTCGACCGGGGCGAGGAGGCGGGCCGCGTCGGGGGCGTCGCTCACATGGGGGCGTATCCGGGCGAGGATGTCTTCGAGGAGCCGGGTGTCGTGGCGGAGGGCGCGGCTGACCGTGCGCAGTACGGCCTCGGGGTCGGGGCTCGGGGAGCCGTCCTCCACCGCGCTCACTCCCCACATGGGTGCCTCGACTACGGCGGTGACCGTGCCGTAGCGGTGCGGGTGGTACCAGGTGGACTCGACGGCGGCCTCGGTGAGCGCGGCGGCGAGGTCGCCCCGGCGCGGGGGCGGGATGCGGTAGACGGCGGGGCCGAGGCGGGGCCAGTACAGGGTGTCGTACGGGCCGAGTTCGCGGGGTATGCCGAGTCGGGCGGCGATGGTGGCCATCCGCTGGGCGAGGGCGGGCAGTTCACGGGTGAGTTCGACGAAGCCGCCGCCGACGTCGACGCCGTGCAGGGAGCACTGGAAGAAGGGGCGCAGCTCGTCCTGGAGGGCGAGCAGGGCGCGGGTCTCCGGGAGGACGGCTTTGGCGGCGCCGTCGGGGAGCCACTCGGGTTGTTCGAGGAAGCCGGGGCGGAAGAAGTGCCGGAAGTAGTGGCCGAGGGTGTACGGGCCGGACAGCCAGCCCTCGTTGCGGCGGGAGCCGTCGGGGTCGAGACAGAGCAGCAGGTTCCAGGTGGTGTCGGCGTCGTCGGTGAACCGGGGGTCGGCCAGGGTCTGTTGGGCGAGGCGGAGGACGGTGGCGCCGCCCACGGGTTCGTTGGCGTGCGGGCCGGCGACGATCAGGGCGTGGCGACTGCCGTGGCCTATGGACAGCAGCCACATCGGGGTGCCTGCCCGTGAGGTGCCCACCCGACGCAGTCGGGCGCGGTGCGGATGTCGGGCGACGAGTGTCGCGGCGCGTGCGGACAGCTCGTCCACGGTCGGGTAGCGGAGAAGTGGCGGCAGGGCACACCTCCCCTGTGTGATGCCGTCGGTTCACCTGATGTGCCTGGTGTACGCACAGTCAGTCATGGCCGAGAAGCCACGTCAACACCTTTGAATGAAAGGGCAGTTGACAAACTCGCTGGGTCATTCCCAGGCCAGAGCTTTGCGGTGGGGGTGTTCGATGGTTCATTCGGAGGAGAGGCGGAACGCCATACGGCCGAAACTCACCTGGTCGCCGTCGCGGACGACGGCCGCGCCGATGACGCGGCGGCCGTTGACGGTGGTGCCGTTGGTGGAGCCGAGGTCGCGCAGAATCCACATGCCGCCCTGTCTGCTCAGCTCGGCGTGGACACGGGAGACCGTCTCGTGGCTGAGTCGGAGGCCGTTCGCCGGATCGCGGCCGATGCGCAGGGCGTGGCCGCTCGCCGGGTGCGGCAGCTGGAGCTTGGGCAGCCGCTCGGCCTGCCAGGCGCGGCGGAGCTTCACCCCGAAGCCGGAGATCGCGCCGACCGTGCCGAGCACCAGTCGGGACCAGCGCTTCTCGGCGGGCAGATCGGCGATGAGCACGGCGAGTTCGTCGGAGCGGCGGGCGGTCAGCGCCAGCTCCATCCGGCGGATGAACGTGTCGTGGGAGAGCCGGCCCAGGGCGACGCCGTCACGGAGCGCCCTCAGCGCGCGGTCGCGCTCCGCGTCCGACAGCCGCGCGGGGTACGTGTGGAACTCGAAAGACGACGTCACGCAGGTGATTGTCGGTCAGTGGGCGCGGGGTGTCCAGAAAACGCGTAAACGGTGACCATCTGCGGACACTCGGGTGCACAGTGCGCCGTACGTGCGGCAAAAGCCGTGTTCCGAGGGCGAATTGATCTCGGCTGGCGCACGATGGGCGGAGTGACTCCTGACGACCCCCGGCAGCCGAGGGAGAACCTTCCGTGCAGTTCGAGGTGTGGGCACCGCAGGCCGACCGTATGACGCTCCACTGCGCGGGTGTCGCGCGGGCCATGGAGCGCGATCCGGAGCGGGAGGACTGGTGGACGGCCGAGGCGGAGGCGCAGGACGGGACGCGCTACGGGTTCGCGGTGGACGACGGTCCCGTGCTGCCCGATCCGCGCTCGCGCCGCCAGCCGGACGGCCCGGACGGGCTGAGCGCGGTCGTCGACCACGGGCGGTACGCGTGGCGGACACCGTGGGCGGGGCGCGGGCTGCCGGGCGCCGTGCTGTACGAGTTGCACGTGGGCACGTACACGCCCGGGGGCACCCTGGACGCGGCGGCCGAGCGGCTCGCTCATCTCGTCGAACTGGGCGTCAGCCACGTCCAGTTGATGCCGGTGTGCCCGTTCCCCGGGACACACGGCTGGGGCTACGAGGGGGTCTCCCCGTGGGCCGTGCACGAGCCGTACGGCGGCCCCGAGGCCCTGAAGCGGTTCGTGGACGCGGCGCACGAGCGGGGCCTCGGCGTCGTCCTCGACGTGGTCCACAACCACCTCGGCCCCTCCGGCAACTACCTCCCGGTCTTCGGCCCCTACTTCACCGAACGCCACCACACGCCCTGGGGCGCCGCCGTGAACCTGGACGCGCCCGGTTCGGACGAGGTGCGGGCGTACTTCATCGGCAGCGCGCTGGCCTGGCTGCGGGAGTACCGGCTCGACGGGCTGCGTCTGGACGCGGTGCACGCGCTGCGGGACACCCGTGCCGTCCACTTCCTGGAGGAGCTGTCCACGGCCGTGGACGGGCTCGCCGCCGAGGTGGGGCGGCCGCTCTTCCTCATCGCCGAGTCCGATCTCAACGACCCCCGGCTCGTCACCTCCCGCGACCGGGGCGGTCTCGGGCTGCACGCCCAGTGGAACGACGACTTCCACCACACCCTGCACACCACGCTGACCGGTGAGTCGCGGGGCTACTACGAGGACTTCGCGCGGGCCGGGCTCGCGGGCCTGGCGAAGACCTTGACCGGCGGCTTCTTCCACGACGGTACGTACTCGTCGTTCCGGGGGCGCCGCCATGGCCGCCCCCTGGACCGTACGCGGGTCTCCGCGCACCGGCTGCTGGGCTACACCCAGACCCACGACCAGGTGGGCAACCGCGCCCAGGGCGACCGCCTGTCGGCGACCCTCTCCCCCGGTCTGCTGGCATGTGCGGCCACCCTGATGCTGACGGGCCCGTTCACTCCCATGCTCTTCATGGGCGAGGAGTGGGCGGCGGGCACCCCCTGGCAGTTCTTCACGGACCACACCGATCCGGAGCTGGCCGAGGCGGTGCGGCGGGGGCGGCGGCGGGAGTTCGCGGCGCACGGCTGGGCCGAGGAGGACGTGCCGGACCCGCAGGACCCCGCCACCCGTGAGCGGTCCTGCCTCGACTGGTCCGAGCCCAGCCGCTCACCGCACGCCCGGGTCCTCGCCTGGTACCGCGAACTCATCGCCCTGCGCCGGGCCCTGCCCGACCTCTCCGATCCCGACCTCTCCGACGTCAAGGCCGCCTACGACGAGAGCGGCCGCTGGGTCGCCTTCCGGCGGGGGGATGTACGGGTGGCGGTGAATCTGGGCCGGGAGCCCGCCGAGATCCCTCTGGGGGTGCCGGGGGCGAGGGTGCTGGCGGCCTGGGAGCCGGTCGAACCACCTGGGTCGGACGGGGTGTTGAGGCTGGACGGGGAGGGGTGCGTGGTGCTGACGGGGGTATGAGGGCGCCCGGGGCTTGGGCTGGGCGGGGGTGGGTTTCGCTTACCAGCGCTGACAGGGTGCCGCTCTCTTTGGGATGGGTGCCGCCCCAGCGGCACGATTGCCCGCAGCTACGTGAGCGAGTAAGCGGGGTCGCGCCCCGTAAGGGGCGCGGGGAACTGCGCGATCAGCCACACACAACCCGCAGTCGCCCTACTACGCACACCCCCGAGCTACTGGGCGCGCCCTCAATCCTCCCCCCGCAAATCCGTCACCCGCTCCAGCAGGATCGCGTCCCACGCGCGTCTCAACCGCTCCCGCAGGGCAGGCAGGCGGGCGGCGCCCCCGCTCTTCACCGCCTCCGCGAGAGCGACAACCGTGTCGCAGCGGGCCAGCCACAACCCCCGCAGACAGGGCCGCGGCCCATACCCGGCGAGCGTGGCGGAGCGTACCGCCGCCGGGGAGCCGATCGCGGCGGCCAGGGCCGCGATGTCCTCCGCCGGGTCACCGACGACCGCCTGGGCCCAGCCCAGAACACCCCGCACCCGGCCGTCGGCACTCACCACAAGGTGCTCGCCCCGCAGATCGTGATGGACCAACACGGCGGCCGAAGCGGCCAGTTGGGCCACGTTCGCGGACGTCAGCTGCCCCAGCCGCGTCGCGTCGAACTCGTCCGCGTCGGCGAAGCCGCGCGCAGCGCGCCCGGCGGTGGCTCGCAGCGCCTCCAGCGACCGCGACGCGAGCCGGGGCACACCGAGCGCCTCGGCCTGTCGTAGCGGCACCTCGCGCAGCCCGGCGAGGAGGCCCGCCAGATCCGCCTCGCCCAGCGCGGAGACATGGTGGGTCGGCGCGGTGCTCCCGGGAATCCTGGTGTCGAGCGTGCAGACGAGTCCGCCGGACCACTCGCCGTGCGCGACGCTCACCGGGACGGCGACGCCGACATGCGGCCGGACCAGGTCGCGCAGCCGCAGTTCGCGCCGCTGCCGTACGGTCGCCGGGTGGTCGGGGGCGAGGCGCAGCACATGCCGGTTGCCGACCCACCAGGTGTCCGCCCCGCCCTCCCCGCCCACGGGCCGCACCTCCGGGCCCTCACCGCCACCGGGGCCTCCGTCGCCGGACTTCATCAAGGAACGCACAAGTCGGCGGACGGTGTCCGCGGTGGGGGTCGGTGCCTGGGTCATGGTCGCGCCGTCGTCCGGAGGGTTGTTCGAGTTCGGGGGCTCCTGGTGGTGGTCGGTCCACTCCTCAGTCCACTATCGCCATCTCGCGCGGAGTGTTGTTGAGGCGTCGGCCGCCGTCCTCGGTCACCGTCACGATGTCCTCGATGCGCACCCCGAAGCGGCCGGGCAGATAGACGCCGGGTTCGACGGAGAAGCACATGCCGGGGACCAGGGGGCGTTCCTCGCCCTCGACCATGTACGGCGGTTCGTGGGTGGTGACGCCGATGCCGTGGCCGGTGCGGTGGATGAACCGGTCGCCGTAGCCGGCCTCGGTGATGACGGCTCGGGCGGCCCGGTCGACGTCCTGGCAGGCGGCGCCCGGCCGTACCGCGCGGAACCCGGCCTCCTGCGCGGCCCGTACGAGGTCGTGGACCTCGCGCTCCTCGGGGTCCGGTTCGCCGACGTGGACGGTGCGGGAGGTGTCGGAGCCGTAGCCGTCCTTGAGGCCGCCGAAGTCGAGGACGACCATGTCGCCGCGCCGGACGATCCGGTCGCCGGCCTCGTGGTGCGGGTTGGCGCCGTTGGGCCCGGAGGCGACGATGGTGAAGTCGACCTGGGAGTGGCCGGAGCCGCGCAGCAGCGCGGCGAGATCGGCGGCGATGTCGGACTCCGGGCGCCCTGCGAAGCGGACCTCGCGGATCTGCTCGTACGCGGCGTCGGCGGCGGCGCCCGCGGCGGCCATCCGCTCCAGTTCGGCGGTGTCCTTGACGGCCCGCAGCATCGGCAGGCTCTCGCCGATCCCGACGTACGCCGTGTCCGGCAGCCGCCGCTGCAGGGCCAGCAGATGCAGGGCCCAGGTGTTGTCGCTGACGCCGAACCGGCCGCGTGGGCCGAGGACGGAGACGGCCGCCCCGTACGGGTCCTCGGCGTCCGTCCAGTCCCGCAGGGTCAGCGCGGGGCCGCCGGGTGCCTCGGCGGCGTCCGGGGCCTCCAGGGCGGGCACGACCAGCACGGGGTCACCGCCCTCGCGCAGCACCAGCAGGGTGAGCCGTTCGGTCTCCGGGGGCCGGTGGCCGGTCAGCCACACCAGGTCCGGGCCGGGTGCCACCAGCAGCCCGTCGAGGCCCGCCTCCGCCGCTGCCCGTGCCGCCCGCCGCATCCGGGCCCGGTAGTCGTCGGTGGTGAAGGGCGCCGTCATCCATGCCTCCGCGTGCTCGGAGTTCCCTGGGGCTACGGGGAGCATCCTGCCCCTCCGCCGCAGCCCACGCGACCCGATTGCGCTCCACCGTCAACCGTCGTGGACGCATCCGCTCCCGCGCGCCGCCGCGCCCCACCCTCAGACTAACGGCTGTGGATTGCCCATCCATTAAAGCTAATGCTTAGATACGGTCGTTCCATTAATGACTCAGGCATACCGGCAAGCGGGCCAAGGGGAGGCGTGCGGCGATGCTCGTACTCGCGCACATCAGCGATCTGCATCTGGACGGGACCGAACGGGCGACCCGGCGGGCCGAACGCGTACGGGATCTGCTGTGGGCGCTGCCGGGGCGGGTGGACGCGCTGCTGGTGACCGGGGACATCGCGGACCATGGCGCGGAGGACGAGTACGAGGAGGCCGCGCGCCTCCTCGGTCTGCGTGACGGCGACGCTCCGTTCCCGGTGCTCACCTGTCCCGGCAACCACGACAGCCGGCCGGCCTACCGCAAGGCGCTGCTGGGGGAGCCCGCCTCCGACGCCCCGGTCAACAGCGTGCGGGTCTTCGAGGGCGGGGCGGTGCTGATGTGCGACTCCAGCGTTCCGGGGCGGGACGAGGGCGAGCTGGACGCGCAGACGTACGCCTGGATCGAGGAGACCCTCGACGACCTCGACGGCGACCGGCCCGCGCTGCTCGCCTTCCACCATCCGCCGGTCGCCCTGCACCATCCTCTGCCGGACAAGTACCGGCTGGGCCGGCCGGCCGCGCTGGCCCGGCTGTTGCGGCGGCGGCCGGAGATCGCGGGGCTCGTCACCGGGCACGCGCACACCCCGGCCGCGACCGTCTTCGCCGAGCGGCCGCTCGTCGTGGGGCCGGGGGTGACCTGGACCCTGCGGCTGCCCTGGGAGGGCGAGCAGGTCGCGGACCGTGAGGCACCGCCCGGGCTCGCCTTCCATGTGCTGGACGGTGAGGGCCGGCTGACGAGCCACTTCAGGGTGGCGGCGTAGGCACTTCGGGGCGGCCCGCGCACAACTGGTGTGTGAACCGCCCCGGGCCGCGTGTCAGCCGACGTGAGCCGGTGCGAAGGGAACAGCGGGAGCGCAGGGCGCGGGGGTGAAGCGGAGGGGCAGGGCCGGGGGGCGGTCGGGGAGGAAGCCGTGGGCCCGGCGGGCCAGGAAGTCGGGCTTGTAGCGGTCGACCCGCTGATGCCAGTTGAGGATGCCGGACAGCCAGTTCTCCAGGTCGGTCACATAGCCGGCCATGATGGCGCGGGCCTCGTCCGACAGCTCGAAGTCGTCGTAGACGACGGGCAGTTCATGGGCGACGACATGCTCGAACTGCTTCATGCGCTGGGTCATCAGATCGTGGACGACGCCGAGCGCGGTCGGGTAGTCGCAGCCGAAGAAGTTCTGCACGACGAGGATCGCGTTGTGGACCTCGCCCTCGTACTCGATCTCCTTCTGGTAGGAGAAGACGTCGTTGAGGAGGCAGGCGTAGTCGATCGCCGCGTTCTCCAGGGAGCGGACCGGGCCGGTGCGGTAGACCTCGGGCGGGATCTGCGGGCCGTGGCCCATGCGGCACAGGCTCAGGGTGAGGTCGGAGCCGAAGGTGGAGCGGCGCATCTCCAGATAGTCGATGGGGTCGGGGACGCGGTGGTGGAGCTGGTTCGCCACCTCCCACACCCAGCTCTCGGTCATCGTGTCGACCGATGCCTTGAAGGTGCGCCGCTGGTCGGGGGTCATGGTGGCCGTCGTACGCGCCCATAGGTCGATCAGTCCCCGCTCCATGCCGTTGACCGGGGCGGGGACCTCCTCCCCCTCGATCGGCATGCACGCGGAGAGGCGTGCCGTGGTCAGTCGGGCGGCGGCCACGTCGCGGCGCTGGCCGAAGACGAGGGGGTAGTAGTCGTCGCCGTAGGTGCCCCAGGCCAGCCAGTGGGCGCTGAGGTCGAGGGCCTCGGGGGTGGCGTCGGGGTCGAGACCGGCGGAGCAGAGCGGGAGGTCATAGGCGGCGAGCTTCTCCTCGTCCCAGACGCCTTCGCTCAGCATGCCCATGCGGTGCATCCAGGCGGTGAGGCGGGGGCGGGAGGCGTCCAGGTGCGGGCAGAGCTCCACCTTGAACGGCATGTGGAAGTCGGGCAGCAGGGACGGTCCGACCTTCTGGTACGGCACATGGGTGTGGGCCCGCAGCCGTTCCGCGGCGGCGGAGGCGAGGAGGGCGCCCATGTCGCCGGCGGACGTACCGATGCCGCCCTGGGCGAGGAGCGCCGGGCCGGAGAGGATCGCGCCGCCGAAGTCGAGCGGGCCGCGCGCGCCCGCGGCGCCCTTGTTCATATAGCGGCTCGACCGCATGTGCCACTCATGGCCCCCGGACTGCCAGTCCTGCAGTCCCTTCGTGTACGCCGCGACGGCCGCGATCTCGGCCGGGGTGAGGCCGTTCTCCAGCGCGACCGCCGGGACCTCGGTGAGCGCCGTGTGCTCGAACTGGTGGAGCCGGGAGGTGAGGATGTCGTTGACCGTCTCGGCGGCCTGCTGCGTACCGCAGTCGAAGAACGTCTCCAGCACCAGTACGCCGTTGCTGTTCTCCCCCTCGTCCTCGACCTCCCGCTGGTACGAGAACAGGTCGTTGCGCAGATGGACGGCGTCGGAGAAGGTCTCCATGAGGACGCGCAGCGGGCGGGACTCGGCGACGGAGGCGGGCACCTCGGCCGTCGCGTACTCCACGAGACCGGCCGACCAGGGGGCGCCGCCGACCTTCCTGCGCATCTCGATGTACTCGACCGGGTTGGCGATCCTCCCCTCGTTGATGTTGGACAGCTCCCACATCGACTCGTTCAGCAGATGCTCCGTCGCCACGGAGAAACGGCGGCGCCAGTCCAGCGACATCGACGGCACGGTACGCGCCCAGAGATCGGCGAGGCCCGCCTCCACCGGGTTCCGCGGTTCCGGAACGGGGGTCGACAGGTCGAGAGGCATGAAAAGGGGGAGGCGGTCCAGGTGGGCCTTGCCGCCGGCGCGGTCCTGGGTGCGCTTGAACAGTTCGAGGAAGTGGTCGTCGAAGAAGAAGACCCAGACGTACCAGTCGGTGATCAGGGAGAGCGCCGGGCCGTCGCAGTCGGGGTGGGTGTACGCGCACAGCAGGCCGTAGTCATGTGCCTCCAGGTCCGCCTGGTCCCAGACACCGGAGCCCTCCAACATGCCCATGTCCGAGGCCCATTGGGTGGAGTGGGCCCTGGCCTCTTCCAGATGGGGGTTCAGGCGGGCCGGATACGGCATGTAGAAGTGCGGGAGTTCGAACGGCTGCGTCATGGCCGGGCCCTACCCGGGGCACGCCGTGCGCATCCGAATGGGGGCACATGATCACACCATCGTGTGACGGTGGAGCGTAACCGCGCACACGACGGCTCGGCCCGTCCTCAGACCCTGAGTTGGATCAGGGCACGGGTTCCGCTGGTGCGCCAGCTGTGGCCCTCCGCCTCGTCCAGGGCGGCTTCGGTCTGCGGGGTGAGGCCGGTGACGACGTCCGACTTGAGGGTGCGCAGGGCGGCGACCGGGCCCGGGAAGTACCGCACGGTCGAGGTGAAGGGGGTGGTGGGTGGGTGGAGTCGGTCGCCCACCAGACGGCGGTAGTTGAGGTCGCCCTTCAGCACCGTGAGGTCGGCCCCGGCGAAGTCGGCACGCAGATCGTCCGGCATGTCCGCATACGGCAGCGGGGAGCAGGAGAAGGGGTGGGCGCGGAGCGTCAGCCGGCCTTCGGCGAGGGCCCTGCCGAGGCGGGTGCCAGCTTCGCCCGCTTCCGTCTTCGCCGTCGTCAGGTGGTGTACCGCGTCCAGGGTGTCCGCCGTCGTCGCGTCCGAGACGAAGTACGGGTACGGCTTCAGGTGCAGCAGCGCGCGGTCGAAGTGGCCGTGGGCGAGGAGGTGGTCGATGAGGAGGAGGTCGGGGATCAGTTCGCGGCCCGCGTTGTCGGCGACCAGGCAGAGGACGCCCTTGTCCGCGCGGGAATCGCCCGACAGCAGGGAGAGCAGCGCCTCGCTGTCGTCCGCGACCAGGGGCGAGTCGGCGGCGCCGCTCTCGTCGTCCTTCTGGATGCGGAAGCCGAGGTCGGCCCGGTTGCCCCAGAGGGAGCCGTGGAGGAGGGACCTGAGGCGGTCGGGCGGGGGTTGTTCGGCGAGGGTGTCGAGGGCGGTCAGCTCGGCGGTCGCCTCGGGGGTGTCCAGTTCGGCCAGTTTGAAGGGGCGGAAGGGATCGATGCCCTGCCAGGGGCCGGGGGTGAAGTAGTCGACCGCGTGGAGGAGTTGACGGTAGAAGCAGCTCTCGGCCACGAGGAAGGGGAGGTCGAACCAGGAGCGGCCGGCGTGGCGGCGTACGTTCCAGGTGTCCCACCAGGGATCGTCGGCCGGCGGTCGCAGCACGCCCTCGGTGGCGTTCCTCAGCAACTGGTCCAGGGCACGGCGCTGTTCGGGGCCGTAGGGGGTCGCCTCCTTGACCTTGTGGATCAGGGCGGGGTGGCGTTCGGCGAGGACGCTGTGCGGGAACGAGGCGGGGTCCGAGCCGTCGATCACGGGTGCCGTGGTGTCAGACATGGCCGTGGGTTCCTCCGGGGGCGGTGGGTGCCTGTGGGGGGAGGGCCACGTCCTTGGCCTTCTTGTCGAGTTGATCGCCGTAACCGGCCTCGGTCCAGACGTACTTCTTGAACTGCTCCGGCGTCAGCGGGCCCGGCCAGGGGCTGCCGCCGGGGTAGAAGACCGAGCCGCACGAGGAGCAGTGGTGGGCGGGGCGCCAGAGGCGATCGGCGCGTTCCCGGCCCGCTTTGACCACATCACGTTCACGGCGCTCGCCTCGGATCACCGCGAGCGTCCCGATGAACAGCACCACGGCGAGGAGGGAACCGCCGATCGTGTAGGCCGGTTTGTCGTTCTGGACACCGCTGTACGCGAAATAGACACCGATACCGGTCAGCACCATGCCTTCGAGGAAGTGCGTGACACTGTCCGACGCCGCGTGCGCGCCCGGCGACTTCAGCAACCGGTCGGTGAGCCCGCTCCGCCGGGACTCCGGGTCGGCGCAGGTGTCGGGGACGCTGCGCACGGCCGGGCCCGCCGCGCCGCAGCCGGGGCAGACGGGCGTGTTCGGGGCGGGGGGAGGCGGACCGAAGCCCGCCGCTTGGCCATACCCCTGCCCGTACCCCGCCTGCGGCGCCTGCCCGCTCGGGCCGTACCCGGCCGGCTGTCCATACCCCGCAGGGCCGTATCCCTCTGGGTTCCCCGTGTTCTCCATCGACATACGCATACGCTAACGCCGGCCGGACACACGTGCGCCGGCGGCCGACCGATGCCCGCTCGCATCGATCGGCCGCCGGCAGTGGGGGGTGGCGGTCAGTACGGCCGTCGGCTCAGAAGGTGAGCTTCCAGCTGTTGAGACGGCCGGTGTCGGCGGACGCCACGTCCTGGACGCGCAGCTTCCAGGTGCCGTTGGCGGTCTCGGTGGAGGCGTTCACCGTGTACGTGGTGTTCACGTTGTCGGCGGAGTCCGAGGAGCTGGAGGCCTTCAGACGGTAGGTCGAGCCGTCGGGGGCCACCAGGTCCAGGACCAGGTCACCGCGGTAGGTGTGGGTGATGTCCACGCCGACCTGGAGGGTCGAGGGCGCGTTGCCGGTGCGGCCGGTGACGGAGATCGAGGACTCGATCGCCGAGCCGTTGTCCGGGATGGAGACCGCGGTGGTGTTGGTGAAGGTGGTGCCCCCCGTGGAGCCCCCGTCGGAGCCCCCGGTCACCGCCTGCACCGTCTTGGCCGCGTCGGCGAGGCCCGCGCCGCAGCCACCGGAGCAAGTGCCGGGCAGAGTACGCGAGTTGGCCTTGATCGCGGACTCGATCTGGGCCGGGGTCAGCGAGGAGTCCGCCGACTCCAGCAGCGCGGCGAGGCCCGCGATGTGCGGGGCGGCCATGCTGGTGCCCTGGTAGTAGCTGTACGTCTCGCTGCCCGGGCCGGCGGTGCCGGTGTTCAGCGTGGACAGGATGCCGTTGGCGGTGGTGGTCCGGGTCTCGCCGCCGGGTGCGGCGATGTCGACGACCGAGCCGTAGTTGGAGTAGTAGGTCCGGGAGCCGGCGCGGTTGGTCGCCGCCACCGAGATCACGTTGTTGCAGCTGGCCGGCGAGTAATCGGCCGCGTTGGCGTTGCTGTTGCCCGCCGCGACGACGACCGTGGTGCCGCGGTTGACGGCCGCGTTGATCGCGCTCTGGGTCGCGGAGGTGCAGGCGCCGCCGCCACCGAGGCTCATGTTGATGACCTTGGCGACATTGGTGTTGGCGGGCACACCGGAGACGGTGCCGCCGGACGCCCAGGTGATCGCGTCGATGATGTCGGAGTCGTAGCCGCCGCACTTGCCGAGCACGCGCACCGGGGAGATCTTGGCGCCGTAGGCGATACCGGCGACGCCCTTGCTGTTGTTGGTGGCGGCGGCGATGGTGCCGGCGACGTGGGTGCCGTGCCAGGAGGAGGTGGTGGCCGTCCAGCCGTCACCGCACTCGTCGTCCGCGGTCCAGTCGCCGGGGTCGGCCGGGTTGCTGTCGCGGCCGTTGCCGTCGTTGGAGACGGCGGTGTCGACGATGAAGTCGTAGCCGCCGACGATGTTCGCGGCGAGGTCCGAGTGGGAGACGTAACCGGTGTCGATGACGGCGACCGTCACCCCGGTGCCGGTCACCTTGTCCCAGGCGCCCGGCACGTTCATGCCGGCCGTGGACTCGAAGAGGTCCCACTGCTTGGAGTACTCGGTGTCGTTCGGCGTGGCCAGCGGCTTGTTCAGGCGGTCCGGTACGACATAGGCGACCTGCGGGTCGGCCTGGTACTCGGCGATGACATCGGCGACGTCCGTCTTGGTCAGGTCCTCGCCCAGGTCGACCAGGGCGGCACCGCTGCCGAGGCGGCGCTCGAAGTCCAGGGTCTCCCCGGCCTCCTTGCCCTTGGCGGCGGCGTCGGCGTCGGCGGCCGAGTTCGACTTGGCCTCGGCGGCACCGGACTTGTAGCCGACGATCAGCCGCTCGGCGACGGTGCCGGGGGCGGCCTCGGTGGCGCCCGCCACGGCGGTGTCGGTCTTGGCGGCGGGGGTCTGGGCGACGGCGACCGAGGAGGTCATGCCCGCCACCAGGGCGACGGAGACCGCGGCGACGGATATGAGCTTCCGTCCGGCGGAACGGGATATGGAGGTACGCAAGGGCTTCGCCTTTCGTGGCCTGCTCATGTCAGGGGAGGAGCGGGCGATGAATCGCTTCTTCGGATTCGCTTGTTCGAATCGCTTCTTCGTCGAAGCGGCGGGGGGTCCAGAAAGGGTGTGACGCGAAGGGCCGGCCGAGCGCGAGCTGTCGATCAGGGGTTACCTGTGGTTCAGCTGTGCGAGCACACTAGGCAAAGCGCAGGTCATGGGGATACGGGGAAAACCCTTGACCCCCTGGGGAACTCCCCTATCCCGCCCGGGAGTCGGGCCGGATGTAACGCTTCGCCGGGTTTGCCGAAGCGTTGAACACCGCGCCGCCGCGTCCCGTACGACACCGGTGACCCCACACCCCGCACCCCGATGGATCGGACGTACCGGATATGCACCGGACACACCGCCTGTCCGCCCAGCACGTCGCGATGGCCGCCGCGGTCGCCGCCCTCGCGCCTCCGCTGCTCGCCGCCCCGGCCCTGGCGCACGGCGCACCCACCGATCCGGTGAGCCGGGTCTCGGCGTGCTCGCCCGAGGGCGGCGACCGGGCCGGGTCGGCGGCGTGCCGGGCGGCGACCGCGGCGAACGGCGCGCCCTTCACCGCGTGGGACAACCTGCGCGTCGCGGGGGTGAACGGGCGGGACCGACAGGTCGTACCGGACGGGCAGTTGTGCAGCGGAGGACTCGCGCCCTACAAGGGGCTGGACCTGGCCCGCACCGACTGGCCCTCGACCGATCTCTCCCCCGGCGCCACGCTGAAGCTGACGTACCGGTCGACGATCCCGCACACCGGGACCTTCAAGCTGTTCCTCACCAAGCCGGGATACGACCCCACGAAGCCGCTGAAGTGGTCCGATCTGCCCGAGAAGCCGTTCGCCTCGGTCACCGACCCACCGCTGCGGAACGGGTCGTACACGTTTTCGGCGAAGCTGCCCGCCGATCGGTCCGGGCGCCATGTGCTGTACACGATCTGGCAGAACACGAGCACCGTCGATACGTACTACTCGTGCTCGGACGTGGTGTTCCCGACCGGGGAGTCGGGCAACTCCGGTGCCGGTGAGGGAAGTTCGCTGGAGGGCCGCCAGGAGGACGAGAAGGACGAGGGGACCGGGGGCGCCGAGGAGACCGGGCAGCCGGAGGGGGCGGGCAAGTCCCGGGAGGCCGGGGAGGCGGGCGCGGACACGGACGCTTCGCCGACCCCGTCGGAGTCCACCGGCGTACGCGACGAGTCGGGGGCGGAGATCGACGGGGACCCGGTGGCGTCCTCCGGCGACGACGACGGCGCCTCCGTACCGCTGGTCGCGGGCGGTGCCACGGCGTTGGTGCTCGCCGCGGTCACCGCCCTCTCCCTGCGGGTCCGCAGGCGCCGCCCCCGTATCGGTGACTGACCGGGGCGGGCCGATCGGCCGCCGCCGATCGCCCCGCCCCGCCCAACTCATCTGTGATTGCTCAACTCACCTGTGGTTCAGGTCAGTTGACGTAGACCGCAGCCCCGCCCTGGTTGGCGTCCGTCACGGGCGCGTACTTGGCCGTGAAGTAGCCGGTGCTGAAGCACAGGGACGAGCCGGAGGTCCGGGTGAAGGGCTGCGCGGCGAAGGAGATGCTGTTGTCCGTGTCGCTGGCCGTGCCGGTGATGCTGGCCGCCTGGTAGACGCAGTTGATGCTGCCCAGCAGGGTGCTCAGCACGACGGTGGTCTGCAGGACCGAGCCCTCCGCGGGCAGGACCGTGACGACGTCGTCGGAGGTCACGGTCGTGGTGTAGGGCAGGTTGTTGACGGTGATGCTGGTGACGCCGGTGACACCGAGGACATTGCTGGTGCAACTACCAAAGGTGTGGGCCGTGACCGACTCGGTGGCCGTACCGGGCGCGGTCGGGTTGTCGGTCACCGTGGCGCTGAAGGTCGACTGGGCGCAGGAGATGCCGCTCGTGCCGGTGGCGCTGGAGTAGAAGGTGCCGGCCGTACCCGAGGCGAGCGAGGCGTTGAGGACGTCGCCGACCGCGACCGCGTCACCGGCCGGGCCGCCGGTGGTGAGCACGGTGTCGGCGGCGGAGGCGGGGCTGACGGCCGCCACCATGAAGGCGGCGGTGGTCGCGGCGAGGGCAATCAGGGAACGCGTACGCATGGGGGTGCCTCTTCTCAGGAAGTGAGGGCGGTGAGTGACAGCCCTCGGCTGGTGCGGGCTGTGATGAATGCGCGAAGGGACATCGTTCGCGCGGGGGAACGCGGTCGATGTCGAACGCGCGGAACAGCCGCTGTCGATCCGTGACACGCCTTCTCCGTACGTGACGGATCGACAGCGACGACGACCGGGGTGCGGGCACGGCCCAGTGGAGGGGAAGGCGGCCGTGCCCGTACCGCGGCGAGGGGTGGTGCTGCGTTGGGCCGCGCGGCGCGTTCAGGTGTGTCACCCGCTCATGTCGACGGACACGAGCTCGGGACGGTGACAAGCGCCGCGCGTCGGATTCGGCGCCACGAATCCGTTGGGGGAAACCCGGGAGAGTTGTAGACCTGCCAAAGAGCCAACGTCAAGGCGTTGTAAGGAAGTTGAGCGATCACGGCGGGGTTGTGGGCATCAAAACCAAAGGTGAGCAACGTTCAACTTCCTGGAAGGTTTCACAGGTGCGGCACAATCAACATCCTTTTGCCACAAGCGCCTTGACCCTCGAATGTAACCACGGGTAACTTCCGGCATGGCTACTGCGACGTAGCGCTAGCAAGCCGGTCGCACCACGGGAGGTGCGCCCCCGCGTCCACGTCGCGAACCGCTGTCCGCGCCAGGACAACGTGCCGTTGAAGCCCCATCTGCGATATCTGCAATGACTTGGAAGTCCAGGGAGCACACATGGCCTCGTCCTCGGACGCCACGGCGTCCACCAATGAAAGACCCGAGGGTTCCGCGCCGGGGAGACGCGGACGGGTCCGCCTGAAGCGGGCCGCCGTGATGGCGGTGCCGGCCACGGCGGTCGCCGCGGGTCTGATGATCCTCACCGCGCAGGGCGCCCTCGGCGTCCAGTTCGCCATCTCCGGTATGCCGTTCGTGATCACCGCGGACAAGCTGGAGGGTCAGGGCTTCGCCCAGTTCGGCGCCCTCGACCACATGATCGAGAACAGCCCCAACGAGGGCGACACCGGCGGCCAGGTCCTGGTCGTCACCTCGGTGGTCAAGAGCGGCAAGCTCACCTCGCTGTGCCAGAGCGTCGACCTCGGCGGCATCAAGCTGGTCCTCACCGCCGGCGGTGACGGCACCCCGGTGACCGTCAAGGACCTGACAATCGACTCCGACGACATCAAGGGCGACGCGGCCTTCAACAACATCGAGATCGGCCGTGACTCCAGCACCTTCGACAAGGTCAACGAGCGTGGGGCGCCGGGTGTCTACGGCCAGCAGGCGGACACGGTCACCATCACCGACCTCTACCAGCGCAACTACGCCTCCACCGCCGCCGTCTTCAAGCTCCCCGACCTGCACATGAGGTTCCAGAGCGAGGGCTGCGACGAATGAACCGCTTCCGGGACTGGAGAGGACAACGACCCTTCGTGGGTGGGCTGCTGCTGTTCCTCGGCGGCGGCGAGATCCTGTTGACGATGAAGGCGCCGCTGCCGGTCATGCTGCACATCGGCATGCAGGGCGTGGCGGGGTATCTGCTGCCGTCCCTGATGATGGTGTGCGGCCTGCTGATCCTCTTCAGCCCCGGACAGCGCCTGTTCTACTCCATCCTCGGCATCCTGCTCTCCCTGGGCACATGGCTGACCTCCAACATGGGGGGTTTCGTCGTGGGCCTGCTGCTGGGAGCGGTGGGCAGCACGCTGACGTTCGGGTGGCTGCCGGATCAGGAGCCTAGGGTGAGCCGGCGGGAACGGAAGAAGGCTGCGGCTGGCGCCGGCTCTGCCGCCGTTGCGTCTGAGGGTGCGGGGGGTTGAGGTCGGCCACAAGGGGGGTTGCGAGAGGGTGACCGCGTCTTCACATCAGTGGTCAGACCCTGAGAGCCGCAGGATGTAGTGCCGAATGTGCGGTGGCATCTTTTCAGGCAGCTGCCCCCCGGCAGTGAGGCGCAGTTCCTGGCCTTCACCGACGACGAGTTCGCTCTCCTCACCGTCCCAGGAGCCGAGGAACACATGGGGTGGGGCCTTGCCGGGCTCGTATGCGGCGACCGTGACCTCTTCGATCGGGTCCGGGGTGATACCTCCCGAAGCTGGAGCAGCACGTCGCGACGGCTGTTCATGATCACCGCAACGCATCCGGGTGTCTTCTTCGGGGGCATCAGCCACAGCGGTGGTTCCTCCGCAGAGACACAACGACGGCGCCCCCACCGCAGCCGCAGCGGTGGGGGCGCCGTCGTTGCCGCCCTACGAGTCCGCAGCGGTGTCGGCGTTCTCGCGTGCCGCGCGCTCGTACCCGTATGCCAGGTGACGCTGCCATTGAGCGGGCGTGTCGGGGCAGATGCGGTCCAGGGCGACGAAGCGGGCCACGATCGTGGCGCACACCTCGTTGTGCACGTCGGTAGCAACGGCGTTGGTGACGCCGTTCGTGCCCCAGCCGCGAGAGCGCCGGCGCATGTGGTTCTCCCGTCGTGTCGCTGACGGCCCGCCCGGCTGGGTCAGGCCGTGGGGTGTTGTACGGGGCGGCCGAGTTGGTGCACGGTCCAGCCGGAGGCGGTCCATACGGCTGTGTCGACGGCCGTGCGTACGTCGACCAGGACTTGGCGGCGTACCGCTCGGGCCGCGGTCGCGGGAAGGGCGGTGTCCTTGGTGAACTCGGGCCATTCGGTGGCCAGGACGACGATGTCGGCGCCGTCGAGCGCGGTGTGGATGTCCTCGGCGTAGGTGTACTCGGGATGCATGTGCCGTGCGGCGGTGACCGACTCGGGGTCGTAAATGACGGTGCGGGCGGCCGAGGAGTGCAGGAGACCGGCCAGGCGCAGGGCGGGGCTGTTGCGTACATCGCTGGTGCCCGCCTTGAAGGAGGCGCCGAGGACGGCGATCGTCGCGGTGTCGAGCGGCCCGCCGTGGGCTTTCTCGACCAGGTCGCGGGCGGCGTCCATCCGGGCGTGGTTGACGTTCTCCACCGCGTTCAGCAGGTCTGCGGCGCCGGTGGCTCCGATCTCCCCGACGCGGTGGGTGAAGGCGGCGACATCCTTGGGCAGACAGCCGCCGCCGTAGCCGATGCCCGGCCGCATGCCGCCGTGGCCGATGCGGGGGTCGATGCCGATGCCGTACGCCACGGTGGCGACGTCGGCGCCGGTGATCTCGCAGACCTCCGCCATCGCGTTGATGTAACTGATCTTGGTGGACAGGAACGCGTTCGCCGCGCTCTTGAGGACTTCGGCCGTGGCCGGATCGGTGACGATCAACTCGGCGTCGCCACGGGCCAGGATCGGTGCGTACACCTCGCGTACGGCCTTCTCCGCCGCCGGGGAGGTCAGGCCCGCGACGATGCGGTCGGGGTACAGGGAGTCCTCGACGGCATGGCCCTCGCGCAGGAACTCGGGGTTCCAGACGAGGTCGACTCCGGCAGATCCGGCGTGCTCGGTGATGATCTCCTGGAGACGGGCGACGGTGCCGACAGTCACCGTGCTCTTGCCGACGATGGTGGCCGGGCGTCGCAGCAGTGGCGCCAGGGCGCGTACGGCTCCGACGACCTGGCCGACGTCGTATCCCCGGCCGTCGGCCCGCAGCGGGGTTCCGACCGCGATGAAGTGGAGGTCGGCGAACTCGGCGGCCTCGTTCAGGCTGGTGGTGAACCGCAGGCGCCCTGTGGGGACATGCCGCTCAAGCAGTTCGTCGAGGCCCTTCTCGTAGAAGTGGCCCCGGCCGCTCTGGAGCTTCTTGACGGTCTCAGGGTTGAGTTCGACGCCGATGACGTCGTGGCCGAGCTCGGCCATCGCGGCGGCGTGCGGGGCACCGAGGTGCCCGCATCCGATCACCGAAACGCGCATTGCTGTCCCTTGGTGTGGGTGGTTGCCGTGGGGCGCACAGGGAGTGCGCCCCACGACGCTATCGCCCCTGGATCAGGGGGAGTTGAGCTTTGGCCACGGCCGGTCAGAGGGTGAGGTCGAGGAGGCCGCACAGCGCCGTCAGGGCGGGAATGGCCTCCGACCGGACGACAACGAGCAGGGCCAAGTGGGCGGCCATCGCCGGCCTACGACCCGACCTCGAACGCAACCGCGCACTGACCTACATGAGGGTGCACATGCTTCTGAACGACTTCACCACCCGACTCACCACCGTAGCGCCACGCAACTCCGAGACCACCGCATGGCTTGAGCACCGGAGGGCAACCGCATGAGCGGCACGATCACCTACCGCAGGACGAGCGACGTAGCCGAGGTGCGGCAGCTCATCCTCGACATCCACGTGGAGGTGCGCGGTGAATTCGGGCTGATGGACCGGCCGTTCTACCACCGCGAGCGGTTCGACGAGCGGCTGACGGTGTACTCCTGCCGCCCTGGCTGGGAAGCCGTCGTCGGATACCACGGCGACGAACCGATCGGGTACGTCTTCGCCGTGCCGCTCGGCGAGAACACCGCCTGGTGGTCGGCGGAGCAGGAACCGCTCCCCGACGAGTACGTGCGGGAAGACGGCAGGCGAACCCTCGCACTCAACGAGATCCTCGTCCGCCGGCCATGGCGCGGCGCCCACGGCCAGGGCGCCGCACGGGCCCTGCACGAGGAACTGCTGGCGCGGCGCCAGGAGCAGCGGGTCACCCTGCTGGTCAACCCCGCTCTCTCCGACGGACGCCTCAAAGCCGTCTACGAGTCCTGGGGATACAGGCAGGTCGGCCGTCAGCAACCCTTCGACGACTCGCCGGTCTTCGCCTCGATGATGCGGGCCCCGCTTCACCAGTAGCGGGAGCTACGCTCCAGGGCCGCGTCTACCCGGGCCTCGCTCCCGGAGGCGGCGTCGGCAGGTCATTCCCGAATCGCCCTGCGGCGTTTGACCCCGAGCCAAAGGCCCACTCCCATAGGCGCCGCCGGGCAACTCACAACCCTGCGGTCACAGCCGCCGCGGTCAAGGCCGAGCGCAGTGTGTCGGTGTCCGTCCAGTAGCGGTCGTGGGAGAGCGGGACGCGCCAGTAGAGGCCGGGGCCGGCGGTGCGGCGCAGGGGTGGGACCGCCACGTGGGAGCCCGCGCCGAGGATCTGGACCTCGGGCAGTTGCCAGTTCATGGCGTCGCCGGGTGGGACCAGCCAGTACATGATTCCGCCGAAGCCGTCCTTGATGACGGCGCCGGACGCGTCTCCCAGCGACTTCAGGGTGGGCGTTCCAAGGGCTATCGGTACACGGACGGCGTTCCACCAGCGTCCGGCCGGCACGGTGCGTACTTCGGGGCTGTACGAACACATCCAGCGCGGGGCCCTGCTGACAGTCATGGCACTCACCGGCTCTTCATGGGGGGGGTGGGGCCGATCCTAGGAGCCGGTTCAGGACTCAACTTTCGAGTACGCGCAGGGAAGTTGTTCCCGTACGCAATGCGCGTCCCGTGATCTCGCCCGTGGACGCTACCGGGGCGTAGCGTGACCGGGCTTCTACGTAGTGCTGTTGGACTTACTCATTTCGATCGCACCTTTCGATCGCACTCGATTCGATCGCATTCGAACTCGTTCTACCAGGAGTGACTGATGGTCAACCCCAGCCCCATAGTGATCGACGCGTCCGGGCGTGACATCCACGGGGAGGCCGCCCGAATCCGCGAGGTGGGGCCCGCGACCCGGGTGCTGCTGCCGGGGCCGCACAACGTCGAGGCCTGGGCGGTGAGCAGTACGGATCTGCTCAAGCGGCTGCTGACCGACCCCCGGGTGTCGAAGGACCCGCGGCAGCACTGGCCTCGGTTCGTGGCCGGTGAGATCACCCCGGAATGGCCGCTGTTCACCTGGGTCGCCGTGCAGAACATGTTCACCGCGTACGGCGGCGACCACAAACGGCTGCGGACCCTGGTCGCCAAGGCGTTCACGGCACGTCGTACCAACGCGCTCAGGCCGCGTATCGAGGAGATCACCAAGGGGCTGCTCGACCGGATCGAGGAGCGCTTCGAGCGGGGTGAGACGGTCGATCTGCGGGAGGAGCTGTGCTACCCGCTGCCGATCCAGGTGATCAGCGAGCTGTTCGGGCTGCCCGAGGAACGCGGCGCCCTGCTGCGGGAGTTGGTCGACCGGATCTTCGACACCTCCGCCGACCCGGGTGAGATGAACGCGGCCTACGAGCGGCTGTACGGGGTGCTGACCGAACTCGTCGCCGCCAAGCGGGAGACGCCCGGCGACGACCTCACCACCGGGCTGATCTCCTCCCGCGACGAGGACGACACCCGGCTCAGCGAGCAGGAGCTGCTGGACACCCTGGTGCTGATGATCAGCGCCGGGCACGAGACCACGGTCAACCTCCTCGACCAGGCCGTCCACGCCCTGCTGACCAACCCCGACCAGCTCGCCCATGTCCGTGAGGGCCGGGCGGGCTGGGACGACGTCATCGAGGAGACGCTGCGCGTCGAGGCGCCGGTGGCGAGTCTGCCGCTGCGGTACGCGGTGGAGGACCTGGACCTCGCCGAGTTCGGCGGGCCGGAGGGCGTGGTCATCGCCAAGGGCGAGGCGATCCTCGCCGCGTACGCCGCCGCCGGGCGCGACCCCGAGCGGCACGGGAAGGACGCCGATGTCTTCGACGTCACCCGTGCCGACAAGGAGCATCTGGCCTTCGGCCACGGGGCACACCTGTGCCTGGGGGCACCGCTGGGCCGGATGGAGGCCCGGGTGGCGCTGCCCGCGCTCTTCGAGCGGTTCCCGTCGCTGCGACTGGCCTCGACGGGCGAGGAGTTGGGCTACGTGGAGTCGTTCATCTCCAACGGCCACCACCGCCTGCCCGTCCAGCGAGGCTGACCTCCTCCGCTACACGCCGCCGCGCCACCAGGACAGCAGCCGGGCCCAGCCGCTCCTTCGGCGGGTGGGCTCCGGCGCGGGCCTCGGGGCCGGAGCCGGGCGGCCGTACGGCCCCGCCGCAGCCGCCCTGTCCTCGGTGGCGCCGACCACGGGGGCCGGTGGGAAGGTCACCGGCAGGGCGGCGAGCGCCCGGTGGAACGGGCCGGGGCGCCACAGCAACTCCTCGGCCGGTACGGCGAGTTCGACGTCCGGCAGCCGGTCGAGGAGTTTCTCCACGGCGACCGTGGCGATCAGCCGGGCCTCGCTCTGCACGGGGCAGGTGTGCGGGCCCGCGCTCCACGCCAGATGCGCGCGGTTGCCGGCCCGCCGGTCGGCCTCCAGGGTGGGGTCGGTGTTGGCGGCGGCCATGGACACCACCACCGGGCAGCCCTCCTTGAGCAGGGCGCCCTCGTACATCACGTCCCGTTTGGGGTAGTGCACGGCGTAGTTGGCGAGCGGTGGGTCGTTCCACAGGACCTCGTCGAGGGCGTCCTCGACGGGGAGGCTGCCGCCGGAGAGGTCGCCGGCGAAGCGGTCGTCGGAGAGCAGCAGCCGGAGCGCGTTGGCGATCAGGTTCTGCTGGGGTTCGGTGCCGCCGCCCATCAGTACGACGAGGGTGTGGATCATCTCCTCGTCGGAGAGCTTCGCCGGGTGCTGGGTGAGCCAGGAGGTGACGTCCGGGCCGGGCTCGCGTCGCTTCAGTCCGACCAGGTCGACGAGTGTGCTGGTGAGGAGTTCGTCGGCCTTCTTGGCCTCGACGCCGTCGAAGATCCCGGACATGCCCTCGACCAGCTTCACCCCGTAGTCGGGCGGGCAGCCGAAGAGGTGGTTGAACACCAGCAGCGGGATGACCTGGGCGTACTCACCGAGCAGATCGGCCTTGCCGGTGGGGGCGAAGCGGTCGATGAGGGTGTCGGCGCTGCGTTCGACGTAGTCGCGCAGGGTGCCCGGCTCGACGCGGGCCATGCTGTCGTCGATGGCGCCGCGCAGCCGCCGGTGCTCCTCGCCGTCGGTGAACAGCGCGTTGGGCCGGAAGTACATCATCGGCGCCACCGGGCTGTCGGCGGGCACGGTGCCGTCCGCGAGGTCCTTCCAGCGCCGGGAGTCCTTGGAGAAGACCTCGGTGCTGCGCAGGACGTGCAGGGCGGCCTCGTACGAGGTGACGAGGGTGGCCCGGACGCCGGGGTACAGCTCGACGGGTGCGGTGGGCCCCAGCTCGCGCAGCCGGTCGTAGACGGCGCCGGGGTCGGCGGCGTACTCGGGGCCGTACAGGGGTTCGTGGGCCGGGCAGCCCGGGGGCGGGCCGGACGGCGTTTCGGTGCTCACGCGTGCTCCAGTTGGGCTTTGCGGCTCAGCAGATACTCGACGAGGGAGATCAGGGCCCGGGTGGAGGAGGCCTTGTCGCGGGCGTCGCAGCGTACGAGGGGGGTCTCGGGCAGCAGGTCGAGGGCTTCGCGGACCTCGTCCAGCTCGTACACGGGGGCGCCGTCGAAGTCGTTGACGGCGACGGCGTACGGCAGGTCCAGCTCCTCCAGGACGCCCATGACGTCGAAGGAGTGGCTCAGGCGCCGGGTGTCGGCGAGGACCAGCGCGCCGAGGGCGCCGCGGGTCATGTCCTGCCAGAGCTTGGTGAAGCGCTGCTGTCCGGGGGTGCCGAACAGGTACAGCACCAGGGAGTCGTTGAGGGTGAGCCGGCCGAAGTCGAGGGCGACCGTGGTGGTGGTCTTGTCGCGGGTGTGGGCGAGGTCGTCGACGAGGGCGCCGGCCTGGGTCATGACCTCCTCGGTGCGCAGCGGGCGGATCTCGGAGAGCGTGCCGACGAACGTGGTCTTGCCGACGGCGAAGTGGCCGACGACGAGCAGCTTGGCCGCCGTCCTGACCGTCGACCGCAGATAGACGTCGCCGTCAGAGGAGGGCGCGGAGCCCATCGAGGACCTCCTGGAGGATTCGGGCGTCGGACGGCCGGGCGGCCGGGATCGGGGCGCGGGTGACGATGTGGCCGCTGTCCATGAGGTCGGCGATCAGCACCTTGGTGACGCTGACCGGCAGTTCCAGATGGCCCGCCACCTCGGCCAGGGACAGGGCGCCGCCCCGGCACAGCTCCATGACCCGGCGTTTTTCCGGGTTGAGTCCGGTCAGCGGCAGATCGGTGGTGGCGATCAGCAGGGTGACCAGGTCCAGGGTGTTGCGGGTCGGGTGGGAGCGGCCGTCGGTGACGACGTACGACCGCACCAGGCGTCCCTCGGGCCGGCGCCGGGGTGTCATGCGCGGCTGCCGGTGTCCTGGCGGGCCGGGCTGGTCAACTCCTTGCCGAGCCGGTCGACCAGCTTGTGCATGCGGTACGTCACCGCCTCCATGTCGACCTCTTCGCCGGTGGAGACCGCGAGGTAGGCGCCCTCGCCGGCGGCGACCAGGAAGACATAGCCGTGGCCGAACTCGATGAGGGTCTGCCGCCAGGGGCTCTCGGCGGGGCCGCAGAACTCGGCGGTGCTGCGGCTGATGGACTGGAGGCCTGACAGGCCCGCGGCGAGGCGTTCGGCGTCGTCGCGGTCGATGTCGGCGGAGTGGGCGCGGAGCATGCCGTCGGCGGAGAGCAGGATCGCGTGCCGCGCCTCGGGGACCTTCAGCACGTCGTCGAGCATCCAGCCCAGCTCGTTGGTCATGGGCTCGATCATGCGTGGGGGGTCCCTTCGTCTTCGGGGTCGGTGGTCTCGGGGGACGCTGTGATGTCGAGCGGTTCGTCGTCGAGGATGCGTCCGGCGGCCCGGCCGAAGCGGGTGCCCCGGGCGAAGGCGCCCATGATGCGGGCGTTCTCCTCGGGTGTGCGGCCGGAGGGTTCGGCGGTGGGTTCCGGCTCGGGGGCGATGGTCCGGGTAACGGTGCGACGGCGGCGTTTGGGCAGCCCGCCCTCGGTGGTGGCCCCGGTGGTGTGGTCGGCGTCGGCCGGGACACGGGCGGGCGGGATGACGCTCAGGGGTGTGGATTCGACGGGTGCCTCCGGGCGTGCGGGCTCCAGTTGGGTGAGGAGCGCGGCCGGCAGGAACGCCACGGCGCGGACACCGCCGTAGGGCGAGCGGGTGTCGATGGAGACGTTGAACCCGTAGCGCTTGGCGAGCACTCCGATGACGGCGAAGCCGAACTGGGGCGGGTCGTCGAGGCGGGTGACGTCCACCGCGGCGCGTCCGCTGAGGAGCCCGGCGGCGCGTTCGACGGCCTTGCCCTCCATGCCGACGCCGGCGTCGTCGACGATGACGCAGGCTCCGTTGTGCACGGCCTGGACGGTGACCTCGACGTTGGTGCCCGGCTGGGAGTGGCGGGCCGCGTTGTCGAGGAGTTCGGCGATCGCGAGGACGACCGGTTCGACGGCGCGGCTCTCGACGGCGAGTTCGACCTGTCCGTTGACGCGGATGCGGCGGTAGTCGCGGATACGGGAGGTGGCGCCGCGCACGACCTCGACGAGGGGTGAGGTGGAGCGCTGGCGGCCGGGCCAGGAGCCGCAGAGTACGGCGATGGCCTGGGCGCGGCGGCCGAACTGGGCGTTGGTGTGGTCGACTTCGAGGAGGTCGCGCAGCACGTCGGGGTCGTCGTGCCGGTCCTGCATCTCGGAGATGGAGACCTGCTGTTCGTTGGCGAGGGCCTGGATGGAGCGCATGGACGCCTTGAGGGCGGCCTTGGCGGAGTGGTCGGCGCGGGCCTGGGCGTGTTCGACGGCGCCGGAGAAGCGGGTCAGTACCTCGTCGAGGTTCTTGCCGAACTCCGTTCCGACGAGCCGGGTGTCGAGCGGGCCGACGCCGGGAAGGCTGCGCCCGGGGTGGTCGGCGAGGGCCGGCAGCCGGACCGCGACCAGATGCCTCAGCTCCTCCTCACGGGCCCGCACCCCGTCGGCCAGTTCACCGCTGCGTCGGCGCTGCCGCCGGGTGATCCCGTGCTGGCGCACCAGGAGTACGGCGGTGACGAGCAGGGCCACGGCCAGGGTCCAGGTCACCGGCGGCGGTATCTGATCGGTCATGAAAGTCCACGAGTCCTTACGTCCTCAAGTCCCGGAACGTCCTCAAGTCCCGAAGCTCTGGGCGTGAGTTGACGGAGCGCCCGACAATAGCGGCGCGACCGGGTGGGCACTTTCCGTGACGCGAACGGAAGTTGTCACAGGACGCATGAGTGACGCAAGAGAAGGATGCGAAACAGGACTCTCCCCCTGGCATATTCGGCCACATCCGACCACCCGGCATGGCAACCGCTTGCCACGCTAGGGTGCTCCCCATCGGCAAACCGAACAGTAACTGGCTTCGATCAAGCAGACGTTGAAGCTTTGAGCGGCAGACACCGTAAGAGGTCACAAGCAAGCAGTCGGAATCCGACCTGGGGAGGAAAGGCGTTGCCCGCGGGAAGTTACATCGTTGAGGCGCTGGACACGGAGGACGTGGAGCAGCGCGAACGAGCCGACTTCTGGACCGAGAACATCGGCTCGTACCAGGCCCGGATGGGGTTCCGCTACGCCCACCAGGAGAACTTCCTCGGCGAGACCGTCCGTCAGCGCAGTGACCACTACCAGTTGGTCAAGTACCGCTCGGACGCCATCGAGTACACCCGCACCCTGCGCCAGGTCCGCCAGGACCCCGACGAGGACTACCGCCTCCTCTTACCCGTCGGCGGGAACATCGTGCTGCGCCAGGAGGGCGAGGAGGCGAGGCTGACCCGTGGCAGCGGTGCGCTGGTCACGTTCGCGGCGCCCTTCCAGTGTCTGCAGAGCGACGACATCGACGCGTTCATCTTCACCATCCCGGCCCGCGAGGTCGACGGCCGGCTGGGCGCGAAGTCCCCCGTCGCCGCCGGGCTGGATCTGACCCGGGGTCTCGGCCGGATCGTCGGTTCGATGCTGACGAGCCTGCACGAGGAGCGCGACCACCTCAGCGAGCCCGAGTTCAACGCCGTCTCCGACCGCGTGGTGGAACTGATCTGCATGCTCGCCGTCGGCGACGACCGCCCGGACGTCCCCGGCCAGCTGGGCGAGGTCGAGGCGATGGTCCGCCGCTATGTGCGCGAGCACGTGGCCGACCCCCATCTCACGGGGACGACGGTCGCCCGCGCCCTCGGCTGGTCGCTGCGCCAGATACAACTGGCCCTGCAGCACGCCGGGACGACCCCGCGCGAGCTGATCCGCGAGGAGCGGCTGCGGCTGGTCCGCGACCGGCTGCTGTGCGGGGAGTGCGAGCACATGACGATCACCGACCTGGCGTACGCCTCCGGGTTCTCCTCGGCGAGCGCCCTCAGCACGGCCTTTCGACGACGCTACGGAGTGAGCCCGAGGGAGCTGCGGCAGAGCGTGCGCTGAACTCGGCCACCGCTTCACGGAAAATCGGGCTCGACGGAACGCCGTTGAGCACCCTCTCACTCCGAGGGCCCCTCCAGGTTCCGTTGAAGTCTAAAGCTTAGTCAAAGCATAGCCGGATTTCGCCCCTCACCGAGCGGGGCCACCCCTCCCCCGGCTCCGGTGGCCCCGCCGTCGGCCTCCTCAAGCGCCAACGGCCGTTCCGAACGTGAATGTTGCCGGGATTCCTCGTGGACGCTCTGTGCACCCGATCCACTGTCACGAGCAACTCCCCGCCATGACAGGCGAGTTGACGCTGCCCACCAGCGCCGCGCGCTCGCGTGGACCGTACACCCCCGCACCCCGCCCAAGTGGCCGGATCAAGGCCCCCGCACGGCCGGAAACCCCAGGTGGCCCGGCGGGCCCGGCCTTGATTTCACAAGCGCCACGGCACCCGGCCGCAGGTGTGAAGAACTGGTGGCGCACCTCTCGCGCGACAGACGGTAGAAAGACGTCCGGTCCCTCGCCACGGTTGACGGCGCTTCAGGTCAGAGCCCTCTCCGAGCGACCAGGACTGCTGGTCAGATAGTTGACGTTCTTCGCTACTCTGTCGCGTACTGGCTGATCGAGAGGACTCCGATGCCTGAACCCCCACCCTTCGCAGCGACCCCGGATCACGGTCGGCCGGAACCGACGACGCCCACGCCTCGTCACCGCCACGCGAGCACCGGGGGCTCCGAAACCTCGGGTTCACGTGGGTCCTCCGCGATCCGCCCGAAGCTCACCCGTCTCGCCGTCCTCCCGACCGCGCTGATGGCCGGAATCGGCACCGCCGTCACCGGCACCGTGCTGCGCCTCCAGGACGGCACCGCCGACGCGGCGACCTGGGGCGTCCTGGCCGGCGGCGCCGTGCTCGGCTGTGGCTGCATAGCCGGGGCCGCGATGGCGGCCAAGAAGCAGGCCAAGGAGGAGGCGCGGCACGTCGAATCGCTCCGCCAGGCCATCAGCACCGGCAACTGGGCCCTCGACGAGGACCTCACCCGTCTCAAGCGGGGCGAACAACTCGCCACCCGTGGCTTCACCTACCAGGCGCCCCGCGCCGAAGACCCGCACCAGCAGCTGGAGTACGAGATCGTCTCCGCCCAGCACCGGGCGCGCGAGGCCCTCGTCTGGGCGGCGAGCTACTTCCAGGCCGCCTCCGACGACAGCAGCGACAAGGTCGAGGTCTTCGTCAATCTGGCCCGCCGGCTGCAGTCCCTCGTCCACCGCACCATCCGTGAACTCGACGACCTGGAGAACCAGGTCGAGGACCCGGACCTGCTGCGCCGGGTGTTCGGCATCGACCATCTCGCCACCCGTATCCGCCGTCACGCGGAGAACCTCGCGGTGCTCGGCGGCGCGGTCTCCCGCCGCCAGTGGACCAACCCCGTCACCCTGACCGAGGTGCTGCGCTCCTCCATCGCCGAGGTCGAGCAGTACTCCCGGGTCAAACTGGTGCCGCCGATCGAGGGCACCCTGCGCGGCCACGCCGTCGCCGACGTCATCCACCTGCTCGCCGAACTGGTCGAGAACGCCACCATGTTCTCCCACCCGGACACCCAGGTCCTGCTGCGCTCCCGCCGGGTGACCGCCGGTATCGCCATCGAGGTCGAGGACCGCGGCCTCGGCATCCCGCAGGAGGACCAGGACCGGATCAACGCGCTCCTCGCCGACCCGGTCCGCATCGACGTCGCCAAACTCTTGGCCGACGGCCGTATCGGCCTGTTCGTGGTGTCGTCGCTGGCCCGCCGGCACGGCATCGCGGTCCAGCTGCAGTCCAACATCTACGGCGGGGTCCAGGCGGTCCTCGTCCTCCCGCAGGGGCTCCTCGGCGACGACGCGGGCCGGGCCGCCCCGGCCCAGGCCCCGGCCCCGGCCCCGGCGCAGACGCAGGCCCAGGTGCCGCCCTCCGCCGTACCCCGCCCGGTGCAGACCACCGCGCCCGTCTGGGACAACTCGCTCCCGTCGGGCCCGCCCGCCCCGGTGGGCCGGCACACGGGTCCGCCGCCCTCCCCCGTCGGCGGCCCCTCCGGCGTTCCACAGCGGCCGGCCCCCGCACCCATGGCTCCGGCCGCCCGGTACGAGACGCCGAGGGGCGCGGAGATACGGGCCGAGCAGCACCACGGCGGTTACGACCGGCCGAGCGCCGTATCCGGTGGGGGCGGCCCGGCGGAGCGGCCGACGCTGCCGAAGCGCAGGGCGATGGAGCATCTGGCCCCGCAGCTGCGCGGCGGGCCCGCCCCGCGCCCCGAGACCACCGACCAGGACCTGAACTTCAGCCCCGGCCTCCTGGCCGGAATCAATCGAGGCTTCGGTCTCGCCGGCGCGACCTCCGACGTGATCCCCGTCGACGACTCGCGCTGGGCCTCGCCCCAACCGCAAGGAGAAGAACCCCACTATGGTGAGCGATAGCCACCCCACCGGACAGAACATCGACTGGCTGCTGGAGAACCTGAAGAAGACCGTCCCCGGTACCCGCCAGGTGTTGTTGCTCTCCTCCGACGGGCTGAGCAAGGCGCATGTGGATCTGCACGGCGACGACGCCGACCGGCTGGCCGCGATAGCCTCCGGGCTCAACTCCCTGGGCCGTTCCTTCGGCCACGACCGGGTGCTGGGCAACGGCGGAACGGTTCGCCAGGTCATCGTGGAGCTGCACAACGGCATCCTCATCGTGGCCTCCGCCGGCCATGGCGCGGTGCTCGCGGTCACCGCGGACTCCTCGACCCACACCGAGACCCTCGGCTACGAGATGGGCATGCTGATCCGGGCCGTCCAGCCGTTCCTCGCCACGCCCTCCAGGCGTCCGACCTCCGCGCCCTCCCGCGCGGGGATGTGACGCGATGACGGACGAGTTGTTCCTGGACGAGGAGGCCGGACGCTTAGTCCGACCCTTCACCGTCGCAGGCGGGCGCACTCGGCCCTCGACCGATCTCGATCTGCTCACCCTGGTGATGGCGACCGGCGTCGTGCCGCCCATCGACCTCGGCCCCGACCACGAGTTGGCGCTCACCCTGTGCGCCCGCCCCGTGCCGGTGGTCGAGGTGGCGGCCCGGATGAACCTTCCGGTCACCGTCACCAAAATTCTCCTGTCCGACCTTGTGCAGCACGAGGCGCTCACCGCACGGGCGCCCCGTGCCGTTGAGGCGGCCACCGCCGCCAACCGAGAAGTATTGGAGGCGGTCCTCGATGGCCTACGCGCACGGCTCTGACCCCTTCCCGACCGCGCTGAAGATCCTCGTGGCGGGGGGCTTCGGCGTGGGCAAGACCACGTTCGTGGGAGCGGTCAGCGAGATCGCGCCCCTGAGCACCGAGGAAGTCATCACCACGGCCAGTGCCCGCACGGACAGTCTCGACGGGGTGGAGGACAAGTCCACCACCACCGTGGCCATGGACTTCGGCCGGATCACCCTCGACTCGAAGCATGTGCTGTATCTGTTCGGCACCCCCGGGCAGGAACGATTCTGGTTTATGTGGGACGAGTTGTCCGACGGGGCGCTCGGCGCGGTGGTCCTCGCCGACACCCGCAGGCTGGAGGACTGCTTCCCGGCGGTGGACTTCTTCGAGGTCCGTGGGATTCCGTTCGTCGTGGGGGTGAACGAGTTCGACGGGGCGTACCGGTACACCGCGGAGGAGGTCCGGGACGCCATCGGGCTGAAGTCCAACGCGCCGATCGTGTTCTGCGACGCCCGGCACTGCAGCTCCGGCACCGGCGTCCTCGTGGAACTCCTGCAGCATCTGCTCCGGATGACCCCCGACGTGCCGATGCCGCAGCCACCGGCGCTGCGCTGATCCATACTCGACCCAGCCGACATCGAACGGAGTTCTCATGCACAGCACCGGCCCTTTTCCCGCTTACGAGCCACCGCTGGACCGCCTGCTCCTGACCCCCGAGGACCCGGCCGCCCCGCAGCGGACCGCCCGCCTCGCCCAACTCGGGCTGAACACCGCCCGGGTGGAGTTCGACGAGTTCGCGCGGCGGCTGGCCCTGGAGCTGGAGGCGCCGTTCGCGATGGTCAACTTCATCGATGACAAGCGGCAGTTCTTCGCGGGGCTGTACACCCCCGAGGCCGGTCCGGTGAACGTGTCGCAGCGCGCGGTGAACGACAGCGCTCCCTCGGTGGGCCGGGAGATGGGCCTGGACCACGGCTTCTGCCCGCACACCGTGAAGCGGACCACGGCGCTGGTGCTGGACGATGTCTGCGACTATCCGCGGTTCGCGGGGAATCCGGTGGTGGACGAGATCGGTATCCGGTCCTACATGGGCGCGCCGCTGGTCGATCCGCTGGCGGGGTTCAATCTCGGCACGATCTGCGTGGTGGACACCGACTCCCGTACGTGGGGGCGGCAGCGGTTGGAGATCATCAAGCATATGGCGCAGGAGATGTCCGACACGATTCGGGCCATCGGCGGCGATCACTAGGGCCCGTGGGGAGAGTTGTTCGTCTGCTGCGCCGTCGTGGCTTGTCGCGCCCGCGCGGCGAAGCCGCATATCAAAACACCGCCCCGCGCCCCTAAAGAAGGGGCGCGGCAGAACATCGGCGGCTTTGACCGGTCCCGTCAGACCAGTTGGCCTATGGGGCGCTTGGTTTTCCGGGATTCCTTCTGCGGGGGCTCCGGCTGGCGGGGGACGGCCGAGACGGAGTCGGGCTGCGCGGAGTCGGGCTGCGGGGCCGTGCGGACCACGTGGGAGAGACGTTCCGACCACTCGCCGCGGTTGGTGCCGAGGGCGAACTCGCCGAGCCTGAGGGCCTGGATCTCGGAGGTGCCGGCGGGCGCGTAGATGTGGAACGCGTCGCGCAGATAGCGCTCCACCGGGCGGTCGGTGAGCAGACCGGCGCCGGCGAACATCTTCATCGCCGCCTGGGCGGACTCGATGGAGGACTCGACGTTGAACAGCTTCGCCGCCATCAACTCGGCGTCGCAGGGCCGCCCTTCGTCCAGGAGATGGGCGGCGAGATAGGCACTCTGGCGGGCCAGGGTGAGGCGTTGCAGCATCCGGCCCAGCTCGATCTTGATGTTGGGGATCTCGCCGAGCGGCTTGCCGTAGCGCTGGGTCTCGCGGCAGTACCGGGAGGTCTCCTCGAAGACGGCCTGGTGGATGCCGAGGGAGACCGCGGTGAGGTTGAGCCGGCCGTAGAGCACGGACGAGGAGTACGCGACGGCGAGGCCGTCCCCCTCCTCGCCGAGCCGGTTCGCGGCCGGGACCCGGCAGTTGTCGAAGATCAGCTCGCCGAAGCTGAAGCCGTGCAGGCCCATGGAGGGGACCTGCGGGGCCAGCGAGAAGCCGGGCCGGTCGGACTCGACCAGAAAGGCCGTCAGGCCCTTGTTGCCGGGGCCGGTGCGGACGATGACCCCGTGCAGATCGCCGACGTGGCTGTTGCCGACGAACACCTTGCGGCCGTTGAGGACGTAGTCGTCGCCGTCGCGCACGGCCGAGCTCTCCATCCCGGCGACATGGCCCCCCGACCCCGGCTCGGTGACGGCGATGGTCGGCAGGATCTCGCCACGGGCGATCCTGGGCAGCCAGTGGCGTTTCTGGGTCTCGTTCCCGAAGTGGATGATCTTGGCGACACCCAGCTGGGACGCCTGGACCATCGCGCCCATCGCGCCGCTGACACGGGCGAGTTCCTCGATGATGACGGTCTTCGCGAGATGGCCTGATCCCATACCACCGTGAACGGGGTCGATCGTGGCCCCGATCCAGCCCTGTTGGGCGATCCGGCGGGAGAGGTCGACGAGTGCGGTCCGGGATGCCTCCATGTCCGGTATCAGGGGGCGTACCACGCGCTCCGCGAACTCGCGTACGCGTTGCCGCAGATCCTCATGGTCCTGAGTGGTGAAGACGTGATTCACGTCAAGCCCTTCTCCGTGCTTCCCCGCGCCAGGGGAAGACGCGGAGGCTGTACGTCGGGCTGGGGTTCCGATGGGTACCTGGCCGACGTGCAACATGGTCTACAAATCAACCTGTGACGCCAAGATCGTTTAAACGGTTTGGCTGAAATTTAAACGGTTGAAATTTGCTCTGGATTGTGAGAAACACAAGACCCTCTGTCCACATGTTGATACCTTCGCGACCGAAGTTGAGCGCTTACTCCCATCCGACAGCGAGTAGCAGGCTACCCGGCCACCAGGCGACCACCACCCCAGGGCCCGCTTCCCGTATGGGGCTCCGTCAGATACCAGACGAACGCAGCACACGCGGAGGTTTAAACGGCGCGATGATGGCTTTCGGCCATGCGCGAGAGCATCGGAAGTGGTCGACTTGTGGCGATTCTGTTGGGTCTCTGTGTCGATAAATCGCCTTCCCTGGAGGGGAGTCGGAAGGGTGCCCATGGACACCGACGCCGACCGCACGCCGGTCGGCGGCAGGGATCGCCCGGCGATTCGGGGCACTTGACCGCACCCGCTCCCAATCCCTCCCGTCCGGCGGGAAGTTGCGGACGGGGGTTACTGACGACGGGGCTCGGCGCCTGATAGCGTTCCCTCCGGCCGCTGACACTTGACGACGGCGCGTCAAGTCGATGTGCGGGGAGGCGCCGGGCGGTTCCCCGCTTCCCGGCGTGCCAGGGCCGTCATCCCGACCACCGTCCACCGGGCCCCCTCTGTTGAGCACGGACGGAGCCGAGCACGCCACGGGGGCGCATATGAGCACCGGAACCGACGCCGAGAACGCGAGCGGAGCGGGCACCCCGGGGACACCCGGCGCCCCGAGCGGTCTCCCCCGGCGCAACCGAGCCGCACCACCACCGCCGTCGCCGCGCCGCGAGAAGACGCCGGAGGCCTCGCACGACACCGACGACCTCGCCGGCATCGAGGACACCCTCAGCCCGGAGGCCCTGGCCCGCGCCATGACGGCGATCCACCTGGGCTCCATGCGGGCCCGTCTGAGCAAACCGGACGAGCCGGACGAGAGCGATACGCGACCGGCGCCGACAGCGGCGTCGGCGAAGGGCACCCGGTCCGCTCCCCCGCCGACGGCGACAGCGGCCGGCGGCACGGACCAGCGCGCGGCACCGGGACCGGACCAGCCCCGGTGCGCGGCCAGGGTGTCGGCTGACCGACCGCCGCCCCGGCCCCCTAGGACTCGGCGTGACCCCCTGACGCCGACCGACTGTGAGGAACAATCAGGAAATGACTGAGCAGGTACCCCCCGGCCCCCAACTGGACTGGCTCCTGGACGGGCTCGTCGAGCGGATACCCGAGATCCACTGCGCCATCGTGCTGTCCGGGGACGGCCTCCTCATCGGCAAGTCGAAGGACATCCGCTTCGACGACGCGGAGCATCTGTCCGCCGTCGGCTCCGGCATGTACAGCCTGGCCCGCGGTGTCGCCCGCCACTTCCACGGCGGTGAGGTCCAGCAGACCGTCATCCAGATGGAACGGGCCTTTCTCTTCGTCACCGCCGCCGGCCGGGGCGCCCGTCTCGCCGCGATCGCCTCGGAGGAGGTGGACGTCGGCATGATGGCGTTCGAGATGGGGACCCTGGTCAAGCAGGTCGGCAAGTATCTGAGCGCGGCGCCCCGTTCGGAGACCCCGACCGACTACGTGCAGGACGTATGAGCGCATGAACCGCGACGGCGCGACGGCGTACCGGCCGGTCGTTCCCACCGCCCTGAAGATCCTCGTCTCGGGGGGCTTCGGCGTCGGCAAGACCACCCTGGTCGGCTCGGTGAGCGAGGTCGAACCGCTGCGGACGGAGGAGCAGTTCACCGAGGCGAGCATGGGCGTGGACGATCTCACCGGCATCGAGCGGAAGACCTCGACCACGGTCGCCCTGGACTTCGGCCGCATCACCATCTCCCGTGATCTGGTGCTCTATCTCTTCGGTACGCCCGGCCAGGAGCGCTTCTGGTTCATGTGGGACGGACTGGCGACGGGCGCCCTGGGCGCGGTGGTCCTCGCCGACCCCCGGCGCCTCGACGCCTCCTTCGCCGCGATCGACTTCTTCGAGTCCCGGGACATCCCCTTCGCGGTCGGCGTCAACTGCTTCGACGGCCGGCGCGAGGTGGGCGCCGAGCAGATCCGCAAGGCGATGGACCTGGCCCCCGCCGTCCCGGTCGTCCTCTGCGACGTACGCGAACGCCAGTCCAGCAAGGACGTCCTGCTGGCGGTGCTGGGCGCGGCCCGCCGCAAGATGGAGGCCAGACTGGTGGCGGCGGGCCTGCGTCCGGGCTGACCGGGGGCTACCGGCCGGAGGTGTCGGTCGGCCGACGGCCGGCGGTGGTTCCGCCCTCCAACTCGGCGGCCCGGCCGAGGAGTTCATCGCGCCCGATCGCGTCCGTACGGGTCGACGGCACCGTGCAGGCGTACGCGCCCGCGATGGCGCCGTACAGGGCGCGGCGGTGCGGCGGCTGTCCGGTGAGCCGGCCGAAGAGATAGCCGGCGGCGAAGGCGTCCCGGCGCCGTTGGAGTCCACGACGGGGGCGGGCGGGGCGACCGGCGGGATGTGATGGACCTGCCCGTCGAAACGAGGTGGTACGCGCCGCGCGCCCCGTCCGTGGCGACGACGACCCGGGCCCGGCCGCGCTCGACGACACGGCGCATGGTCTTCTCCGGGTCGGCGAGCGCGGTGGCGGAGAGGAAGACCAGGTCGGCGTTGTACGCGAAGGGCTCGTGGTACGGGTTGACGCCGTCCCAGTCGTGCAGATCGGTCGAGATCGTCACGTCCGACTCGCGCAGCACGGGCAGTGCGGCGGCGCAGGGCGAGCTGATCGAGACATGGGCGTGATGGCTGACGGCGGCGAGGGCCCGTACGGTCTCCTCCGGCAGTACGTCCCCCTCCTCGCCCCGGCTGCTGTCGTAGAGGGAGCAGCGCCGTCCGTCCGGGCCGACCAGGTTCACCGCGCGCCGGGTGCCGCTGGGGAGGTCGTTTCCGAGGAGGTCCAGGTGGTGGGTCCGCAGGCCCAGGCTGTGCGCGGCCACGGCCAGGAAGTCGCCGGTCTGTCCGGCCCTGGTCTCGATGGCCGGCACCAGATGCCCGTCCGCGAACGGCAGCGGCAACTCAGGGACGTAGACGATCGCGGCGACCCCCGCCCCGCCCAGTACCAGCACATCGATCTCGGACTCGCCGCGCACCTTGCCTCCGTCGGTGGGAGAACAACGCCGGGGGCACCCTATGCGGAACGGGCACCTGGGGCCCGTGACAGGAACGGCGAGCCGCTCGCGACCGCCGGTGAACAGCGGTCGCGAGCGGGCGGGGTGGGATTCGGCCTCAGCCGAAGAGGTTGAAGGAGTTGAGGCCGGTGGCGCCCTTCGTCGCGGTGGCGAAGGTGCCGTTGCCGTTGCCCTTGTGGAGCCAGAGGGCCCCGGAGCCGGTCCGGGTCACGAGATCGGCCCTGCCGTCGCCGTTCACGTCGCCGACGGCCGCCAGTGCTGTGGCCGGCTTGAACACGGTCTTGCTGACCAGCTTGCGGCTGCCGAAGGTGAAGGTGCCGGTGGTGCTGCCCGGGTGGAGGTACAGCGCGCCCGCCGAGGTACGGCCCACGAGGTCGGGGCGTCCGTCGCCGGTGAGATCTCCGTGGGCGACGACCTGGCTGTACGTCGTCCAGCCCGCGCCGAGCTTGACCCGCGCTCCGAAGCCGCCCTTGCCGTTGCCCGGGTAGCGCCACAGGGTGCCGCCGGAGTCCACGGTGACCAGGTCGGGCAGGGCGTCGCCGCTGACGTCACCGGGGGCCAGGATCTGCCGGGCGCCCTTCCAGCCGGTGGCGATACGGGTGTTGACCCAGCTGCCGGAGACCTTGTGCCGCCAGTACACGGTCCCGGCCGTGTTCCGCACCACGTAGTCGAGGACGCCGTCACGGTTCAGGTCGCTCTGCGCCACCCTGTTGTAGCCGCCCCAGCCGCTCCCCGCCGAGGCGCGGGTCTTCAGGGTGGCGCCCTGGTAGGCGTACGCGGTGCCGCCGCTGGACTTGCGGGCGAACAGATCGGCCCGGCCGTCACCGGAGAAGTCGGTGTCGAAGATCCTCGGCTGCGTGGCCCCCGCGTAGGAGCTGGTCTGCGTGAACACCGGGTAGGTGCCCTTCACTCCGCACCACTGCTCACTGGTGGTGACGTTCCAGGAGAACACGCCCACGATCCGGCCCTTGACGACGAGCGGTGCCCCGGCGTCGCTCATACAGGCCGTCGTCGTGGTGGCGTCGTCACCGGTGGCGGCGCGACCGGCGCAGGTCATCGCCGACTCGACGAACCCGTCCTTGCCGCCGAGCGCGGTCTTGAGCGCGGAGTCGCAGGTGGCGTCCGACTGCATCGGCAGGGTCGCCGTTTTCAGCACCGCCGACTCACCCGACCCGTACTGGGCCGTACCGGTCACGCCCCAGCCGTGGACGCTCGCCTCGGTGCCGGCCGCGTACAGCGAGGTGTCACTGGCGGCGGCCATCCTGAGGGTCGTGTACGGCAGTGTGCCGTTGAGGGTGAGTACGGCCATGTCGTGGGTGACACCGGACGGCCGGTAGGAGGGGTGCACCCACTGGCGCTTGATCCCGATCCGGGTGGCGGAGTCGAGGTCCGCCCAGTTCGCCGTGCCACCCAGGATCACGGCCTTGTCCCGGTTGGTCAGGTCACGGCCGTACACGCACTGGGCGGCCGTCAGCACCTTGTTGGGCGCGATCAGCGTGCCGTTGCAGAACCACAGCACGTCGGAGCCGTCCAGATAGAAGAGCTGGACCATGTACGGGGCCTTGGCGAAGGTGGTCTCGGAACCGCCCACGATCATGGGGGTCCGCGCGGGCGAGGAGGAGCCGGTGCCGTTCTCGGCGGCGGACGCGCGGACACTCAGGTCCACCGCCGCGTCACCCGGGGCGGACGTGGGGGTCGTGACGGACTCGGCGGACGCGGGGGCGGCCGTCAGACCGGTGCCGACGAGCCCGAGCGCGACGGCGGCCGTGGCGAGGGACCGGCGTATGCGAGGGCGCCACGAACCGTGATGCTGCTGGGGGTGAATCACCCGACCTCCTGGTGGAGAAGCAGAGAGATGGGAAAGCGGCGGCCCATGCTAGCCACAGTGATTCATGGTGATTTGTTCCCCAAGTGGTGGACGTCGACGGCCGGTTGGGCGGGGCAGGGTCAACCGCTGGCAGGGGGTCTGGCCTGCGACAACGCCTCTGCGGGCGGGCGTTCGCGCCGGGGGCGGAGAGGGCGGCGAGGAGAACGCCGGACGGGCCCCGGACGCACCCTCGCCCCGAAGAGCAGTAACGCGATTACGTAGGACTACCGACAGACGATGGCGAGCCCGGCCCCGAAAACGACAATGCCGGGCGCCCTCTCGACGGAGAGGGCGCCCGGCGGAAGTCGACCGGACCCGGCGGATCGCGGAAGTCGGCGGCCCCTAGGGGAACGACATGGCCGTCGGAGGGACCGGCGCGGCGGTGTTCCGGCCCTCCGACGGCAGTTCTGCCCAGACGACGCGACCGGACCGTTGTGGGGTGTCTCCGACCCCCCAGTCGCTGCTGAGCATCCCGACCAGCATGAGCCCACGCCCGTTCTGGTCGTCTGGTCCCGGCCGGCGCCGGGTGGGCTGTGCGTCGCCACCGCTCTGGTCCTCGACCTCGATACGGAGCCGCTGCCCTGTCATCTGCAGTCGGCACACGATCCATTCGCTCGTCGTGTGCGTCAACGCGTTGGTGACCAGCTCGGAGGTGATCAGCAGCACATCCTCGCGGGTCTCGGCACTCACCCCCCACTCGTCGAGCAGCTCGCGCACGGTACGACGCGCCTCGCCCGCCGAGGCCGGGGTCGCGGGCAGTCCGAACACGCCCGCTCTGTGCGGCACGTACACCGCTGGTTCGAAGGGTGGACACAGGGCCGGAACGAGCCGGTCCGAGGACTGGGGGAGCGTGGGCGGTGCCATCGCCGTATGCCTTTCGTGGGCGACTCGCTGGCGGGGTGGTGCCGGTGCCACGGTCGCCTCGCCATTCGCCGCGAGCGTCGTGCTGCCCGCGGCGAACGGCGCTGAGTCGCGACCCCATCTCCCCCAACGCGGTCGCGTGGTCCCAGCGTTCACCGAAGCCGTGACGATACGTCCACTGTGACATCAGCGAACAACACCTCGCAACCAGCAAGTTGAAATTTGCAATTCGTGCGGAGCAGGATGCCTCCGTTCACGCCAAGATCGTGCGAGACTGCGCTCGCGGAGCACGCTTCCGCACGCCAACACACAGCTTTCGCAAGTAAGTTCGACCAACCTGCCGTGCTCGGTGAGCGGGGAAGGAGGTGGGTGTGACCGCGGAGACCGACTGGGGCGGCGCCCCCTCCGTCCTGCGCATGATCCTCGGCAGACAGTTGGAGGAGCTGCGCACCCGCGCCGGGCTGACGTTCGAGCAGGCCGGCGAGGCGATCGGGGTGAGCCACTCCACGATCCGCCGCATGGAGGCCGCCAAGGTCGCCCGGCTCCGCCTCCCCGACGTCGAGAAACTGCTCCAGATCTACGGCGTACGGGAGCAGGAGGAGATAGAGACCTTCCTGAAGTCGGTCCGCGAGGCCAACAAACGGGGCTGGTGGCACACCTACCGCGATGTGCTGCCGGACTGGTTCGCGGCCTACCTCAGCCTGGAGCAGGCGGCGCTCCAGATCCGCGCGTACGAGCCGCAGTTCGTGCACGGACTGCTGCAGACCGAGGACTACGCGCGCGCTCTGCTGAGGTCGGGCAATCCGCACGCCTCGACCGAGGCGACCGACCGCATGGTGGCGCTGCGCATGCGACGTCAGGAACTGCTGAGCCGTGAGCAACCGCCACGGCTGTGGGTGGTGATGGACGAGACGGTGCTCAGATGGCCGGTCGGCGGACCGGACGTGATGCGCGCCCAGATCGACCATCTGATCGAGGTGAACCGGCTGCCGCAGGTGACGCTGCAGCTGATGCCTTTCCAGAACGGCCCGCATCCGGCGATGCGGGCGGGGGCGTTCCATCTCTTCCGGTTCAAGGCACCCGAGTTGCCGGACATCGTCTACCTCAATGGTCTGGTGGGCGCCGTGTATCTCGACAAGACGGACGACGTCGTCGTCTATCGCGAGGCTCTGGACCGGCTGGGCGCGCAGTCCGCGCCCGCCCGCAAGACCGAGGCCGTCCTCGGCGCAATTCGCAAGGAGCTCTGACGTGCACCACCGCATATCCCGCATAACCCATGGAGTACTCAACGACGTTCGCAACGGCATGCCCGCCCGCGACCTCGGCGCCCAGGACTGGCACCGGCCGTGGAGCGACGACGCGGGCGGTGCCTGCGTCGAGGTGAAGAAGCTGGCCGACGGAAGGGTCGCCGTACGCCAGTCCACCGACCCCGACGGCCCCGCACTGGTCTTCACCCCGTACGAGATGACGAGCTTCCTTTCGGGGGTGAAGGCCGGCCGCGCCGACTTCCTGCTCTGACCTCATGCGTACGACCGCTTGCTATGCACCGACTGCTGTGTTACCGCCTGAACTGCCTGGACCGGCCGAACTGTTGGAACTGGCCGAACAGACTGACCTGGCCGAACTGGCCTACTGACCACACGACTTGATGGGAGGGGCGGCGTGCCCGACAACGGATGGCCTGCCGACCGGATCGACACCGAGCACGCGCATTCCGCGCGGATCTACGACTACATCCTCGGCGGCAAGGACTACTACCCGGCCGACAAGGAGGCCGGTGACGCGATGGCGCAGGAGTGGCCGGCGCTGCCGACCCATATGCGCGCCAACCGCGACTGGATGAACCGCGCGGTGCGCTGGCTCGCGGAGAAGGGCGGGATGCGCCAGTTCCTCGACATCGGCACCGGCATCCCCACCTCGCCCAACCTGCACGAGATAGCCCAGTCCGTGGCCCCCGAGTCACGGGTGGTCTACGTGGACAACGACCCGATCGTCCTCACCCTGTCCCAGGGGCTGCTGGCCAGCACGCCCGAGGGCAAGACGGCGTACATCGAGGCCGACTTCCAGGACCCGGACGCCGTCCTCAACTCGGCGGAGTTCCAGGAGACCCTGGACCTGACCAAGCCGGTCGCGCTGACCGTCATCGCGATCGTCCACTTCGTGCTGGACGAGGACGACGCGGTCGGCATCGTCCGCCGGCTCCTCGAACCCCTCCCCTCGGGCAGCTATCTGGCGATGACCATCGGCACCGCCGAGTTCGCCCCGGAGGAGGTGGGCCGCGTCGCCCGCGAGTACGCCGCGCGCGACATGCCGATGCGACTGCGCACCATCGACGAGGCCCATGAGTTCTTCGAGGGCCTGGAGATGGTCGAGCCCGGCATCGTCCAGGTCCACAAGTGGCACCCGGACGGCACGGGCGAGCAGAACATCCGCGACGAGGACATCGCGATGTACGGCGCCATCGCCAGAAAGCCGTGACTTAGGGTGCTCCCCGCGCCCCTTAAAAGCCCGGGGTGCCCCCAGGTCTTTTAGGGGCGCGGGGCTGTGTCGGATGTGCGGCTACCGCCGCGTGGGCGCGACCAGCCACGACGACGCAGCATACGCCCAAGAACCGTCGCGGCACCCCCAACGGCGCACGACCTACCGCACCGGCCCCGTACTGTCACGAACGATCAGCTCAACAGGGATGACCGGGTCCCTCTCCACGGAGTCACCCGTGGCCCCCGGCCCATCCAACTGCGCCACAAGCAAGCGCAGCGCCCTCGTGCCGATCGAGGAGAAGTCCGTACGAATCGTGGTGAGCGGCGGCAGCAGATGCGCGGCTTCGGGGATGTCGTCGTAGCCGACCACGCTGACGTCGTCCGGGACCCGGCGGCCGGCCTCGTGCAGGGCGCGCAGCAGCCCGAGGGCCATCTGGTCGTTGGAGACGAAGACGGCGGTGACGTCGGGCTCGGCGGCCAGCCGTCGGCCCAGCTCGTAACCGGAGTCGGCGCTCCAGTCCCCCACGAGGGGTTCATGGACGGGCGCTCCCGCCTCGACGAGGGTCTCACGCCAACTGGCCGCGCGGCGGTCGGCGGAGGTCCAGCCGGTGGGACCGGCGATATGCCGGACGGTGGCGTGGCCGAGGCTCAGCAGATGCCCGGTGGCGAGCCGGGCGCCCGCGCGGAAGTCGGACGTCACCACCGGGGTGTCGTCGCCGAGGCCGTTGTCCAGCATGACGAGCGGGGTGTCGAGGCGGGCCTCGGCGAGGGCCGTGGCCACGGCGCGCTGCGGGGCGATCGCGATGACCCCGTCCGCGCCCTCCGCCGACAGCCGGTCCACCGCCTGGACGACCGTGTCCCGGTCCGCGGTGTCCAGGGCGATGGAACTGACCAGATAGCCCGCCTCCTGGGCCGCCGTGTTGATCGCGATGAGCGTCGACGCCGGACCGTAGCGTGCCGCGTCGAACGAGATCACGCCCAGCATCCGCGTACGACCGCTGGCCAGCGAACGCGCGCTCCGGCTGGGCCGGTACCCGAGCGTCCGCATGGCCTCCAGCACGGCCTCACGGGTCTCGGCCCGCACCGCCGGGTTGTCGTTCAGCACCCGCGACACGGTCTGCTTCGACACCCCCGCCAGCCGGGCCACGTCATCCATCACGGGCCGCGCCCCGGCGAAGTTGCGCCGACTACGCCCACCGGCCACGCCACCGGAACCGGGACCGCCCGGTCCGGCGGCGGGTCCGGCGGCGGGTCCGGTGGCGGCGGGCACGTCTCGACCCGTGGTGCTTCGGGACATGCGGCTGCTTCCTTCGTCGAACGGGACCGGGCGGGACCGGGCTGACCTGTTGCCGCCTATCGTGTCAGGGCTTGACCGGCCCCAGGTCGGGTGTGTCCGTCAGTTCGGCGCGGGAGCTGGTCGTCGCGTTCAGTTCGAGCAGGACCAGCTCATTGGTGCCGGGGCGCAGGACCGGGGCCGGGATGTAGAGGGTGCGCTGGGGGCCCCGGTTCCAGTAGCGGCCCAGGTGGAAGCCGTTGACCCAGGCCTGGCCCTTGGTCCAGCCGGGCAGGGAGAGGAAGGTGTCGGCCGGGGTGTCGACCTCGAAGGTGCCCCGGTGGAAGGCGGGCACGGTCACCGGGGCCGGGTCGGCCGGGCCGAAGGGGACCTCGGACAGATCGGTCAGCGGCAGCCGGTGGGCGTCCCAGCCCGGCAGAGCGGTGCCGTTGAAGGTGACGGGGCCGAGCAGGCCCTTGGGGGCGCCGATGCGGGGGCCGTAGTTGACGCCGCCCATGTTCTCGACCAGCACCTCCAGCGTGGCACCGGCCCGCGGCACCCGCAGCGGCAGCGTCTCGTCGTGGCGTTCGCGCTCCAGTACGCCCACGGGGGCGCCGTCCACGAAGACCTGGGCGCGGTCGCCGACACCGCCGGAGAAGTGCAGCAGACCGTCGCCCGCCTCGGGGAGGATCGTGCGGTAGAGGACATAGCCCCAGCGCTGGCCCAACTCCTCCATGGTGACCGGGTGTTCGCTGCGGACCACGGCTTCGCCGACGCGGGTGGCGTACGGCAGCAGGGGTGCCCGGTGCGTCAACTCCACGGCGATGCCCGAGAGTCTGGGTCCGGGCGCCGGGGCCGGCTCCTGCGGTACCGGGGCGTGGCGGGCGATCACCTCGCGGAAGGCGTGGTACTTGGGGCCGGGGTCGCCGGACTCGGTGAGGGCGGCGTCGTAGTCGTAGGAGGTGACGATCGGCGCGTAGCACTGGTCGTGGTTGGCGCCGTTGGTGAAGCCGAAGTTGGTGCCGCCGTGGAACATGTAGATATTGACGGAGGCGCCCGCCGCGAGCAGCCGGTCCAGGTCGGCGGCGGCGTCCTCGTGGCCGCGTACGTGGTGCTCCTCGCCCCAGTGGTCGAACCAGCCGATCCAGAACTCCGAGCACATCAGCGGCCCTTCGGGCATATGGGCCCGCAGCGCCCGCAGCGATTCCTCGACCCTGCCGCCGAAGGTGGCCGTGGACAGCACACCGGGCAGGGACCCGGCGGCCAGATGGTGCCCGGAGTTCGCCTGGTCGCAGGTGAAGAGAAGCTCCTCGATGCCCCGTGAACGCAGCGCCTGGTGGACGTGCTTGAGGTAGGCGGTGTCGTCGCCGTACGCCCCGTACTCGTTCTCCACCTGGACGGCGATGACCGGACCGCCGTTCGCCGCCATGTACGGCAGCAGCGGGGGCAGCAGGATGTCGAGGTAGCGGTCGAGGGCGTCGGTGAAGCGGGGGTCGCTGGAGCGGAGCCGGATGTCGGGGTCCGTGGTGAGCCAGGAGGGCAGACCGCCGCCGTCCCACTCGGCGCAGATGTACGGTCCGGGCCGGAGCAGGACGTGCAGTCCCTCCTCCTTGGCGAGGCCCAGATAGCGGGGCAGGTCGAGCAGCCCGTCGAGGACGAGTGGGCTGTCCGGATCGGGCTGGTGGAGGTTCCAGGGGACGTACGTCTCCACCGTGTTCAGGCCCATCAGCCGGGCCTTGCACAGTCGGTCGGCCCACAGGTCGGGGTGAATCCGGAAGTAGTGCATCGCCCCGGAGATGATCCGGAACGGCTCGCCGTGGAGCAGAAAGCTGTCGGAGGTCGTGGTGAGAGCGGGAGTACGCATGGCGGGTTCCTTCGGCTCTGGGACGGGGGGACAGGGGTGGGCGCGCGACGGCGTCACGGGGACACGGTCACCAAGGGCCGCTCACGGTGACGGGGAGCCGGATCGTGTGGCCTTGATCAGCCACAGGGTGGCCAGCAGGCAGACCGCCGAGACGGCGCACAGCAGCAGCGGTACGGCCCGTACGCCGGACCACTCGATGGCCTTGCCCAGTGCCGGGCCGGCCGCCACTCCCCCGGCCATCGACGCGGCGATCACCAGCGCTCCGGCACGGCGGGCCCTGGGGGCGGTCTCGTTCAGCCACGGCAGTCCGGTGGGGAAGATCGGCGCGATGAACAGGCCAACACCGGCGTACGCGTACGGGGCGAGCCAGGGGATCACGGCCAGCAGGAGGCAGACGGTCATCCCGGCGCACGACACGGTGATGATCGTCCGGGGTGAGTACCGCAGGGCGATCGGGGCGACCAGGAAGCGGCCGACGGTCATCATCAGCCAGTACACGGACGTGGCGGTGGCGGCGGCCCCGGCACCGTAGCCGACGGTCTCCAGATGGGTGGGCTCCCAGCCTCCGACGCCCGCCTCGATGCCGACGTGCAGGACGTAGAGGGCGACGAAGACGGCGAGCACGGAGCCGAGACTCCGCCCGACGGCCGAACCGGCGGGCGTGTCAGGGGTGTCGGCCTGGGCTGTGGTGCCCCCCGGCCCCCGGTCCCGCACCCCCCGCAGGAACAGCACCAACGGCAGATTGGCGGCGGCGAAGGCGAGGAAGACCGCCGGATAGTGCTCGGAGCCGACCGCCGCGATCAGGGCGGGGCCGAGGATCGCTCCGATGCCGAAGTGGGCGTTGAGGATGTTGAGCATCGCCGTCGAGCGGTGGCCGAAGCCGGTGGCGAAGAGCTGGTTGAGGCCGTAGTCGATACCGCCGAAGCCGAGGCCGGCGAGGAGCGCGGCGGCGAGGGCGAGGGGCCAGTCCGGGGCGAGGGCGAAGCCGGCCGCGCCGAGGGCCATCAGAACGTACGAGGTGCCGAGGATCGCGCGGTTGCCGAGGCGGCCGTAGAGCCGGTCGAAGAGCAGCACACCGCCGACCCCGCCGACGAAGTGCGCGCTCAGGCCCAGTCCGGCGGCCGACGGCGACAGCGCGAACTCCTCGCGGAAGGCCGGGATGGCGGGGCCGTAGAGCGACTGGAGTACGCCGATCAGTACGAAGCCGACGCACGAGGCGACCACGGCGGCGGGGCTGAACACCCTTGTGGGGGCGGCGGGTTGAGGGTGGTGGACCTGTTGTGCGGTCGGCAGGTCGGGCACGCGGACTCCACCTCTTCGTGGCAGGGGGACCCTCGAAGTGTTACCGGTAACATCATGGGCGTCAAGATCCCGGCGAGCTGTTGTGGCCGCGGCTGGTGAACGTCGGCCGTGGACGGCGGGGACGCGAGGGCCGGGAGGGGTCCCGGCAGAGGGCGGTTAGAAATGCCGCGCGGTTACTTTCCTCTGCGGACAGGAGTCCAACCGATGACTACGGGTATGCGCCGGCGGACCACGACCACCGCCCTGACGCTGACCATGGCCGGCACGCTGGGCCTCGGCCTGATGGCCCCGGCCGCGAACGCCGCCAACGGCCCCTGCTACGACGGCCGGTGCAAGACCACCGTGACCAAGGGCAAGACCATCAAGGTCAACAGCAAGAAGTTCGGCTTCGGCAAGTTCAAGACGGAGAGCGTCAAGTCCGGGATGGTGAAGTTCTCGGCCGTCTCCGGCAACGTCTACCTCGGCGGCGGCACCAGCCCCGGCGGCACGGTCAAGCTCAACAACCTGAAGATCTGGGTGAAGTCGGTCTCGGGCGGCAAGGCCAAGATCCAGCTGTTCCCGACGAAGTACTGACGTCCGAGCGGTAGCGCCTTCGCGCGATGCCGGAGGGCCGGAGCAGAGGCACTCGCCTCCGCTCCGGCCCTCGCGTGTGGACGGAGGGGCAAGTGGGCGGGGCGCGGCGTGGGTTGACCTTGACCTTGGGTCAGGGTTCAGACTCGTCGCACATCCACTGCCGTGAGACGAGGAATGACCATGGATGAGTCCCTCCACTCCGTTTCGGACGACAGCGCCGGAAGACCGCCGATCTCCCGGAGAGCGGCGGTCACATGGGCGGCCACGCTGCTGGCCGGGGTGGCCGCACCCGGCGTGGCCACCGCTAGCAGCGGAACCGGAGCCGTGCCGAAGGCCGCCGCGGGACGGACCGCCACCGGGCGAGGTCGCCGGGAATCGCAGGGGTCCCGCCCTGATTTACAGGAGGCCCTCCAGGACGTCGTCGATCTCGGTTTCGCCGGAGTGCACATGCGGGTGCACGACGAGCGGGGCGCGTGGGTCGGCAGCGCCGGAGTGCGGAAGCTCGGCGCGAGCGCGAAACCGCCGACGAACGGCGCGTTCTGGGTGGGCAGCGTCACCAAGACCTTCACGGCGACCCTGGTGCTGCAGCTGGTGGCCGAGGGCCGGATCGGGCTGGACGCCCCGGTCGCCGACCGGCTGCCCCGGCTCGGGCTGGACCCTCGGATCACCACGCGGATGCTGCTGCAGCACACCAGCGGGCTGTTCAACTACACCGGGGAGTACTACGACGACGGGACGGTCGTGCCGGGCATCCCCGCCACGGGCAAGGAGTGGGTGGACAACCGGTTCCGCAGCTACCGTCCGGAGGAGCTGGTACGGCTGGCGCTGTCCAAGCCGGCGCGGTTCGAGCCGGGCACGGACTGGAGCTACTCCAACACCAACTACACGCTGGCGCGGCTGCTGATCGAGAAGGTCACCGGCCGCTCGTACGCCGAGGAAACGCGACGGCGGCTCCTTGGGCCGCTCGGGCTGCGCGGCACCCTGGTGCCGGGCAACCGGACGGAGCTGCCCGGCCCGCACGCCCATGGCTACTACCGCTACCAGGACGCCGGTGAGTGGAAGGTGGTCGACGTCGCCCGCCAGAACCTCTCCCTGCTGTCCGGCGCCGGTGACATGATCTCGACCACGGCGGACCTCCACACGTTCTTCTCCGCGCTGCAGGGCGGCAGGCTCCTGCCGGACGCGCTGCTGGCCGAGATGCGGACACCGCACCCCCAGAGCGGCGACTTCCGCTACGGCCTCGGACTGTTCGTCCAGGATCTGGGCGCGGAGTGCGGCGGCACGGTCTTCCACCACAACGGCAGCCCTCCGGGCGGCTACGGGGCGCTGATGTACAGCACGCCGGACGGCCGCAAGACCATGACCGCCTCGCTGACCACCGGGGACGCGCCGATCCTCCCGCAGGTGGAGTTCCCGAAGGCGTTGGACGGGCTCCTGAAGGCGGTGTTCTGCGGCGGTGGCAGCTGACGGGGAGGCGACCGGCGGCGTCACGACGGGGCAGACGGGGCAGGGGGCGTTCGCCGGCGTCACGATCGGGCAGGCGGCGGCGTTCGCCGGCGTCACGGTGAAGACCGTCCGGCACTACCACAAGCACGGGCTGATCGACGAACCACCTCGCGACGGCTCGGGCTACCGACGGTACGGATCGGCCGACCTGCTGCGGCTGGTCCAGGTCCGGACGCTGGCCGCCGCCGGCGTGCCGCTGGCCGAGGTCGGAGGTCTGCTGGACGCCGACGCCGAGGAGTTCGCCACGGCGCTCACGGACGTCGAACGACGGCTCACCGACCGCATCGACGAACTGATCGCCCGGCGGGGCACCCTGCGCCGACTCGCCGACGGCGACCGGCTCCTGCTGCCCGGCCGCGCTCTCGCCGTCCTGGACCGGTTCGCCGGCCTCGGCTTCGACCCCGAGTACGTGGGCGTCCAACGCGAAGCGCTGGTGCTGGCCAGGGCCCTGGCACCCGAGGTCTACGACAGCTTCCTGACCCAGCTCGAACACCGTCTCGACGACCCGGAGTATGTCGAGTTGACGCAGCGCTGCTGGGAGGCCGAGACCTGGCAGCCGGACGACCCCCGGATCGACGAGCTGGCGTCCGCCCTGGCCGACCATCTGCTGGCCGACCGTGAGCTGCTGACGATGCCGACGGGCTTCCGGGCGCGGTCCGACTCCGCCACCCGGTACCGGCTGATCAACTCCCACCGGGCGGAACAACTGCCGACCTCGGCACGGTTGACCGCGCTGGTCGAGACGAAGCTGCGCGCGGCGGGCCTCGACGTCCCGCCGCCATGACGCCTCGTACCCCGGCTCGTACCCCGGCGCACGACCTGTGCGCCGGGGTACGAGCGGGTCCCGGCCGGGAGGGGCCGACCCGTTGCGAGCGGTGGTGTTCTCGCCGCAGGGGCTCTCCCGTAGGGACGCTCCCGGCCGCCAACTCCCGCCGAAGGACGGGCCCTTGTCCTGATCCCCTCTTGCGATCACGCGTGCGAAATGTACGGTGAAGCTCCGCCGAGACGATCAGAACCGGGGGTCCCATGCCACGTACGGCTGTCGTCATCGGTGCGAGCATGGCGGGCATGCTGGCCGCCGCCGCGCTGGCCCGGTTCGCCGACGAGGTGGTCGTGGTGGAGCGCGACGAACTCCCCGACTCGCCCCGACCCCGCAAGGGCCTCCCCCAGGGCCGCCACGCCCATGTCCTCCTGCCCAGCGGCCGTGACGCCATCGAGGACCTGGTGCCGGGCGGCGGTGTCCGCAAACGGCTGCTGGCGGCCGGGGCCACCGAACGCGGTCTGACGGCCGACCTGGTGACACTGGGCCAACAGGGCTGGTTCCGGCGCTCACGCCACCACGGGACGCATCCCCTGCTCGTCGGCAGCCGCGAGTTGCTCGACTGGACCGTACGGGACGCCGTCCTCGCGAGCACCACCCGTATCCGTGTCCGCAGGGCCTCGGCGGCGGGTCTGCTGGGCTCGGCCCGCCGTGTCACCGGCGTCCGTGTCGTCGACGCCGATCACCGGGGCGGGTTCCAGGGCCAGGAGACGGATCTGCGCGCCGAGTTGGTGGTGGACGCGAGCGGGCGCGGCACGCGTGTCGAGCACTGGCTCGCCGAACTGGGCGTCACCGGCGTCCCCACGGAGATCGTCGACGCGGGGCTCGTCTACGCCAGCCGCCTCTTCCGCACCCCCGAGGGCGCCGGCGCCTTCCCTCCCACGCAGATCACCGCGGACCCGAGGGGCGGCAGGCCCGGTCGTGCGGGGCTGCTCCTGCCGATCGAGGGCGGCCGCTGGCTGGTCAGTCTCGGCGGCACACGCGGCGCCGAACCCACCGGCTCCGCCGACGACTTCGTACCCTTCGCCCTGGGCCTGCGCCATCGGCTCCTGGGTGAACTCATCTCCGGCGCACAGCCGTTGAGCGAGGTCGTCCTCAGCCGCAGCACCCGCAACGAGCGCCGGTACTTCGAGAAGGCCGAGGTGTGGCCCGAGGGGCTGATCGCCCTCGGGGACGCCGTCGCGACGTACAACCCGGTCTACGGTCAGGGCATGTCGGTGGCCGCCCTCGGCGCCCGCGAACTGCGCCGGGAACTGGAGCGGACCGGCAGGAGCGGCAGGACCGGTATCGACGCGCCGGGGCTCGCCCGCCGGGTGCAGCGGGCCGCGGCGAAGGTGGTGAACGCCGCCTGGATGATGTCCGTCGGCCAGGACCAGTGGTTCCCCGGTGTCCGGGGCAAGTCGCCCACCCTCGCGGACCGTCTGCTGGCGGGCTACACCGGCCGGATGGGGCGCGTCGCCACCGGTTCGTACCGGGTCTCGGCCGCGATGTGCGAGGTCACCACCCTCCAGGCGGACGCCCTAGGCCTGCTCCGCCCGTCCCTTCTCGTGTCCACCCTCCTGGGCCCGGTCCTGCCGCCACTCTCGGGCCCCCCGCTCACCCCACGGGAACGGGACATCCTCCGCTCCCTCGGCGCCCCCACGGCCGACCCGCACTGAAGTCCACCCGCCATCGGGCACGGCGGCACCACAGGCCGTCGGGCACGGCGGGTATTCGGCCCGGCCCCACACCACCGGACGTCAGGCGCGGCGGTATTCGGCCCGGCCGCACCACCGGCCGTCAGGCACGGTCGTACTCGGCCCGGCTCCGGCTCCGGCTCCGGCTCCGCGCGTCCCTGACGATCGGCGAGCGCAGAGCCCGGGAAACACAGGCCAGGTCAATGGTGACGGTGACGCGGTCCTCCTCGTCCCCCTGTGCACCGCGCCGTGCCTTAGCTCCCGCCGCCGAGGCGGCGACCTGACGCTCGACGGCCGTGACGACCATGACGGCGTCGGCGACGGCCGCGGCCTCCACACCGGTGACGCCCCGAGCCAGGGCCGCGCGGCCGGCCTCGTCCCGCACCCGGGCGTCGAAGTGGGGACGGCAGATCACCAGCCGGTCCGCGATATAGGTCTGACGCTGGGTCAGCCGCAGCCGAAGATCGGGCTTCCACGACAGCGGCAGCGACAACGGCAGCGGATGGGCGGCTCCCCGGACCGGCTCCATGGCCCGGGCGAGCCGTCCGAGGCGCCAGTAGCGGACCGCGTCCTCCCCGCGCCGCCCGGCCAACGGGATGAGGAACCCGACGGCCACCAGTACGGCGCTGGGCGCGGTCACCCCGATCGCGACAGCGATGAGGAAGTCCCAGTCCGCCCCGGCCCATCGCGCGACCACGGCGGCGGCCACGGCCGGATCGTAGACGCCGTAGTGCAGCAGATAGCCGGTCGCGAGGACCCGCAGCCCGATGCGCAGGGTGCCCCGCACCTCGTGCGACCAGCGCAGACAGAGCCTGCTTGCCGTGGCGGAGGCGACGGTGTGGGCGACGAGATAGAGGACGATCATCTCGCGGATGTACGGGGTGGTGGCGTAGTACGTGTCGAAGTCGCGCCGGCGCTCCACCGGGGTGTCCCCGAGGGCGAACAGGACGGCGATCAGGGCGCAGACGACGCCGTAGGCGACGATGGTGACGCGGGTCAGCCGCCGGGTCCGGGCCGGGCGGGGGTCGCCGCGCCAGTGCAGAACGAGCACGATCGAGGCGCCGGAGAAGACGGTCAGCAGGATGTAGATCAGCAGGACGGCGAGATTGGTGACCCCCGTGATCTCGCGGAGGGCGATGATCGCGCCCTCGGCCGTGAGCAGCAGGACGCCCCCGCCGCCGAGGAGCAGCGCGCAGATCGAGGCGAGCAGCGGGTCCCGGCCCCTCGCCCGGACCAGGGACGGCAGTTTCAGCAGGCCGGCCAGAAGCAGCAGACCGCCGGAGACATGGAAGACGAAGTCGCTCATCGGGGGCGCACAGCCTTCAGCGGACCTTTCGTTCTCAGCGTGCCCCCGTCAAGTGATCGCCACCGTACCGTGGTCGACGAGCCCGGGGCGACGGCGTCCACGTCCCGAACCCGTTGACGAGCGGCCCGCGGCTACCGGCTCTGTGCCCGCTCGGCCCGCACCGCGCCCTCGACGATTCCCGCGCGTACGGCACGGGACATCCGGATGAGCGAGGGCTGACCGGTGTCCAGCGGTGAGCTTCTCCCGGTCAACCCGGCGATGACGTCGAGGGCGGCACCGTCCAGGACGGCCGCCTCGATGCGCGGGGAGTGGTCGCGGGTCGACAGCGCGGCGACGGCCACCATGGCGGCGTCGGCGATGGCCTCGGCCTCGCTCCGCCCGGCGCCCTTGGAGAGCGCCTGCCGATAGGCCCGCTCCCGCACCCCCTCGTCGAAGTGGACGGAGACGTCCTTGAGGCCGTCGCGGATGGCCGTCGTCCGGTGGGTGAGCCGGAGTTCGACATCGCCGAGGGAACGCCAGGACAGCACGGTCCGCCGCTTGCCGCCGGAGCCGACGAGCCGGAACAGCGGGCCGAGCCGGAGGAAGGCGACGAGGCTGTCGATACGCGGCCCGAGCAGCGGCATGATGTAGCCGATCGCGGTGAGGGTGGCCCCCACGGTGACGAGGATCGGTGCGAGCCTGCTGCTCAGCGCATCCCACTCGTGCCCGCTCCAACGCCCCACGACGGCCGCCATCTTGACGACGCCGTACGCGCTGGTGCACAGCCATCCCAGAGCGAGCACGACCAGCGTCCGCCGGGTCCAGCCGCTGATCTGGAGGGTCCAGCGCCAGCACAGGACGGTGGTGGTGAGGGCCGCGGCCAGATGGGCCAGCAGATAGAGGACGATCATCTCGCGGATGTACGGGGTGGTGGCGTAGTACGTGTCGAAGTCGACGCGCCGCTCGACGGGGGCGTCACCGACGGCGAAGAGAACGCTCTGGGCGGCTATCACGACGGCGTAGGTGATCAGCCAGATGTGGCAGACCCGGCGTACCCGGTCCGGGCTGTCGGCGCCGCGCCAGTGGACGATCAGGACGAGGGAGGCGGCGGAGAAGGCGTTCACGGCCCCGTAGATGACACAGGCCGCGGCGTTGGGCGCCCCGATGACGCCGTTGATGAGGCCGACGGTGGGCGGGGCGCCGAGGGCGAAGCAGAGGCCGGCGAGGAAGATCACGGCGCAGAACGCGCGCTTGAGCGGGTCGCGGCGGTGGTGCCAGAGGTCGGGGAGCTGGGCCGCGAATCCGGTCCACAGGACCGCGGCCGCCAGGTAGTAGACCAGTCCGTTCACGTCAGGCCCACGGGCCCTGGCCGAGGGACTTCTCTATGCGCCCGCTGACCTTGAGGAGGTCCGGGCGCCGCAGATAGCCCCGCATCGCGGTGGCGAACTCCAGCCCGAACCGCTCGGCCTCCGCCTCCTGCTCCGCGTGGAAGTCCGTGCGGCCGGCGTAGGCGATCGCTCCGGCGGCCCACCCGGCCTCGGACGCGGCCGACAGCACGTCCGCCGTGCCTTCGACGGCCGACAGCGCGTCCAACGTGCCTTCCACGGCCGACAGCGATTCCACCGCGCGTTCCACGGCGTCGCCCCGTATGGAACGGGAGCGTGCCGAGGCAGGGCCCGCCAGGGTGAGGGCACCGCGGTGGCCCTCCATCATGTGCCAGACCTCATGGCCCCAGATCACCAGGGCGTGCTCGACATCGGCGGCGTCGTCGCGGATGGCCAGCAGATCCATCTCGGCCAGTTCCACCCACACCCCGCTGGCCGTGTTGGGCGGAAACCGCGTCCACCTCAGTACGACCGGCCGCCCCCGAAGACCGCTGACCACCCGGCACAGCGGATCGAAGACCCCGTCATCGCCGTCGCGCGGTGCCGTACGGGCCAGGCCGGCGACCAACCGGGCGCTCAGCCGCCGCATCCTCCGCTCGGTCCGACCCCTCAACACCGCGAACCCCGACCCTCTGCTCCAAGGAGGGCGCCCCGTGGCCGCCCCCCACCAGTAGCCACACAGTCAACACCGGCAACTACCGCTCGGGAAAGGAAAAGTGAGACACACACCCAAGCCGGTGATCACCTGTCCGAGCCGGTGGTTCACCCTCCCGAGCCGGTGGTGGTCACGCCTCGTCCGCCGTCAACCGCAGCGAGATGCTGTTGATGCAGTACCGCTGGTCGGTCGGCGTCGCATACCCCTCACCCTCGAACACATGCCCGAGATGCGACCCGCACCGCGCACACCGGACCTCGGTCCGCACCATCCCGTGCGACCGGTCCTCCAGCAGCTCCACCGCGTCGCTGTCCTTCGGGTCGTAGAAGGACGGCCAGCCGCAGTGGGACTCGAACTTGGTGTCGGAGGTGAAGAGTTCGGCACCGCAGGCACGACAGGAGTAGACGCCCTTGGTCTTGGTGTTGGTGTACTCACCGACGAAGGCGGGCTCGGTGCCGGCCTGCCGCAGCACCGCGTACTCGGCCGGGGTCAGCTCCGCGCGCCACTGCTCGTCCGGCTTCTCGACGTCGTACGACATGAGCCTCAGCCCCTCAACTCGAATCAAATCGAATCAACTCGAAAGTCGGTCCAGGATCTTCGGGCCCAGGTCGGTCACATCGCCCGCGCCCATGGTGAGAACGAGATCACCGGCCTTCGCCATTCCCGCGACGGTGCCGGGCACCTCGTCCTTGTCGTGGACGGCGATGACCTCGGCCCCCGCGCCCCGGGCGGCGTCGATGATCAGCTCACTGGTCACCCCCGGAATCGGGTCCTCACGGGCCGGATAGATGTCGAGGACGACGGACGCGTCGGCGAGCGCCAGCGACTGCCCCATCTCCACGCCCAGCTCCTGCGTCCGGGAGAACAGATGCGGCTGGAACACCACGAGAATGCGCGCGTCCCCGGCCGCGGCCCGCATCGCCTCCAGATCGGCCGTCATCTCGGTCGGGTGATGCGCGTACGAGTCGATGACCTGCACCCCGGCGGCCTCGCCCTTGAGCTGCAGCCGCCGCTTCACCCCGGTGTACGCGGCCAGCGCGGGCGCCAGCTCGGACGCCGGCACGCCGAGCGCGACCCCGGCGGCCAGCGCGGCGACGGCGTTGTGCGCGTAGTGCCGCCCCGGCACGGACACGGCGAAGGTGATCTCCTCCCCGTCCAGCACCACGGTGACCTGGCTCTTCAGCCCCTGCGGAACGACGGCGGCGACCCGCACATCGGCATCGTCGCTCTCGCCGTAGGTGACGACCCGGAGGCCCTCACGCCCGATCCGCCCCGCCAGCTCCCGCGCCCCCTCGTGATCGGCGGAGATCACCAGCGTGCCACCGGGGACGATCTTCCCCGCGAACGTCTCGAAGGACTCGTAGATCTCGTCCATGGAGGCGTAGTTGGCGTGGTGGTCCAACTCGACGTTGAGGACGATGGCGACCTCGGGCGCGTACTTGTGGAAGCTGCGATCGCTTTCATCCGCCTCGGCGACGAAGATCTCCCCGTCCCCGTGCAGCGCGTTCGAGCCGGGCACGTCGAGATCCCCGCCGATGGCGTACGACGGCTTCAGCCCCAGCTCGCTCAGCGACACGGCGAGCATGGACGTGGTCGTGGTCTTCCCATGCGTCCCGGCGACGGCGATGGGCCGCAGCCCGTCCATCAGCCGGGCGAGCGCGTCCGACCGGTGGACGACGGGAATGCCCAGCTCGGCCGCGCGAGCCAGCTCGGGATTGTCGTCCCGGATCGCCGACGACACCACCACACAGGTCGCGTCATCGGCGAGATGCTCACCGGCATGCCCGATGTGCACGGTCGCCCCCAACGCCCGCAACGCCTCGGCCGTCTCCGACTCCTTGGCATCGCTCCCGGCCACCTTGGCCCCCCGCTGCGCCAGAATCTTCGCGATCCCGGACATCCCGGCCCCGCCGATCCCGATGAAGTGCGGCCGATCCATGGCGGCAGGCAGTCCGGGTGCCATGTGTGTTCTCCAAGCGACGGTACGAGGATGGGTCTCCAACCCACAGGGGGCGCCCCCACCCTATTCCCTGTGGCTACGGCTCAGGGGCCGCGCCCTGGATGGCGGCGCAGCCGCCTCCAAGGGGCGCGGGGCCGTATCTATTTGCGGCTCCGCCGCGTGGGCGCGACCAGCCACAACGCACCCGCACCCGACAAAACCAGGCACCCCAACGGCGCCCAGTCCCCCCTAATCGGAACTGTGCGAGAACAACTTCAAAACCGGCACCCCCACCTTGTGCCGAGCCCGAGAAGCCCAGTCCCGATGAAAGAACTCCTCCACGTAGTGGGGATCGGTCAGCACCAACACCTCATCGGCCCCCACTTCCTCCACCACCGACTTCAACGCATCCAGCGGATGGTCCTCGACCAGCCGCCCCACCGCCTCGCTCCCGGCCCCCCGCAACGCCCGCAAGGACACCTCAAGGGCCCGCTCCCCGACCTCCCGCGCCTCGGCCCCCTCCGGCATCTCGCTCTCACGCCTCGCCTCGTCCAGTTCCCCGAGGGCGAGGTCGTCGATGGCCCGCAACAGCCGGTCGGCCTGATTGCCGCGCGGCTGCAGCAGCACATGGAAGGAAGCCGGCTCCTCGCCGTGCAGGGTGGTGACGAACTCCACGTCCGCGGACGTCAGGGCCTTCTCGATCATCAAAACGCTCGTGAACGACACCGCAGGCGCCCTTCTCCTCGGAGGGCCCCTCGGGCCCTCACTCCTCAGGGTTCTAGTGTGCCCAGCGAAAGCTAAACGGAACGGCAGATTCCGCCCGCTTTCACGTACGACGGTAACGACCGAACAGGAACCCGGCCTCCTCCAACAGGGACACGAGTTCGAAGCGCTTGGGTACGGGCACCGAGGGGCCCCCGGCGATCCGCTGGGCGGTCCCCGCCGTGAGCATCGGCGACACGGTCAGACACAGCTCGTCGAGGACGTCGGCCGCGATGAGCTGACCCAGCAGCCGGGGCCCGCCCTCGGAGAGCAGCCGGGTCAGACCGAGGTCGGCGAGCGCCCGTACGGCCCGGGCGGGGTCGACCCCCATACCGTCCCCGGCGACGACGACCCGGGCTCCGGCCCTCTCGGCGGCGGCGATCCGGTCGGGGGCCGCGGCGGCACCGGTCAGCACCAGCGTGGGCACGAGCGGCGAGGTGAACAGGGGCAGCGAGAAGTCCAGCTCCAGGCTCGCGCTGACCACGGCGACGGCGGGCGCGGGCCCCTGCCCGGCGGCCCGCCGGGCCTTAGCGAACGCCTCCCGGGCACGGGCCGGCCGGTACACCTCCTGGCGTACCGTTTCCGCGCCGACCAGGACGACATCCGCGAGCCCCCGCAGGGTCCCGAAGATCCGCATGTCGGTCTCGGTGGAAATGGGCCGCGACTTCCCACCGTGCTGAGCGGCCCCGTCCAGGGTGGACACCATGTTGGCCCTCAGCCAGACGCCCCCGCCGCCCTCGGGCGGCTCGGGATAGGCGTAAGCGGCCGCCAGCTCACCGAGACTCCACTCCCGGTCGGCGGCATCGGGCCCCTCACCTCGCCCGCCGCTCCCGCCGGTGTCCGGCCGGGCCGCTGTCTCTGCCGCTGTCTCTTCGGTCACAGGGAACAGGCGTCGCATGTCGTGCAGTGTGGCACGGCCCTTAGACTCGGTAACCGTGTCGTCGTCCTCCACCGCCGTGTCCGCTATCGCCCGTACAGCCGATATGGCCCCGCTGTCCCTGTGCGCGCGTGAGCCGCATGTCCCCGCGGACCGACTGGTCGCGGAGATGGTGCCACCGCCCCGCTTCGACGCGGTCCGCTTCGACACCTACATACCCGACCCGAACCAGCCCAGCCAGACCGAGGCGGTCGGCGTCCTGAGCGCCTTCGCGGCGGGCCTCGGCGGCGGGCACGCGAGCGGGGCGGCCGGAAAGCGACGCCTGTTCGGTTTCGGCAAAGCACCGAAGAAGGCCCCGACGGGCCCGCGCGGCGTCTACCTGGACGGCGGCTACGGCGTCGGCAAGACCCATCTGCTCGCCTCCCTCTGGCACGCGACCCCGGCCGAACCCGCCCTGAAGGCCTTCGGCACCTTCGTGGAGCTGACGAACCTCGTCGGCGCCCTCGGCTTCCAGAAGACGGTCCAGACGCTCTCCGGCCACCGTCTGCTCTGCATCGACGAGTTCGAGCTGGACGACCCGGGCGACACCGTCCTGGTGTCGACGCTGCTCGGCAAGCTCGTGGACGCGGGCGTCGCCCTCGCCGCCACCTCGAACACCCTGCCGGGCAAGCTCGGCGAGGGCCGCTTCGCGGCGGCCGACTTCCTGCGCGAGATCCAGGGCCTGTCCGCCCACTTCCGCACCCTGCGCATCGACGGCGAGGACTACCGCCACCGAGGTCTCCCCGAGGCCCCGGCGCCATACTCCGAGGAGGCGGTCACCAAGGCGGCGTACGCCACCGAGGGCGCCTCACTCGACGACTTCCCGCAACTCCTCGACCATCTGGCGAGGGTCCACCCGAGCCGCTACGGCGCGCTCACGGACGATCTGAGGGCGGTCTGCCTGACCGATGTCCAGCCGATCCCGGACCAGTCGACCGCGCTGCGGCTCGTGGTGCTCGCCGACCGGCTGTACGACCGCGAGGTCCCCGTCCTCGCCTCGGGGCTGCCCTTCGACCGGCTGTTCAGCGAGGAGATGCTGAACGGCGGCTACCGCAAGAAGTACTTCCGCGCGATCTCCCGTCTCACCGCTCTCGCCCGCGACGGCAAGCAGCTCATCGAGAACGGCGTGCACGGCGAGCACTGACCGCACCCACCCGGTTCACCCCGCAACCCCCCAGGTCAAGAGCCGAATCCGGCCAACCTGTCCGCACTTTCAGGCTCTCTTCAGCTCGAAACGTTAAGTTAACCCTGCAAACAACTTTGCAGGGTTAACGTGTTTCTTGACCAGTGATTGACCAACGGTTGACCAAGTAGATGGATCACCATGGGTGGTCGACGTGTCACGGTCAGCGATATGAGCACTGAACTGCCAGCGGGGAGGCTCAAGTTGTGCGGTACGACGACCAGGACCGTTCTGTCGACGCTCACCGCCGTCCTGCCCGCGCCGCAGTTCTTCGCTCCCGCCCATTCCTTCGCAACCGCGCACACGCTTGGTCATACCAAGGCCAAGGCCGAGCCCGGAAACACACTCACGGCGAAGCCGGTGGGTGATGTGCACCGCGCCGTCACCCACACCGTTCCCGGTGCGCCCGCGCACCCGCTGCTGGGGGAGAACACAGCGGCCGCGTACGCACCGGAACGGCCCTCGGCCCGGTACCCCCGGGCGTCGAGATCCCTGACGGCCCACACCCCGGCCGTTCACGAGGACTTCCGCCGCTGAGCGGAAGCACCTCTTCCCCTCACATCTGTCGTGCAAGCCCGACGCGCCATCGAGGCGCGCCAGGAGGAGTCACCACATCATGCAGCCCCTCATCGACAACGCCCGTTCGTTCGGACAACGCCCTGAGGAGTTCGCCAGGCTGGCCGAGGGCCAGTCCCCCGAGGTCCTGTTCATCACCTGCTCCGACTCACGGGTCGTCCCCGCCCTGATCACGGGCGCCCGCCCCGGCGAGCTGTTCGAACTGCGCACCGCCGGAAACATCGTCCCTCCCTACACCCCCGACCGCCCCTCCGGTGAGACGGCCACCATCGAGTACGCCGTGGAAGTCCTCGGCGTCACCGACATCGTCGTCTGCGGCCACTCCCACTGCGGCGCCGTCGGCGCCCTCGTCCGCGGCGACGACCTGGACGCCGTACCCGCCGTACGCGACTGGCTGGCCCACGCGACCCCCCGCCCCCACGGCCCGGTCGAGGACCCGGCCGTCGCCGCCGGCGTCCAGAACCACGTCCTCAGCCAGTTGCTGCGCCTGCGTTCCTACCCCTGTGTGGAGAAGCGCCTGGCGGCGGGCGAACTCCGGTTGCGCGGCTGGTACTACGAGGTCCACACCGGAGCCGTACGCGAACACCGTGCGGACACCGACAAGTTCGAGACGCTGTGAGCACGGGACCCGACGACATGACCGCAACGCAGTCCAAGTCCCCGTCCTCTTCGCCCTCCCCGTCCTCCCGTCCCCGGCCCTCGTTCCCCCACCTCAGGCAGGACTTCGCGGCCTCGCTCGTCGTCTTCCTGGTCGCCCTGCCGTTGTGTGTGGGCGTCGCCGTCGCCTCCGGGGTGCCGGCCGAACTCGGCCTGATCACCGGCATCGTGGGCGGTATCGTCACCGGGCTGCTGCCCGGCAGCAGCCTCCAGGTCTCCGGCCCGGCGGCCGGTCTGACCGTGCTGGTCTTCGAGGCGGTACGCCAGTTCGGCCTGCCCGCGCTGGGTGTCATCGTGCTCGCCGCAGGGCTCCTTCAACTCGCCATGGGCGGGCTGAAGTTGGGCCGCTGGTTCCGCGCGATATCCGTCTCGGTCGTCGAGGGCATGCTGGCCGGTATCGGACTCGTGATCATCGCGGGCCAGCTGTACGCGGCAGCCGGTCTGAAGGCCCCCGCCTCCGGCCTGGGCAAGATCGCCGGACTCCCCGGCGCCTTCATGGACGCCATGGCCTCCACCCCGGCCCTCGCCTCGCTGGCCCTGGGCGCGGGCACGGTGGTCGTCCTGGTGGTGTGGAAGCGTCTGCCGAGGAAGGTCCAGCTGGTCCCGGGCGCCCTCGCGGCGGTGGTCCTGGCCACGGCCGCCTCGCTGACCCTGGACCTGCCCGTGGGGACCGTCGAGGTCAAGGGCCTCCTGGAGTCCATCCAGCCCCCGGGACCGTCCGCCTTCGGCGAGCTGGCGGACGTGGCCGTGATCGGCACGATCCTCGCCTTCACGCTCATCGCCTCCGCCGAGAGCCTGTTCAGCGCGGCTGCCGTGGACCGGCTGCACGACGGGCCGCGCACCGAGTACGACAAGGAGCTGATGGCCCAGGGCGTCGGCAACACGGTGTGCGGTCTGCTGGGCGCACTGCCGATGACGGCGGTGATCGTCCGCAGCGCCGCGAACCTCCAGGCGGGGGCGAGGACCAAGGCGTCCCGGGTCCTGCACGGTGTGTGGCTGCTGCTCTTCGCCGCGCTCCTCCCGGGCGCGCTGGCCCTCATCCCGCTCCCGGCGCTGGCGGGCATCCTGGTCCACGCGGGCTGGAAGCTGATCCCGTTCCGTGAGGTCATCTCGCTGTGGCGGGCGCACCGGGGTGAGGCCCTGATCCTGATGACGACCGCGCTGGCGATCGTCGCGGTGAACATGTTCGAGGGCGTACTGATCGGTCTGGCCCTCTCGGTGGCCAAGACCGCCTGGGAGGCCTCGCACATCAAGCTGGAGGTCATCGACAAGGGCGCGGGCCCGATCCAGGCCCACCTCTCGGGCAACGCCACCTTCCTCCGCCTCCCCAAGATCCTGGACAACCTGGAGTCCCTCCCCCAGGACCGCCCCATCGAACTCCACCTCTCCGGCCTCCACCACCTCGACCACGCCTGCCGCACAGCCCTGGAAACCTGGGCAGAACGCCACAGCACGACGGGAACGGAGCCGGTGAAGATAACGGTCCCGGACCGGACCGGGGCAACCGCGGCAAGGCCCTGACACACGGCTGCCCGCAGCCACCCATCGGTGACCGCGGGCAGCCGCACCACCGGGCAACCTGCCGCCCGCCCGCTTCAGCCGCAGCCAACCGCACCGCCGGGGCACCAGCCCACCCGACAGCCGTCACCGCCGCGCAGTCCTCGCAGCCGCGGCCAACCGCGCCGCCGCGGCGACAGCCCACCCAGCAGCCGTCGCAACTGCGCACCCTCGCGCTCGTAGCCGCGGGCAACCGCGCCACTGAGGCGACAGCCCACCCAGCCGCGCCGTACCCAGCTACGGCCAATCGCGTCGCCGGGACGGCACCCACCCGACAGTCATCGCAGCCGCGCGCAACCGCGCTGCCGGGACGGCGCCCACCCGGCAGCCCTCGCAGCTGCGGGCAACCGCACCGCCGAGACGACAGCCCACCCAGCAGCCGTCACAACTGCGCACCCTCACGCTCGTAGCTGCGGGCAACCGCACCACTGAGGCGACAGCCCACCCAGCAGCCGTCACAACTGCGCACCCTCACGCTCGTAGCTGCGGGCAATCGTGCCGCTGGGGCGGCACGGGTGGGCGCAGCGGCACCCTGTCAGCGCCGGCAAGCGAGACCCACCCCCGGCCGGCCAACGCCCCCGGGCGCCGCACCACCCCACAGTCAGCACACCGCAGCACCCGGCAACCAACCTCGCCCCACCCCCCACACCGGGCATATCGTATGACCTACGGCAGTAAGGGACGGCTCGAAAGGGGGTCGTCATGATCGAAGCCCTGCTGGTGACAGCCGCAGCCGTCGGCTCCGCCGCCATCGTGTACACGGCGGCAGCCGCCCGCGTGGTCAAGCAATACGAACGCGGCGTGGTCCTCCGCCTGGGCCGCCTCCTCGACTCCCCCAGATCCCCCGGCTTCACCATGGTCATCCCCGGCATAGACCGCATCCACAAGGTCAACATGCAGATCGTGACGATGCCGATCCCGGCCCAGGAGGGCATCACACGGGACAACGTCACGGTCCGCGTGGACGCGGTGGTCTACTTCAAGGTCGTCGACGCCGCCAACGCGGTCATCCGGGTCGAGGACTACCGTTTCGCCGTCTCCCAGATGGCCCAGACCTCCCTCCGCTCGATCATCGGCAAGAGCGACCTGGACGACCTCCTCTCCAACCGCGAGAAGCTCAACCAGGGCCTGGAGCTGATGATCGACAGCCCGGCGGTGGAGTGGGGCGTCACCATCGACCGCGTCGAGATCAAGGACGTATCCCTCCCCGACACAATGAAGCGGTCCATGGCCCGCCAGGCCGAGGCCGACCGCGAGCGCCGCGCCCGGATCATCAACGCGGACGCGGAACTGCAGGCGTCGAAGAAGCTCGCCGAGGCCGCGAAGGAGATGGCCGACACCCCCTCCGCCCTCCAACTCCGGCTCCTCCAGACGGTGGTGGCCGTGGCCGCCGAGAAGAACTCCACCCTCGTCCTCCCCTTCCCGGTCGAACTGCTCAGGTTCCTGGAACGGGCCCAGGCGGGCCCACCGGACGAGGCCCCCCACACCCCGGAGGTCCCTCCCTCCCCCACCGGGCCGACAGAGTGACAGCCCGGCGACTCCACCGGCGGCCTCTACGCGCGTGGTTCACCCGGCCGTAACCACGTGATACACACAGACGGGTCACATCCTGTCCGCCAACAGGAAGGTCATACCGTGTCAGTGACCCGCCGTCAGGCCCTCGCCCGTACCGGTGCCGTGGGAGCCGGCATCGCGTTCACCGGAGCCCTGTCCGAACTCTTCGCGAGCGGAGCGACCGCGCGGAACGCCTTCGCGGACTCCGCCGCCGACGCCCATGCCGGCGAATCCGCCCCCGGCGCCCTCCATGGCCACGTCCCCGGCTACGGCCCCCTCCTCCCCGACCCCGAGGGCCTGCTGGACCTGCCGAAAGGTTTCCGCTATCGGGTGCTCTCCAGAGAGGGCGACCCCCTGCGCTCCGGTGAGGGCCGGGTGCCGAGCAACCACGACGGCATGGCCGCCTTCGCCGTACGCGCGAACGGCGACCGGCGCCGCCACAACGCCCGTGTCCACCTGGTCCGCAACCACGAGAACCGCCACAACGCCGCCATCCCGGTCCCGACCGTCGAGGGCCTCACCTACGACCCGATGGGCAAGGGCGGCTGTACGGCTCTGACGCTGGACGCGGACGGCGAAGTCCGCTCCGAACGGGTCGCCATCGCGGGCACCGCCGTCAACTGCGCGGGCGGCCCCACCCCTTGGGGAACCTGGCTGACCTGCGAGGAGACCGAGGACCGGGCGGGCACCAACGGCTACACCAAGGACCACGGCTTCATCTTCGAGGTGGACCCCTCGAACCCGCACCGCTCCGGCGCGGTCCCCCTCACAGCAATGGGCCGCTTCCAGCACGAAGCAATCGCGGTCGACCCGGCTCGCGGAATCGTCTACGAGACCGAGGACGCCTTCGAGACCCCCTTCGGCCTCTTCTACCGCTTCCTCCCCGACAAACCGAAGGGCGGCCTGGGCTCACTGCGCGCCGGAGGCCGCCTCCAGGCCATGCGCGTCCCCCGCGTCCCCGACCTCTCCCCGGTCCAGGTCCCCGGCACCCGCTTCGAGCACATCGAGTGGGTCGACGTCCCCGACCCGCTCGCCACCCACACCCCCATCCGCCACCAGGACTTCGGCCCGAAGGGCATCACCCACGCCCAGAAACTGGAGGGCTGCTACTGGGGCGGCCGCCGCGTCTACTTCGTCTCCTCCTTCGCCCGCAGCGCGGAGGGCTCGGCCGCCGACCACTTCGGCCAGATCTGGCGCTACGACCCCGACGACCGCAGCCTCACCCTGGTCATCGTCTTCGGCCCCGACACCGACGCCCGCCTCCCCGGCGACTCCCCCGACAACATCTGCCTGGCCCCCACCGGCGGCCTCATGGTCTGCGAGGACGGCAACGGCGCCCAACACGTCTACGGCGTCACCCGCAAGGCCGAGGTCTACCCGATGGCCCGCAACGCCCACACCCTCGGCACCCCGGACGACCCACAATGGGGCGAGTTCGCCGGAGTGACCTTCTCCCCCGACGGCACCACGATGTACCTCAACTGCTATACCCCGGGTACGACGTTCGCGGTGACGGGCCCCTGGCACCGCTGACCCGCGTTCGACCGCCGACGAGGGAATGGAGGCACATGAGAACACGTACGGTGAAGTTCGGCCTGTACACGGACGAGGAGGGCATGGCCTGGGTCGGAACCCTCCTCAGGGACGCCGTGGCAACCCGAAGCGCCCGCATCACCGAAACAACCGTCGCCCACACCCTCGTCGGCGGAATGCCCGCAGCCGAGATGTACGACCTCCTCGCGGACCAGTGGACCCACGAACACCCCGACCAGTCACCCGGCGACCGCGAACTGGTCGAGTTCCGCGTCCACTTGGCCTGCTCCCTACGAACCTGGCGAGCGATACGCAAAACAATGATCAGAACCCTGTGCCCGGAAGGCACCGCCCCACACACCTGCCGAGTCCCTTGGTTCGCGGCCTGACGACGAACCGGACATGGATGACCACCGCCCTCCCGGAGAACCGGAGAGAGCGCCTCCTCCGCACAGAGGCGGCCCTCGTCGATCATCTCGACCGGCAGGCGAGCGCCCGTTCAGGGTGAGCGGCGGTTGGTGAGGGCGCAGGCCGTGGTGGTGGCCAGGGCTGTGAGCAGTGCGGCGGTGGCCAGGGGCAGGACGGGGAGGGGGACGGTTCCGTGTTGGGAGCCGTCCACGAGGGCGCTGATCGCCGTGTTGGCCGGGGAGCCGGTGACCACCAGTGCCAGTAGCGCGCCGAGGAGCAGCGCGGGGACGGCCCGGCCGGGCGAGCGCAGCAGCGGCCAGTTCGTGAGCGCGCCCACCGCCGTGCCGAGCAGGGCGCAGGCGAGAGTGGCCACGAAGCCGGCGATGCCCGCGGGGACCGCCGCGATCCTGGTCTGGTGATCCGTGCCCGTCCAGTCGCTGATCGCCGTGACGAAGAGGGTGGCCGCGGTGCCGAGGAGCGCGGACGCCGACAACGCCACCAGCAGACAGGCCAGATGCGCCCGCCCCGGTCCGGCCGCCGCTCCCGTACAACTCCGGGCCGCCGGTGGCTCATTGGTCGCGCAGATCCGTACCAGCCAGGCGGCCACCGGCAACAGCGCGGCGGCCGAGTAGCCGAGCGAGTCCAGCACCGGCTGCCCGCTCTGCACCCCGATCCCGAGGAACGCGGCGTACAGGATGACCGGCGGCAACCACCGCTGCGACCGCAGCAACAGGGCCGCCTGATAACGAAGCAGCGCACTCATCGGGGCCCCTCCGCCTCCACTTCATCCAGCTCTTTCAGATCTTTCAGTTCTTCCGGTTCTTGCGGTTCTTTCAGGTCATTCAGGTCATTCAGGTCTTCCGCTTCTTCCAGTTCTTCCAGTTCTTCCAGTCGCGCCGCCCGTTCCACCGGGGTCCGCTCCTCCCGTGGGCCCACGCTCACCACATGCCACGGCGGCCGGGCGCCCAGCAGCGCTCTCAGCAGCGCGTCCGAGCGGGTCTCCGGGACGGCGAACCGGTGTACGCCCGAGTCGGTTTCCTCGACCTTGGTCGCGAACTTCCCTGCCTCGCCGGGTACTTGGGCGGCAGCCCGCGACGGCGCCCGCGCCTCCACGACGACCGAGGCGCCCTTCCCCTCCGCCGCCCCCGAACTCCCCCGCCCGTCACGGAGTTCGAGCGAACCCCCCGTCACGGCGTACACCGCGTCCGGCACCCCGGACAGCCTGCTTGGGTCATGGTCGACGAACACGACCGCGGACCCGGCGGCCGTGCGCTCGGCGACGACGCGCTCCAACTCCTCGCGGGCCTCGGCGTCGAGGCCGGTCCACGCCTCGTCGAGGACGAGCAACTCCGGTTCGGCGAGGAGCGCCTGGGCGACGGCGACCTTCTGACTGCTGCCCTTGGAGAGTTCCGCCATCGGCGTACGGGCGTACTCGGCGGCCCCGAACCGCTCCAGCCACTCCTCGGCGGCCTCGGCGGCGGCCGGGCGGTCCAGACCGTGCACGGCACCGAGGTGGGTGAGGTACTCGACGGCCGTGAACGGCAGCGCGGCCGGGAAGCGTTCGGGAACGTACGCGGTACGGGGGCGGCCGGAGATCCGGCCCACGGTGGGCACGTCGATCCCGGCGAGGACGCGCAGCAGCGTCGACTTGCCGGTGCCGTTCGCGCCCTCGACCCGGATCAGCGCGCCGGGGGCGATCTCCAGATCGACACCGCGCAGGACCCAGGGCCCGCGGAACCCGTACCGGCGGCCGACTCCCTCGATGCTCAGCAGTAACTCGCGTTCCATGCCGCCCATCCTCGTACATGGGCGTCCCGCGATCGCACGGGTGTACGGCCGTACTGTCGGCCGGAGCAGCAGGGATCTTCCGGCTGGCAGACTGGACGGGTGAGCAGCGACACCGAGCGCCCGAACCAGGACCCGAGCCCCACGCAGACACCGAACCCCGCCCGGACACCGAACCCCGCGCAGCCGCCGAGCCCTACGCGGACGCCGGGCGACAGCCCCTTCCGGCATGGGCGGAGCGCTCGGGACGAGGCGCCGCAGTTCGTGCTGCCGTTGGTGGTGCGGATCGAGAAGGCGGCTCCCCCGGCGCGTACGGACGCGTTGGAGACGGCGGCGCGGGCGGTGCTCGTGATGCTGGGCGACGCGCGGTCGCTGGGGGACGGGGAGTGGGCCGAGGCCATGCGGAGCTGGCAGGACGCACGGATCAGGAAGGTGGTCCGGCGGGCGCGCGGCGCGGAGTGGCGGCGGGCGGAAGCGCTCCCGGGTATCACGGTGACGGGAAAGTCGGCGGAGGTACGCGTCTTCCCGCCGATCCCTCTCGACGGCTGGCCGAAGGACCTGGCCCGTCTCCAGGTCTCCGGCACGGACCTCGACGACCCGGAGCCCCCGGCCGGGGCCGAGCCCTCCACACCGGTCATCTGGACCAACCCGGACCTCGGCATGTCCGCCGGCAAGGCGATGGCCCAGGTGGGGCACGGCGCCCACCTGGCCTGGCTGTCCCTCTCCGACGAGGCGCGCTCGGCCTGGCGCGACGCCGGTTTCCCGCTGGCCGTCCGCACCGCCGCCCCGGCCGACTGGGCCCGCCTCACCGCCTCCGGCCTCCCGCTGGTCCGGGACGCGGGCTTCACCGAAATCGCCCCCGGCAGCTGCACGGTGGTCGCCGACCACCCCGCCCTGCGCCCCTGAGACCACCGCCGCACGCCCTGACGGGGGGCGGGGCACGGCGCGCTCAACCCCCTCCCACCGGCCACCCCCACTCCTTTTCGGCCGACCCACCGCAAGCTTTCCGGTGACTGTGACACCCCGTTGAACACCGCCGCCGTCCCGTACGTACCTCCCTGCACTGGCCAAGCAACTGCCCCAACGACCAGTTGGCTTTACCCGGGAGGCTCATCTTGCAGCGTGTCAATGGCTCGGTCATCGCCAGCCTCGCGCTCGTCGTCACCATCGGAGCGCTGGCGTTCCCCGTGTGGTCCTACGCCGACCGCTCGGGCACCGCCCAGGCCAACATGGCGGCCACTACCGTCAACACTCAGTGGGGGCCGCTGACGGCGGCCGACCGGGACCTGATCATCAGGGTGCGGCTGGCCGGACTGTGGGAGCTGCCGGCCGCCGAGCAGGCGATGCAGCGCTCCAGCAGCCCGGAGGTGAAGGAGGCGGCGGACCATCTGATCGTCGGTCACAAGGACCTCGACGAGCGGGTGCGCAACGTGGCGACCCAGCTCGGCGTCGAACTGCCCAACGTACCCAACGCCCAGCAGCAGGCCTGGCTGCAGCAGATGACCAACGCCACCGACGACCAGTACGACCGGGTGTGGGCGAACCTGCTGCGCTCCGCCCACGGCAAGATCTTCCCCGCCATCGGCGCGGTGCGGAACATGACCGAGAACACGCTGGTCCGTCAGCTCGCCTCGGACACCAACCAGACCGTGCTCGACCACATCACCTTCCTGGAGGCGACCGGCCAGGTCGACTTCGACGCCATCGCCAACGGCACGATCTGACGCCGACCCCACGGCACGGTCCGGGCCCGTCGCAGCCGGCGGCGGGTTCCGGCCCCGCCGAGGCGGCTCACCCACTCCAGTACCAGTTCCGTCCCCAACGATCACAACGATCCGTTGGTTTCCTCCCGGAGGCTCTCTTGCGACGCTCCAAGGGCTCGCTCCTCGTCGCCGTGGCGATCGTCGGCACCGTCAGCGCCGTCGCCTACCCCGTGTTCTACTCGTACCCCAACCGCAACGCCGCGGCGGCCGCGGCCGTGCCCACCGGTGACACGGTGACCACGCAGTGGGGTCCGCTCACCCCCGCCGACCGCGACCTCATCATCCGGGTACGGCTCGCGGGCCTGTGGGAGGGGCCGGCCGGGCAACAGGCCCTGGAGCGGGCGTCCAGCCAGTCCGTCAAGGAGGCCGCCGACCATCTGATCGTCGGCCACGCCGACCTCGACAAGCGGGTCCGGATCATCGCGGCCAAACTAGGCGTCGAACTGCCCAACCAGCCGACCGCCGAGCAGCAGGGCTGGCTGGACCAGATGACCGCCGCCAAAACCGAGGCCGAGTACAACAAGACCTGGGCGAATCTGCTGCGGGCCGCGCACGGCAAGATCTTCCCGGCCATCGCCAGCGTCCGTAACTCCACCCGCAACACCCTGGTGCGTCAGCTGGCGTCCGACGCCAACCAGACCGTGCTGGACCACATCACGATCCTGGAGAAGACCGGCGAGGTCGACTTCGCGCAGATCGCCGACAACTCGGTCAGCGGCACCGCGAGCCCGACCGGCCCGCCGCCGCCGGAGCCCGGGGTCCAGCCGCCCGCCGCCCCCGCGGCGGAGCCCTCCACCAACCCCGACGTGAAGTCCACCCCGTCCCCGCAGGCCCCCGGTGTGGTCCCCACCGACCGCCCGGACCCGGAGGAGCTGAACGCCGACCAGGGGGTACCGCAGATCCAGTAGCCGCCGGGCGGGAGAAGGCCGCATACCGCCGGGCCGCATACCGCACCGGGGGCGGCCCACGGCTCAAAGCTCAAATGTTGCTCTGAAGGTGCCCTCCTCGGGGTTCGGCCCCGGTTTCCGGGGCCATGACTCCGTCGCGCCGGAACACAGGTCCGCGTCGAGGAGACGACAACACAGGGGTCCGTGCGATGCCGTGACCGACGTGACCGAGGAGGGGACGATGGGGACGATGGAGCAGGTCAGGAAGTTGAGGCTGGGGGCGGGCATCGGCTGGCGGCCCGAGATCGCCGACGCCGTCGAGCGTATGGCCGGACCGTCCGGCGGCGTCGACTGGGTCGAGGTCGTCGCCGAGAACGTCTGCCCCGGCCATGTCCCCGACGCGCTGCTGCGGCTGCGCGAGCGCGGGGTCACGGTCGTCCCCCATGGCGTCTCCCTGGGGCTCGGCGGCGCCGACCGCCCCGACGAGGGCCGGCTGAACTCCCTCGCCGAGCGCGTCCAGGCCCTGGGAGCGCCCCTCGTCACCGAGCACATCGCGTTCGTACGGGCCGGGGGCGCCCTCACCGCGTCGCCGGGGCTGGAGGCCGGGCATCTGCTCCCCGTCCCCCGCACCCGCGACGCCCTCGACGTGCTCTGCGAGAACGTCCGCGTCGCCCAGGACGCCCTGCCCGTCCCGCTCGCACTGGAGAACATCGCCGCCCTCATCAACTGGCCCGGCGAGGAGATGACCGAGGGCCAGTTCCTGTACGACCTCGTCGACCGCACCGGCGTACGGCTCCTCATCGATGTGGCGAACCTCCACACCAACCACGTCAACCGGGGCGAGGACCCCGCGAAGGCGCTCGACGAACTGCCGGTCGAGGCCATCGCGTACGTCCATGTCGCGGGCGGCTTCGAACGCGACGGCGTCTGGCACGACAGCCACGCCCACCCCGTCCCCCAGCAGGTCCTCGACATCCTCGCCGACCTCGTCTCCAGGGTCACCCCGCCGGGTGTCCTCCTGGAGCGCGACGAGAACTTCCCCGAGCCGGGCGAACTGGAGCGGGAGTTGGGGGCCATCAAGGGGGTCCTGGAGAAAGCCGAGGTACGGGATGCGCCGTCGGCGAAGCCGATGGGTGAGCCGGTGACCGAGGGCGCGGCCGCACACGAGACCGATGAGAGGGCCGAGGAGGAAGCCGGGACCGCGGCTCGGCAGCGGCTCGGGCTGGCGCAGGCGTCGTTGCTGTCGGCGCTGGTCGCGGGGACACCGGTGCCCGAGGGGTTCGACCGGGTGCGGCTCGGCGTCCAGGCGCGCGCCCTCGCCGCCAAGCGGGCGGACGTCGTGGCGAAGGTCGCGCCCGAACTCCCGGAGATCCTCGGCACGTCGTACCGCCCGGCGTTCCTGGCGTACGCCCAGGGCAACCCCATGACGGACGGTTACCGGCGTGACGCCCTCTCCTTCGCCGAGCACGTCCTGCTGGAGCAGGATCTGAAGAACGCCTCCGCCAAGCGCGCGCTGCGCGAGTGGTGGCTGGAGCGCTCCGGCCCGGCCCCGCTCTCCCGCCGCCCCACCGCCCGTCTCGCCCGCGCCACCCGCCGCGTACTGCTGCGCCGCTGAACGGGGGCGCGTACACGCGGTCGGCCCGACCCGCGTACGCGCCGTCAGGTGCCGTGTGCGACGGCCCGCCGCGCACCTCGGTGTGTTGCGAATAACAGAACCATTTCCCACAGCCGGGTTTCACGACCGATTCTCGGCTATTTCACAGCATGTGTCCTGCGCTTCTACGACCCCGCCCTGCCCGCTTTGTCCCGCATCAACCCTTCCTCCGCGTACGGCAGTTGCCCCGGACCCGGAAGTAACATGCCACCTGAAGCGAACCCGCACCCGAACCGCATGAGCGTGCGGTGCCGCGAGCAGGAGGCACCATGCGATCCATCAACCGCAGCGGAGGACTGGTCAATGGCACAGGGCTCATCGTCGCCGGGTTGACGGCCACCCTCATCGCGATGGTCTTCCCGATCTGGTCGTACGCGGACCGCTCCGGCACCGGTGTCTCCGCGCTGAACGCGTCCACGGTGACCACGCAGTACGGTCCGCTCTCCGGTCTGGACCGGGACTTCATCACCAAGGTGCGGCTGGCCGGGCTGTGGGAGCTGCCGGCCGGGCAGCAGGCCCAGACAAAGGGCACGACCCAGGCCGTGCGCGCCGCCGGCGACCATCTGATCGAGGGTCACACCTTCCTCGACGCCCGTGTCCGCAATGTCGCCGCGCGCCTCAGCCTGCCGCTGCCCAACCAGCCGAGCGACCAGCAGAAGGCATGGCTGGAGACGCTGAACACGGCTCAGGGCGAGAGTTACGACCGGGAGTTCGCCAATATCCTGCGCCAGGCCCACGGCAAGGTCTTCTCCCTTGTCGCCGAGGTCCGCGCCACGACCCGCAATTCCCTGGTCCGCGATCTCGCCGACGACGCCAACACCACGGTCCTGGACCACATCAGGGTGCTGGAGGCGACGGGGCTGGTCGACTACGACGCGATCGCGCGGGACGCCGCCGCCGCGAGCACCCCGCCGATGACCAACTCCCCCGCGCCGCCGGGTCCGTTGAACGACCCCGGGTCGCCGATTCCGGTCACCCCGTCCCCCACGCCCACGGCCTCCCCGTCGCCGACACCCACGGCGTCCCCGTCGCCGACGTACACGCTGCCGCCGGCTGCCCTCGGCCCACAGGAGTCATAAAGGGCACCCGGTGTGAAAAGAGCATCGGGAGGAATCACCGCGACACCACTCCCCTCGTCCTTTACTTCACCCCTTGTCGACCGAAGCATCCCTTTTGTTGCCGCCATGCACGGAGGGATTTGCCATGCGAGCTGCTGTTCTCTACGGAACCGTCGGGTCGGTGTTGCTGGCCGGGCTGGGGGCCGCCCCTGCCAGAGGGGACACCCGGATCGCCGCCGCCGAGGTGTACGGCGTCTCCGTCGCCGCCGTGCGGGCCGAGGTCGAAGGAATCCGGTTCGGTGAGTGCCCGGCCGTGGAACAGCTGCCCGAGGGGTTCCAGTGCGGGACCGTCGAGGTGCCGTTGGACTACGCGCGGCCCGACGGGAAGCAGATCCCCCTGACCGTCAGCCGCGTCAGGGCCACCGGGAAGGACCCGAAGGGGAAGAAGGTCGCCCGCCAAGGAGCCCTCGTCTTCAACCCGGGTGGCCCCGGGGCCTCCGGCATGTTCTTCCCGTTCGTCGGGTTCCTGCCGGAGTGGAAGCGGATCGGGGCCGCGTACGACCTGGTCGGATACGCCCCCCGAGGCGTCGGACGATCGGCGCCCCTGTCCTGCGAGGACCCCGGAAAACTCCACCGGGGGCCCACGCTCGCGCCCACGCACCCCTCGGAGTCGTACAAGAGGGAGCGGATCGCCCGCGCCAAGGCCTACGCCCGCGGCTGCGCCCGGCGCGGCGGCCAGGCGCTGCGGCACTACCACTCGCTCAACAACGCCCGCGACCTGGACGTCCTGCGCGCCGCGCTCGGTGAGGACCGGCTGACGTTCATGGGGGCGTCGTACGGCACCTACCTGGGGGCCCTGTACGCCACGCTCTTCCCGTCCCATGTGCGGCGCATGGTCTTCGACTCCGCGGTGAACCCGGCCCCGCATCAGATCTGGTACCACAACAACCTCGACCAGTCGGCCGCCTTCGAGGGCCGCTGGGCGGACTTCCGGGCATGGGTCGCCAAGCACCACAAGGTGTACGGGCTGGGGAACACCGCCGAGAAGGTCCTGCGCGGCTATGAGCGCGCGGCGGCACGGCTGGCCACCGAGCCGGCCGGGGGCGTGGTCGGGCCGGGGCAGCTACAGGGCGCGTTCCTCCAGGCCGCGTACTACGACGACTACTGGCCGCAGCGGGCCCTCGCGCTCTCCGCCTATCTGAAGGGCGATCCGAAGCCGCTGGTCCAGCTGGCGGGGCCCAACCCCGAGGCCGCCGCCGAGCAGGAGAACACCAACGCCGTCTACACCGCCGTCGAGTGCAACGACGCGCCCTGGCCGACGGATTGGCGGGTCTGGGACCGCGACAACACGCGGCTCGCGCGGACCGCGCCGTTCGAGACGTGGGACAACGTGTGGATGAATCTGCCCTGCGCGTATTGGCTCGCGCCGCGTCAGCGGGCCCTTGATGTGCGGGTCGGGGTGGGTGGGCTGCCGCCCACGCTGATTCTTGCCGCTGAGCATGATGCGGCTACGCCGTATGCCGGGGCGGTTGAGTTGCAGCGGCGGCTTTCGGGATCGGTGCTTGTGACCGAGCGGGACTCGGGCAGCCATGGGGTCAGTGGTGGGGGGAACAAGTGTGTTAACGGGTACTTTGAGGCGTACCTGCTGGAAGGTCGGTTGCCTGGGCGGAGGGCTGCCTGTGCTGGGCGCCCGGAGCCTCGGCCGGAGTCTGCGCGGTCTGGGGGTGCGTCTTTGGGTGGTCGGGCGAGTGCGGGTTCGTCGTGGCTGGTCGCGCAGTTCCCCGCGCCCCTAAAAGTTGGGGGCGCGGGTCTGAGCCGGTGACCAACTGCTAGCTACGCCAGCCCTGCCACCAGCTCCGCCACCGACTTCCTCCTGCCCGTGTAGAACGGGACCTCTTCGCGGACGTGCATGCGGGCCTCCGATGCGCGCAGGTGGCGCATGAGGTCGACGATGCGGTAGAGGTCGTTGGCCTCGAAGGCGAGCATCCACTCGTAGTCGCCCAGCGAGAACGAGGCGACCGTGTTGGCGCGGACGTCCGGGAAGCCGCGGGCCATCTTGCCGTGGTCGGCGAGCATACGGCGGCGGTCCTCGTCGGGGAGGAGGTACCAGTCGTAGCTGCGGACGAAGGGGTACACGCTGACGTAGTCGCGGGGGGTCTCGTCCGCCAGGAACGCCGGGATGTGGGAGCGGTTGAACTCGGCGGGGCGGTGCAGCGCCATGTTCGACCACACCGGGGTGAGGGCGCGGCCCAGCCTGGTGCGGCGGAAGAGGTTGTACGCCTCCTGGAGCTGGTCGCTGGTCTCGGCGTGCCACCAGATCATGACGTCGGCGTCGGCGCGCAGGCCGGAGACGTCGTAGGTACCCCGGATGGTCACGTCCTTCGCGGCGAGCTGGTCGAACAGCTCCTGGACCTCGTCGGCGTAACCGGTGCGGTCCTCCGGCAGTACGTCCTTCAGCTTGAAGACGGACCACAGCGTGTAGCGGATGACCTCGTTGAGGTCCTTGGCCAGCTTGCCCTTGTTCGGGATACGGCCGGACTCGGTGGTGGGGGCGTCGTCGCTCATGGTTCCTATTCTCCCGCTCCGCCGTGGAGGCTCTGCACCGGGTTGGCGGTGAGCTCCTGCAGACGGCGCAGGTCCCCGTGGATCTGGTCGACGGCGGCCGCCGCGCTCGCGATACAGGCCGGGATGCCGACGCCGTCGTACGCCGCGCCGCAGACGGCGAGGCCGGGCAGCTCGGCCATGTGCTCACGGACGCGGGCCACGCGCGCGTGGTGGCCGACGGGGTACTGGGGCAGGCCGTCTGTCCAGCGGGTCACACGGGTCTCGACCGGGGTGGCCGTCAGACCCGTGGCCTCGCGGAGGTCGTGCCGCGAGACGTCGACCAGGTGGCTGTCGTCCTTCTCCAGGATCTCCGTCTCGCCGTAGCGGCCCATCGAGGTGCGCAGGACCAGCAGGTCGGGGTGGTGCTCGCCGACCCAGCCCCACTTCTGCGACGAGAACGTGGACGCCTTGATGGTGCGTCCGTCCACCGGCGGCACCAGGAAGCCGCTGCCCTCGGGGAGGGTGACGTCGACGCGGCGGTAGGCGAGGGTGACCAGGGCCATGGAGGCGTACTCCACGGCGGACAGCTCGGCGGCGGCCCCGGGGGCTTCGGCGCGCAGCAGCCCGGCGGCGACCGGGGCGGGGACGGCCACCACGACGGCGTCCGCGTGCAGCACCCGCTCACCGGCGACGACGCGCCAGCCGCCGGGCGTCTCGCGGCGCAGCTCGGTGACGGGGGTGCCGGTCAGGATCTCGGCGCCGCGCGCGCGTACCGACTCGGCGACGGCGAGCGGGAGTTGGCCGATGCCGCCCTCGATGCCCATGAAGACGGGGCCGGTCCGCCGGGCGGCCGCCGCGCGGGCCTGGATCTCGCGGACGGCCTCGGTGATCGAGGTGTGGGTGAGGGCGGCCTGGTAGAGCTGGGGGACGGCCGAGCGCATCGAGATGCGATACGCGTCGCCCGCGTAGACCCCGCCGAGCAGCGGCTCGACCAGCCGGTCCACGACCTCCCTGCCGAGGCGGGCGGCCACGTACTCCCCGACCGCGATGTCGTCGCCGACCTCGGTGCGGGGCAGCTCGGCGTCCCGCTCGATGCGGGCCAGGCCCTCGTCGGACAGCACCCCGGCGAGGGCGGACGCCGTGCCGGGGACGCCCATGACGTGCCCCTTCGGCATGGGCCGCAGCGCGCCGCGCGTCCACAGCGAGGCGGTGGCGGTGGCGGGCGGCTGGAGGTGGTCGGCGAGCCCGACCTCCTTGGCGAGGGCGACCGCCTCGGGGCGGCTGGCCAGCATGGACTCGGCGCCGAAGTCGGTGCGCGCGCCCGCGATCTCGCCGGGCAGCAGCTTGCCGCCGACCCGGTCCGATGCCTCCAGGACGGTCACGCGCGCATGTCTGTCCAGCAGCTTGTGCGCGGCGGCCAGCCCCGCGATACCCGCCCCGATGACGACGACATGCCCGGTGTCCGTACGTGATCCGCTCATGGACCAACCCTCTCAGACGTCACTGACAGTCACGTCGCCGGACCGGGTGGGCCAGGTGAGCACCCTGTGTGCCCCTGTGTGCTCCCTGTGCGGCATGTGGCCTCGCCGAGTCCCGACCGTGACCGCTTCGGGACCGTATCCGGCCAACGTTCGGGCGCCCTCCGGCGTCGAAGGAACGTCCGCAAGCAAGTGGGCACACCGTTCACGACTTCGGGGGGTACCCGCCGCCATGGCCGAAACACTCGTACGACGACGTTCCCGGCGAGACGCACTCCGTTCCCGACCGCGGCCCGCAGGCGCCCTGGCCGCCGTGTTCCTCGCCGCCGCGCTGGCGCTGACCGGATGCAGCGGCACCGACGACGCGAGCTCCCTGTCGGACAGCGGGGCCGACAGCAAGGCCGGCACCTCGGCCCGGCAGGAGGGCGCCCTCGACTCCGGCGCCGGAAAGGGCGAGGACGCCGACGCCCCGCCGCAGCTCGCCCCCAGCCACATCATCCGTACCGCCTCCCTGACCGTGCGGGTCAAGGACGTGCCCAAGGCGCTGGAGGAGGCCCGCACCACCACCGAGAGCGCGGGCGGGTTCGTCGGCGAGGAGTCCACGACCCGCGACGGCGACGGCCGCGAGCGCACCCGGGTCGTCCTGCGGGTGCCGACCGAGAAGTACGAGGAGGTCCTCACCGACCTGGAGGGCACCGGCAAGCTGCTCGAACGCAAGGCCAAGGCCGAGGACGTCACCGATCAGGTCGTCGACGTGGAGAGCCGTATCAAGACCCAGCAGGCGAGCGTGGCCCGTATCCGCGAGTTGATGGACCGGGCGACCAAGCTCAGCGATGTGGTCACCCTCGAAGGGGAGTTGAGCACCCGTCAGGCGGATCTGGAGGCCCTCCTCGCCCAGCAGGAGTCCCTGAAGGACCGTACGAGCCTCGCCACCATCACGCTCTCCCTCTCGGAGACCGCGGTGAAGAAGGCCGAAAAGGACGACGACCCCGGCTTCCTGGACGCCCTCGCGGGCGGCTGGAACGCGTTCGTGGCCGTCTTCCACTGGCTGGCCATGGCTCTCGCCGCCGTCCTCCCCTTCGCCGTGGCCGCCGCACTCGTGATCCTGCTGTGGCTCCGCCTGACCCGCGCTCGGCAGCCCCGCCCGGCGACCTCCGGCAGCGCTCTCCCGGCCATGGCTCCGGACAAGGACGAGAAAGGTGACAAGGGCGAGCAGGACGGGGCGGCCCGGGTGGACACGGAAGACTGAAATGCGGGGTGCCCGTAGCGTGTTCTCGTGAACATGAGCCGTAGCGCACGTACGTCCGAACGCCTGGTCGTCATCGGCGGCGACGCGGCGGGCATGTCCGCCGCGTCGCAGGCACGGCGCCTGCGGGGCCCCGACGACCTGGAGATCGTGGCGTTCGAACGCGGCCACTTCACCTCCTACTCGGCCTGCGGCATCCCGTACTGGGTGGGCGGCGACGTCGACGACCGGGACCTCCTCGTCGCCCGCTCGCCGGAGGAACACCGATCCCGTGCGATCGGCCTCCGGATGCGTACGGAGGTCGTGGAGATCGATGTCGAGGGTGCGCGTGTGCGCGCGCGGGACGTCGATTTCCGGCGCCGAGTCCTGGACGTCGTACGACGACCTCGTCATCGCGACCGGCGCGCACCCCATCCGTCCGCCCCTGCCGGGCGTCGACGCGCCCGGAGTGCACGGCGTGCAGACCCTGGACGACGGGCAGGCGCTCCTCGAAACGCTGGACGCCACCGAGGGCCGCCGGGCGGTGGTCGTGGGCGCGGGCTATATCGGCGTGGAGATGGCCGAGGCGCTGATCAACCGTGGCTACGAGGTCACGGTCGTCAACCGGGGCAGCGAGCCCATGTCCACTCTCGACCCGGACATGGGCCGCCTGGTGCACAAGGCCATGGAGGGCCTCGGCATCACCATGGTGAACGACGCCGAGGTCACCGCCTTCCGCACCGGCGACGACGGCCGGGTCCGCGCGGTCGTCACGGAGGACGCCGAGTACCCGGCGGACGTGGTGGTCCTGGGCATCGGCGTACGCCCCGAGACCACACTCGCGAAGGCGGCGGGCCTCCCCCTGGGCGACCACAACGGTCTCCTGACCGACCTCTCGATGCGGGTCCGGGGCCACGAGAACATCTGGGCGGGCGGCGACTGCGTGGAGGTCCTCGACCTGGTCTCCGGCCGCGAACGCCACATCCCGCTCGGCACCCACGCCAACAAGCACGGCCAGATCATCGGCGCCAACATCGGCGGCGGCTACGCCACGTTCCCCGGGGTCGTGGGCACGGCCGTCAGCAAGGTCTGCGACCTGGAGATCGCCCGCACCGGCCTCCGGGAGAAGGACGCCCAGCGCGCCGGGCTCCAGTACGTGACGGTCACGATCGAGTCGACAAGCCGGGCGGGCTACTACCCGGGCGCGGCCCCGATGACGGTCAAACTGCTCGCCGAACGCCGCACGGGCCGTCTGCTGGGGGCCCAGATCGTGGGCAAGGAGGGCGCGGGCAAACGCGTCGACATCGCGGCGGTGGCGTTGACGGCCGGCATGACGGTCGAACAGATGACGACTTTGGACTTGGGCTACGCCCCACCTTTCTCCCCGGTATGGGACCCGATCCTGGCAGCGGCGAGAAAGGCGGTGGCGGCGGTGAGATCGGGCAACTGATGGCGGGGCGCACCTTGACTCCCCAGGGGCGCGGGGAACTGCGCGACCAGCCACAACGAAGCGGCACCCGGCAACACACAGCACCCCTACGGCGAACCCCCGTCAACCCCCCACCCTCAAACAGCCGAAGTGTTCCCACTGATCCGATCAATCGCCTGCATAGCCTGATCGGCCGGAGGCCTCGGCGGCAGAGACGACACGGACGCCGAGGACGTGACGGCGGGCGCCGCCCCCGTCTGCGGCTTCGCATGCGCGGCCGCCGCCCGAACCGACCGCAACCGATGGCTGACGGCCTCGTCCAGCGTCACCGGCCGCTGCATACGCGCGGCGAGCCGCCCGGCCTCCTGGCCGAGCGCGGCGACGTCTTCCCAGGGCAGCCGCACCACCAGGGCGATCTCCGCCTCACCGTCCGGAGTGGCGTGCATCGAAGGAGTGACTCGGTCGTTCATCGCCTGTTCCTCACGTAGATCCGCGGTTGAGAAGTCATACGCACGACCGTGCGCGAGCGTTCACACCCTCTACGTGACGTATGCGGCGGGCGGGCCGGGCGCGGCGATGGCGTGGGGCGACGCTCCCCGGGTTTGCCGGTGAGCGGCAAACCCCGTGGCTCCCCTCGTCCAGCACCGGCAACTCCCCGCAGGGGTCGGCGTTTTCTAGCCTGTGATCCATACGCCGCCGATGTTCCTCAGGGAGGACTCCTCATGCCTGACCTTTCCGCTGAGGCGGTAACCGAGCGGCCGGCGGGGGACGACCTCTTCGATCCGCTCTCCAGCGACATGATCGCCGACCCGTATCCCGGTTACCGCCGGCTCCGTGAGCACGCTCCGGTGTACTGGCACGAGCAGTTGGGGTCCTGGCTGCTGACCCGGTTCGCGGACTGCCAGACGGTGCTGCGTGACGCGGAGCGGTTCGCGGCGGACTTCCGTCGGGTGGGGATACCCACGCCGGACACTCTGCTCAGTCTGCAGACCCTGGACCCGCCGGAGCAGACCCCGCTGCGCCATCTCGGCCTCAACACGCTGCGCGCCATGGACGTCGAGGGGTTCGCCGCCGAACTCGCGGTGCGGGCGGTCGCCGAGCTGTCGGCCTTGGCCGAGCGGGGTGAGTTCGACTTCGTGCGGGACTTCAGCGACGCGTTCACGCTGACGGCGATGACGACCCTGCTGAACGTGCCGGGACCGGCGGAGGACGAGACGTTCCACCGGCTCAACGCGGATCTCGACCGCAGCATGGACTCCGGTCTGGACCCCGATGCCGAGGCGGCGGGCATCCGGGCGCGGTCGCGGTTCAACGCGCTGGTGGAGTCCTGGCTCGCGAATCCGCCGAAGGAGGGTGTCATCGCCTACCTGGTGGAGCACGAGGCCGAGGGCGGGGTCCCGAGGGAGGTGCTGGTGAACTCGGTCCGGGCCTTCTTCCACGCCGGTTTCGAGGTGCCGAGCCGGTTCCTGTCCAACGCGGTCGCCGCGCTGCTGGACCAGCCGGACGCGTTCGCCGCGCTGCGGCGGGGCGCACCGATGGGACCGGCGGTCGAGGAGCTGATCCGCTTCGGCGGCCCGGTGCACGCGCTGAGCCGGGCCTGTACCGAGGACACCGTGATCGGGGGGACGACGATCCGCCGCGGCGAGATCGTGGTGGCGCTCATCGGCGCGGCGGACCGCGATCCTGAGCAGTTCCCCGACCCGGATGTGATCCGTCTCGATCGGGACCCCAATCCGCATCTCGGCTTCGGCCGCGGTTCGCACTCCTGCCTGGGTTCCATGATCGGCCGGGCCGAGGCGACGGCGGTGCTGTCGGCGGTGGTGCGCCACCTGCCCTCGCTCCGCCGCAACGGCCCCCCGGTTCCCCGGCCCCATGCCACGTTGCGCGGCTACCGCAGCCTGCCGGTGACGGTGCGCTGATCCGAACGAGGAGAAACCCGCAGATGAACGTGCAGATGAGTCAACAGACGAATCAGCAGACGAATCAGCAGACGAGTCAGCAGACGAGTCAGCAGACGAGTCAGCAGACGAACCGGCTGTCGACGGCGGACCGGGCGGCTCTCGACCCCGAGAGGGCATGTGCCCGGATCTTCAATTCGGCGATCGCCGCCGCCGCGATCAGTGCCGCCTGGGAAGTGGGCGTGTTCGACGAGCTTCGAAGCGTCGGACGGTTGGACATCGCCGAGTTCGCCGCCAAGCACGCCCTTGACGTGGGCGCCACGCGAGCGGTCTGCACGGCGCTCTCCAGCGCCGATGTGGTGTGCCGTGAAGGCGATCGGGTGACGCCGGGTCCCACCTTCGCCGAGGCCGACCGGACCAAGGGGTTCTTCTACTGGCTCACCCGCGGATACGGCGAGGTCTTCGGCAACCTTCCTCGGCTGCTCCGCACGGAGAACCGCTCCGGGGACTTCTACCGGCGTGACGCCGCCGCCATCGGCATCGCCTGCCGGCAGAACAACAAGGTCTTCTTCGATCCGGCGTTCAAGCCGGTGATCGCCTCGCTGGAGTTCTCCGCGATCGCGGACCTGGGGTGCGGCAGTGGTGAGCGCCTGATCGAGATCGCCCGGGAGCGGCCGGGTGTGCGCGGTGTGGGTATCGACCATTCGGCTCAGGTCCTCGAACTCGCCCAGGGCGAAGTGGACAAGGCCGGACTGACGGACCGGATCACTCTGACCCGGTCCGATGCGACCGTGCTGGACGAACGGGCGGAATTCACCGGAGTCGATCTGGTGACCTCGTTCATGATGGGCCATGACTTCTGGCCCCGGGATGAATGCGTCAGGTCGTTCCGGCGTATCCGCGAAGTGTTTCCCGATGTGCGGCACTTCCTCCTCGCGGACACCGCGCGTACCACCGCGTTCGCCGACCAGGAGATGCCGATCTTCAGTCTCGGTTTTGAGACGGCTCATGCGGCGATGGGGGTCTATCTACCCACCCTCGACGAATGGAACGACGTATTCGAGGAGTCGGGCTGGCGCTGCGCCGAACGTCATCTCATCGAGACTCCCGCGTCCAGCTTTATGTTCCATCTGGTGCCACGGCCGTAACCCGTGTTTCACGGTGAACTTCCGCGAATATTCTGGTGAATTCCCGCATTTCCGGTCGGGTGCCCACCGTCAGCCGGAACATCCCCTGGACCAAGGGGCCGTGCAGGGGCTGAACCAGGACCTGGGACTCGCGTAGCATCCGGACCGTTCGCGCGCAGTCGTCGGGCCGCACCAGCACAAAGTTGGCGGCTCCGGCGACAACCGGGACACCGATCTCTTCGAGGAATTCCAGAACCATCGGCTTGGTGTCCGACATGATCTCCTCGGTGTGCTCGCGCACTTCGTCCATGGCCTCCAACTGGGCCTCACCCGCGACGATCGCCAGCGCGTTGACATCGAACGGATTGCGCAGTTTGCGGATCTGCTCAAGGACTCCCGGGTCGGCGACGAGGTAGCCCAGCCGCAGTCCGGCCATGGCGAACGCCTTGGAGAAGGTGCGGAAAACGATCAGGTTGGGGTGCGACTCCACCCATGGGGCCACCGTCAAACCCGTGAACTCGTAGTAGGCCTCGTCGACGACCACCGGTGTGTCGGGGTACGCGGCGAGGATCTCCTGGATGAACAGGGTGTCCACCAAGGTCCCGGTCGGGTTGTTCGGATTGACGAAGACGATCAGATCCGGATCACGGCGGGCGGCGGCTCGGAACTCCGCGTACGGAAAGGACAGGTCCGGCGCGTGGGGGACCCCGTCCACCTGGGCGCCCAGCAGCCCGGCGACCCGCCGGAAGGGGATGAACTCGGGTGTCGCCACCAGCATTCTCTTCCCAGCGGACAGGAATGTGCGAAGCGTGATGTCGATCGCCTGGTCGGAACCGTTCGTCGGCAGTACGCACTCGGTGGGCACCTTGCAGTGCTCGGCGATCCTGGCCGTCAACCGCTCATCCGTCGGGTAGCGATGGAAGCCCGCACCGGAAACATGGGCGGAAAGGGCGGCGGCCACGGTGCCGGAGACCGGCCGACTGCTTTCGTTGCGGTCCAGCCTCAAGCAACGGGATCTGTCGATTCCGGTCGGGTCGGCCATCGACCAGGGCGCCGAATTCCGTACCCGCGAGTTGAATTCAAGACCGCTCACGGCACACCACCTCCAGCACCACTCTTAACCCCATTCGATGGAGGATTTCACCGCCGTGTGCCGGACACCGGCACACGAGGTCACCCGACCCACACCGCAGAAGGTACTCACGAAAGAGCAACCGGACTCCGAGGAGTACAAGGAGTGCAAGGTGGGTCAGTTGAAGCAGAACGATGTACTGAGTCAACTCGTCGAGCACTACGCGGGCATTGTGTTCGAGGCGGCGTTCCGGGACGAAGGGCCGTCCCGGGTCGAGCTGAAAGTCTGCCATTCCATGGCGTTGGAGGCTGCCGGCCAGGCAATTCCACTGCACCGGATCGTCGCCCGATGCAATGCCGAGAGCAATCGCATCTGGGCCGGTCTGCTCGCACCCGGAAAAGAGCGCGGCGACCCTGCCGTCCCGCCCAGGGAACCGGGGGCCGCCGACGGCGATCTCATCCGAGCGGCGTCCGAAGCCGCGCTCTCGGCGATCCTGGCCGGTCATGGGCAGGCCGCCTGGGCGGCGGCGGCAGAGGACGTCCGGCAACGCGACCGATTCCTCCATGAACTGTTCGCCGACCGTGTCGGTCTGCCCGATCTGCTCGCGCGAGGGGGGCAGTTGGGGCTTCAGCTCGGGGGCTGCAACCTGGTGATCGCCCTTGCCGCCGACGGACCGTCCGACGCGGCGGACCACGTCGTCCTGCGCCTGGAGCACGCGCTGCGCACACGGTTCACCGCCGACGGCTGCCTGGCGGGACGGTACGCGGACGGCGTGCTGGCGCTGATGACGGTGGAGTCACCGGAGTCCGCGCCGAGCACCGGGGCCGTACGCGACGCGGTGGCCGAGACGATGCGGCAGCGACCATGGCCGCACGCGCCCTGGCGGATCGGGATCGGTCGGCCGAGACCCGGCGTACACGGCATCCGGCTCTCCTGTGAAGAGGCCCTCGAAGCACTCGATGTCGCCCGGCGCACCGGCATCGACTCCCTCGGTCCCCGTGACTCCGGGCTGCTCATCCATCGGGTGCTCCACCGCGACCGGATGGCGATGGCGGAACTGATCCGCACGGTCCTCGTCCCGCTCACCGAGGCCCACCACGGCCCGGGGCCGATGCTGGACACGCTGGAGGCGTATTTCACCGCGGGCGGCATGATCACCCGGGCGGCACGGGCCCTCCACCTCAGCGTGCGGGCCGTCACCTACCGACTGGTCAAGATCAAGAACCTGACGCAGCACGACATCAACGTGCCGGAGCAGCGGTTCGCCCTGGAGGCGGCTCTGCGCGGGGCGCGGATACTGGACTGGCCGCGTCGGCCGTTACCCGAACTGTGAGCCCGGGTACGGCTCACCGCACCCGGGCGACAGGACAGGGGAGTCGGCTACGTGGCCGACTCCCCTGTCGATCTCTGTGGCTCTGTCGATCTCCGTGGCTCTGTCGCGATCTGCCGGTCTCTGTGGCTCTGTCGCGACCTGTCGCTGTCCCTCAATCAGTGCAGGTAACGCATTCGGCACCTCCCGGGTCTCCTGACCCGCCAAATATAGGTACGCCACCTCGTGCGGTTCAGGGTCCGCGGCCGGAAGAGAAACGAGGACGGATCTGCCGGAACTCAGCGCGCGGTCTGTGTGTGGACGTACTCCACGAGCCGGGTCAGGGCGTCCGGGTCGGTGCTGGGCATGACGCCGTGGCCGAGGTTGAAGACATGGCCCTCAAGGCCGGCGGCCGAGTCGAGGACCTCACGGGTCTTGGCCTCGACGGCCTCGGTGCCGGCGAACAGGACGGTCGGGTCGAGGTTGCCCTGGAGCGCCTTGCCGGGGCCGACGCGGCGGGCGGCCTCGTCGAGGGGGACACGCCAGTCGACGCCCACGACATCCGCGCCGGCCTCGCCCATCAGGCCCAGCAACTCACCGGTGCCGACACCGAAGTGGATGCGCGGGACCCCGTACGACTCCACCGCCCGGAAGACCTTCGCGGAGGCGGGGAGCACCGAGCGGCGGTAGTCCGCAGGGGAGAGGGCGCCGGCCCAGGAGTCGAACAGCTGGATGGCACTGGCGCCCGCCTCGATCTGCACCTTGAGGAAGGCTGCGGTGATCTCCGCGAGCCGGTCCAGCAGCTCGGCCCACAGCTCGGGGTCGCCGTACATCATCGCCTTGGCGTTCTCGTACGTCCGCGACGGGCCGCCCTCGACGAGATAGCTGGCGAGGGTGAAGGGGGCCCCGGCGAAGCCGATGAGCGGGGTCGCGCCGAGTTCGGCGGTGAGCAGCTTGATCGCCTCGGTGACGTACGAGACGTCGTCCGGGGTCAGATCGCGGAGCTGGGCGAGGTCGGCGCGGGTGCGGATGGGGTGCTCGACGACCGGGCCGACGCCGGGCTTGATGTCGAGGTCGATGCCGATGGCCTTGAGGGGGACGACGATGTCGCTGAAGTAGATCGCCGCGTCCACGTGGTGCCGACGGATCGGCTGGAGGGTGATCTCCGTGACCAGCTCGGGCCGCATGCACGACTCCAGCATGGGGATGCCCTCGCGCACCTTGAGGTACTCCGGCAGCGAACGCCCGGCCTGCCGCATGAACCACACCGGGGTGTGCGGCACGGGTTCCCGCCGACACGCCTTCAGGAAGGCGGAGTTGTACGTGGCGGTCAGCTGGTGGCCCGAGGGGCTGGCGTTGGCACTCACAGGGCAAAGTCTCGCACGGTCGGCTGACCGTCTCGGCCGGGGCTGTGGACAACCGGAAACCATATGTTTCCGGCCACCGCCGAGGGTCACCGACGGGGCCCGCGTTCGCTGAGCGCGATGCGACAGTGACCCAGCGCACGGGTGTCTTGCCCTGCGCCGAGGCCCGGTTCCCCTTAATGTTCCGGCATGGCTGCGGCTCAGGGACGACTGTCGGACGGCGCTGGCGGAATGGACGACGCGAAGGAGGGGGAGCGCGATGCGGTGGAGACGGCGCCGTTGCCGTTCCGCACCGCCGTCGACGCGCTGAGGGCCTCGCGGCTGCGGCCGGAGATCGAGATCGAGCAGGTACGACCGCCGCAGCGGCTCGCCCCGTACGCGTACGCGTTGGAGGCGGCCGTGGTCGAGGGCGACGAGGATCTGGCCGACGGCCGTCTCGTCCTGCTGCACGACCCCGCCGGACACGACGCCTGGCAGGGGGCCTTCCGGCTGGTGACGCTGGTCCGGGCGGAGTTGGAGCCCGAGATGGCGGCGGACCCCCTGCTGCCGGAGGTGTGCTGGTCCTGGCTGACCGGGGCGCTGCAGTCCCGTGGGCTGTCGTACGGCGAGGCGAGCGGGACGGTGACACGGGCGGGCTCGCACTACTTCGGGGGGCTGGCGAACCGGCCGGCCGTCTCGCAGATCGAGATCCGCGCGTCCTGGACGCCGAGGGAGATGCTGGGCGGGGTGCCGGACACGGCGGCGCATCTGGCGTCGTGGTGCGATCTGCTCGCGCAGGTGGCCGGGTTGCCGCCCACCGCGGACCCCGGGGACGCCGCGGTCGTCACACTGCCGCAGCGGCGGGGGCCGCAGTCCCGCTGATCGACCTGGCCGACCGAAGGACCGTTCGCCGCCCGGCGAGCGGTCCTTCTTCGTGTTGACGTCACCTTGATCCTCGGTGGGGACGCCACGCCGATCGAAACCATCACTTTGTCGATACGGCCACTTTCGGCCGCGTATCGACATGCTGCGACACCGTTCGATCTTTGGATGATCGAAGATGTGTCCGAATTGCACGTATTGTTACTCACCAAATCGTGATCATTCTCTAAAGGAGCATGGGTTTGGTGCCGAAGACCTCTGTGACCTTGAAAGCACGGTTCGTCCCGGCTTCAACCCCACGAGCCCAGCGAGCCGGCCCCCGTCCCGCACCCAGGAGGCCTGGTGTCCGTTCTCCTCGAGCAGCCCGCAAGCCTGGTCGCCTACCGTCCGAACAAGCCGACCGCGATGGTTGTTGTGGCCGACCCCCGTGTCCGGTCGACCGTCACACGCCATCTGTGGGCCCTCGGGGTCCGCGATGTCATCGAGGCCTCGTCCATCGCCGAGGCCCGTCCCCGCGTCGGCAACCCCCGTGACATCTGCGTCGCCGATGTCCATCTGCCGGACGGCTCCGGCCTGACCCTCCTCTCCGAGACCCGCGCGGCGGGCTGGCCCAACGGCCTCGCCCTCTCCGCCGCCGACGACATCGGCGCCGTACGCAACGCCCTCGCGGGCGGCGTCAAGGGATACGTCGTCACCGGTACGCGCACCAACATCGGACTGCCCACCCGTCCCGGCGCCGCGCCCATCGGTGCCGCCCGTATGCACCGCCGCCCCCCGGGTGCCCCGAGCCACCCGGGCGGCTACCGGGAGCTGTCGGGCCGTGAGGTCGAGGTGCTGCGACTGGTCGCGGAGGGCCAGTCGAACAAGGCGATCGGCGTCTCCATGGGCCTGTCCGCCCTCACCGTCAAGAGCCACCTCGCCCGGATCGCCCGCAAGCTCGGCACGGGCGACCGCGCCGGGATGGTGGCGGTGGCCCTGCGCACCGGGATCATCCACTAGGCATGGAACACCGCGCGTCCCCGGCGGACGGGGCGCGGTGAGCGAAGCGGGAGGGGCCGGGATCGCCCGTCGGTGCCCGGCCCCTCCCGGTTCGTCGGAAAGTTTCACTGACACGTGTGATACGTGTCTGGTTTACGACCCTCGAAGGCCCGTCGGCGGAACGTTCCGTCGGCGGGCCATGTCCATACACGGATACCCTTGACAGGTGACCGACGCCCAAGAGACCGCAGCAGACAGCCCACTGCGAACCACCGGAGGCGCCCCTCCGGACGATGGCGGATCTTCTGAAGCGGGGGCGCCGATCCCTCTGCTGGAGCCACGGGACGGCATCCCGGCGGTGATCGCCGACGAGGAGTCGCTCGCCCGGGTGGTCGCCGCGTTCGCGGCCGGCTCCGGCCCCGTCGCCGTCGACGCCGAGCGGGCGTCCGGGTACCGCTACGGTCAGCGCGCCTATCTCGTCCAGTTGCGTCGTGCGGGCGCGGGCACCGCGCTCGTCGACCCCATCGCCTGCCCCGATCTCTCCGGGCTCGGCGAGGCGCTGTCGGGGGTGGAGTGGGTCCTCCACGCGGCCACCCAGGATCTGCCCTGTCTGCGCGAGATAGACATGGTCCCCACCCGCATCTTCGACACCGAACTGGCCGGGCGCCTCGCCGGGTTTCCCCGTGTCGGGCTCGGCGCGATGGTCGAGAGCGTCCTCGGCTACGTCCTGGAGAAGGGGCACTCCGCCGTCGACTGGTCCACCCGGCCGCTGCCCGAGCCGTGGTTGCGCTATGCCGCGCTCGACGTGGAGCTTCTCGTCGATCTGCGGGACGCGCTGGAGAAGGAGCTGGACCGGCAGGGGAAGCTGGAGTGGGCGCTGCAGGAGTTCGAGGCGATCGCTGCCGCGCCGCCGGCCGAGCCGCGCAAGGACCCGTGGCGTCGTACGTCCGGGATGCACAAGGTGCGCCGGCGCCGGCAGATGGCGGTCGTGAAGGAGCTGTGGGAGGCCCGCGACCGGATCGCCCAGCGGCGGGATGTGTCGCCGGGCAAGGTGCTCAGCGACGCGGCGATCGTCGAGGCGGCGCTCGCTCTGCCGGGCAATGTGCACGCGCTGGCCGCGTTGAACGGGTACGGGCATCGGATGGGGCGGCGGCAGCTGGAGCAGTGGCAGGCCGCCGTGGAGCGGGCCAAGGCGCTGCCGGACGCGGCCCTTCCCGCGCATGGGCAGCCGGTGACCGGGCCGCCGCCGCCGAAGGCATGGGCCGACAAGGACCCCGCCGCCGCGGCGCGGCTGTCGGCCGCGCGGGCCGCGGTGTCGGCGCTCGCCGAGCAGGTGAACATGCCTCAGGAGAACGTGATCACGCCGGATACGGTGCGGCGTATTTGCTGGGAGCCGCCGCAAGGGGTTGATGCCGAGAGCGTGGGCGCTGCGCTGGCTGGGCATGGGGCTCGGGCTTGGCAGGTGGAGTTGGTTACGCCGGTGTTGGTAGGGGCGTTGGCTGCCGCCGCCAAGGTGAAGGGTGTTTAGGGCGCCTTGTCGCCGTAGGGGGTTTTGAAATTGTGGCGAGTGCGGGTGAGTTGTGGCTGGTCGCGCAGTTCCCCGCGCCCCTAAATGGGGCGGTGCTGCCGTCCTCGGCGTCTACGAGAACGCGGCGGAGCTACTGATCAGCCCAACTCGCCCCCTTCTGAAAACAACTCGGCGAAGCCGCTGCTCAACGCTGCCCTCGTGCCCTGGGCCGATTCATGTAACCGGCGGTAACATGGGGGTGTCGTGTGACGTTCGCCGCTCCATCCCTCAGGGGTGTGCAGCGCTGTTACTCGTAAGTAGCATGGGGATGAGCAAGCGCTCAGCGTCCCGCACCTCTGGAGGAGAGCCATCGTGCCTCGTACCGTCAGGGACGTCGTCTTCGTCGACGGCGTCCGTACCCCGTTCGGCAAGGCGGGCCCGAAGGGCATCTACCACGAGACCCGCGCCGACGACCTCGTCGTGAAGGCGATCCGGGAGCTGCTGCGCCGCAACCCCGGTCTGGAGCCGGCCAAGATCGACGAGGTCGCCGTCGCCGCGACCACACAGATCGGCGACCAGGGGCTCACCATCGGCCGTACGGCCGGCATCCTCGCCGGTCTGCCGCAGTCGGTGCCGGGCTACTCGATCGACCGTATGTGTGCCGGCGCCCTGACCGCCGTCACCACGGTCGCCGGTTCCGTCGCGTTCGGCGCGTACGACGTGGCCATCGCCGGTGGTGTGGAGCACATGGGCCGCCACCCGATGGGCGAGGGCGTGGACCCGAACCCCCGGTTCGTCAGCGAGAAGCTGGTCGACGAGTCGGCCCTTTTCATGGGCATGACCGCCGAGAACCTGCACGACCGCTACCCGACGATCACCAAGCAGCGCGCCGACGAGTACGCCGTGCGCTCGCAGGAGAAGGCCGCCAAGGCGTACGCCAACGGCAAGATCCAGCAGGACCTGGTGCCGATCTCTGTTCGGCGGACCAACCCTGAGGGCGGGGAGACCGGTTGGGGGCTCGTCACCGCCGATGAGCCGATGCGTCCGGGTACGACCATCGAGAACCTCGCCGGGCTGAAGACTCCGTTCCGTGTGCACGGGCGGGTCACCGCCGGTAACGCGGCCGGGCTCAACGACGGCGCCACCGCCTCGATCATCGCCTCCGAGGACTTCGCCCGCGCGAACGACCTCCCGGTGAAGATGCGCCTCGTCGCGTACTCCTTCGCGGGTGTCGAGCCGGAGGTCATGGGCTACGGTCCGATCCCGGCCACCGAGAAGGCGCTCGCCCAGGCGGGGCTGTCCATCGACGACATCGGCCTGTTCGAGATCAACGAGGCCTTCGCCGTCCAGGTGCTCGCCTTCCTGGAGCACTACGGCATCGCCGACGACGACGCCCGCGTCAACCAGTACGGCGGCGCCATCGCCTTCGGTCACCCGCTGGCCTCCTCCGGTGTGCGTCTGATGACGCAGTTGGCCCGCCAGTTCGAGGAGCAGCCGAACGTCCGCTACGGCCTGACGACCATGTGCGTCGGCTTCGGCATGGGCGCGACCGTCATCTGGGAGAACCCGCACTTCGAGGGGGACAAGTGAGCACCACCACCGAGCTTCTGAAGCAGGCCTCGGAGCTGTTCCCGGACGAGGTCGTGACGAGCGCGCACGTACGCCACCTCGACCTGCCGTTCGGCGCGGGCCGTTTCGCGCTGATCACCCTCGACAACGGCTTCGACCACACCAAGCCGACCACCTTCGGCCCGGCCTCGCTGGCGAACCTCAACACCGCCCTCGACCAGGTCGAGAAGGAGGCCGCGGCCGGCGAGATCGTCGGTGTCGGCATCACCGGCAAGCCGTTCATCTTCGCGGTCGGCGCCGACCTCAAGGGCGTGGAGATCCTCAAGGAGTACGACCACGCGCTCGCCATCGGCAAGGGCGGCCACGAGGTCTTCAAGCGCCTCGGCGGGCTCAACGTCCCGACCTTCGCGTACTACAACGGTGCCGCGATGGGCGGCGGTGTCGAGGTCGGGCTGCACTGCGAGTACCGGACCGTCAGCAAGGCGCTGCCCGCCTTCTCCCTCCCCGAGGTGTTCCTCGGGCTGGTCCCCGGCTGGGGCGGCTGCACGATCCTGCCGAACCTGATCGGCGCCGACAAGGCCGTCCAGGTCATCGTCGAGAACAGCCTCAACCAGAACAAGCAGCTCAAGGGCCAGCAGGTCTACGACCTCGGTATCGCCGACGCGATCTTCGAGGGCGCCGACTTCCTGGAGCAGTCGCTCATCTGGACGGCCCAGGTCGTCAAGGGTGACGTCGAGGTCGAGCGGCCCGTCATCGACCGCGGTGAGGGCTGGGACCAGGCCGTCGCCAAGGGCCGGTTCATCGCGGACGGCAAGGTGCAAGGGGCGGCCCCGGCCGCGTACCGGGCGCTGGACATCATCGCCGCCGCGAAGAACGGCGACCTCCAGCAGGGCTACGACGCCGAGGACGTCGCCCTCGCCGACCTGATCATGGGTGGCGAACTGCGCGCCGGTATCTACGCGTTCAACCTGGTGCAGAAGCGCGGCAAGCGCCCGGCCGGTGCGCCGGACAAGTCGCTGGCCCGTCCGGTCACCAAGGTGGGGGTCGTGGGCGCGGGCCTCATGGCCTCGCAGCTCGCGCTGCTGTTCCTGCGCCGCCTCGAAGTGCCGGTCGTGCTGACCGACATCGACCAGGAGCGCGTCGACAAGGGTGTGGGCTATGTCCACGCCGAGATCGACAAGCTGCTGCTCAAGGGCCGGATCAACCAGGACAAGGCCAACCGTCTGAAGGCCCTGGTCACCGGTGTGCTGGACAAGGCCGAGGGCTTCGCCGACGCGGACTTCGTCATCGAAGCCGTGTTCGAGGAGATCGGCGTCAAGCAGCAGGTGTTCGCGGAGGTCGAGGCGGTCGCCCCGGCGCACGCGATCCTCGCCACCAACACCTCGTCCCTCTCGGTCACCGAGATGGCGTCGAAGCTGAAGAACCCCGAGCGGGTCGTGGGCTTCCACTTCTTCAACCCGGTCGCGATCCTGCCGCTCCTTGAGATCGTCCGGGGCGAGGCGACGGACGACGCCTCGCTGGCCACGGCCTTCGCCGTCGCCAAGAAGCTGAAGAAGACCGCGGTTCTGGTGAAGGACGCCCCGGCGTTCGTCGTGAACCGCATCCTCACCCGCTTCATGGGCGAGATCCAGAACGTCATCGACGAGGGCACCCCGGTCGACGTGGCGGAGGAGGCGGTCGAGCCGCTGGGTCTGCCGATGTCGCCGCTGGTCCTGCTGGAGCTGGTCGGCCCGGCCATCGGTCTGCATGTCTCCGAGACCCTCAACCGCGCCTTCCCGGACCGCTTCAAGGTCTCCCCCAACCTCAAGGCGGTGGTCGAGGCCGGCAAGCGCGGCTTCTACGTCTACGACAGCGGGAAGCCGGAGCTGGACCCCGAGGTCGCCGCGCTGCTGAAGCAGGGCGACTCCGTCCTGGACGGCGAGCAGGTCCGCGCCCGCGTCCTCGACGCCGTCGCCCAGGAGATCGGGCTGATGCTCGACGAGGGTGTCGTCGCCGAGGCCCAGGACATCGACCTCTGCCTGATCACCGGCGCCGGCTGGCCCTTCCACCTGGGCGGCATCACGCCGTACCTGGACCGCGAGGGCGTTTCCGAGCGCGTCAACGGCAAGAAGTTCCTGGAGCCCGGGGTGGCTTCGGTTCCGGCGTGACAGTCGTACAGGTGTACGGCCTGATGGCCTTGCGGCCGTGAGGAGGGCCTTCGCTTTCGGGCGGGGCCCTCTTCTCATGCGTACGGTGCGACCTGGTTGAGGGTGAACCGCCCCGTCAGCAGCGCGTGGTCGGACTCGGGGTGCATAGCCGCGTCTCCATCCTCGGCCGTGAAGTGGTGTCGGTCGGCGAAGATGTAGTCGATCTTCCGGCCGTCGGCGGTGGGTTCCTGGTCGGCTTCGTCGGCCTCCACGAAACCCTCGGTGAGGTGGGCGAGCGCGAGGGCGGTCGGGGGCAGGTTCAGGTCTCCGGCGACGATCATCGGGGTGTCGTACGGGAAGCGGTTGGTGTCCGCCAACCAGGCCCGGATCTCGCGCAGTTGGCCGGGGGCCTTCGCATTGGTGTGGGCCGTGCACGCGATGAGGGGGCGGTCCTCGAACCGGGTGTCGGCGCACAGCAGTCCCCGGTGGACCTCGACCGTGCGGCCGCCGTTGGTGTAGGTCTCCCCCGCCGTGTCCGTGAAGCGGAGGTACGTCTGCCGGTCGTCGGGGACGTTCTCCCGGCTGAGCACGGCGGAGCCGAAGCGGCCGGTGGTGCTATTGCCGCCGCCGCAGGCCGGGACATTGTCCTGGGAGGAGGCGTAGGTGCCGTCCATCCGCCAGTCGGCCTCGGCGAGTTGCCGCTTGAGTTCGGCGTACTGGGTCAGACAGATCTCGTTGACGGTGACGATGTCCGCCTCGAAGCGCGACGCCTCCTCCACGAGACGGGCGATCGAGGTGCCCGGGCCCGAACCACCGGCGTTCCACGGGCACGCGGCCGCCGCGCCGCACAGGTTGTAGTGGACGACGCGGAGTTCACGGTCGCGCGGCTCCACTATGCTTTCCACGCCTCCCCGGCCCTCGTCCGGCAGTGCGACCAGCACCAGTGCCACCCCGAGGAGCACTCCCAGCAACACCGTCAGCACGATCGCCGCGGCGCCGCCCGGAAGTGCTCCCCGGCGCCTACCAGTCACCCGCGAACGGCCGGTGCTCGCAGACCGCGTCGCCGCACTCGTGGCGGGAGGCGCCGAGCATCCTGATCGGGCTGTTCTCCGGGATGCCGACCACCTTGAACGTCAGCGGGGTCGCCGGGGACTCGGTGGCGCCGAAGAGGGCGACGGCCTCGATGGTGTGGGTGCCGGGGCGCCAGGGGTGGGCGTGGGTGAAGGACCACTCCCCGTTGTCGTTGACGCCGGTGGCGCCGATGAGGATGCCGCGTTCGAGGAGGACGACCTTGGTGACCCCTCGCGCCACCTTGCCGGCGAAACGGGGGCGCGGACCGGCGAAGGCGCCCTCGGCGGGTGCGGTGATCAGCGGGGCCGGGACCTCGGTCTGGACGGTGAAGCGCTGTTCCAGCACGGGTGTGCAGCCGTCGGCGCGCAGGCCCACGACATGGACGACATGGTCGCCGCCGGTCCAGTTCACCGAGCGGCGCCAGATCCACTGGCCGGTGCTGCCGATGGCAGTGCCGCCGAGGTACTGGCCGTTCTCGAAGAACAGCAGGTAGTCCGTGCCGGGCGCGGCGGCGCCGGTGAACTTCACCATCGGGCCGGAGAGCCCGCCCATGGCCGGCTTGGAGACGACGGGGGCCTCGCCACTGCGCTGGGCGTAGTGCAGCGCCGACTCCGGGGCCTGGATGGTGAACTCGCCCGAGATCGCGGGCATCGTCGGCGGTTCCATCAGCGCCTGGACGTTCACCTCGGACTTGTCCAGCACCCCCAGGTGGCACAGCCCGGCGACCACGATACGGGCCACCTCGAAGGCGCCGGTGTGGCTGAGATGGGTGGAGTCGATGCTGCCGTCGGGGTGGAGGGGGTGCTCGCCCGCGTCGACCCAGCAGAAGTACTGGCGCAGGCGCATCGGGCCGATCTCGGCCCACAGTTCCGTCGTACGGCTGGTCAGGTCGACCAGTGGGGCGCCGAGTTCGCCCGCGACCTCGGTCATGGCGCGCGGGTAGTCGCCGATGGTGTTGAGGACCTCGCCGGTGGCGGCGAAGGCGTACCGGGCCATGGGGGTGACCAGGACGGGTACGCCGCCCTCCTGGTGGACGTGGGCGACGAAGAGGCGGAGGAGTTCCTTGTACTCGGGGATGGGTACGTACCGCGTGCCGTTGTGGATCATGTGGTCCACGCAGCCGAAGCCGATGAGGACGATGTCACCGCGCTTCATCCGGTTGAGCATCGCCGGGAAGCGCTCGGTGAAGTACTTGCGGGTGGTCATGGCGCTGCGGGCGTAGTTGGCGACCTCGACGGGGCCGACCAGCAGCTCCTCGATCTTCTGGCCCCAGCCCGCCATGGGCGCTTCGTCGTCGGTGCGCGGGGCGGGGACGGAGTCCCCGAGTACGAATATCGTCCGGTTCATTGGTCAACTGGTCCTAGCGATCGACGACGTTCATGGCCATGGCGCCCGAGGCCGAGCAGTACGGCCGTACCCACACCGGGCGGGCCGGGTGGATCACGGCGTACTCGGAGGGTTCGTCGCCCACCAGCGGCACGGGTGGGTAGGCGTACGCGCCCTTGACGTCGGGGAAGTCCTCCAGCAGATGACAGACGCGGATCTTGCTCCGGTCCGCCGGGTCGGGCTGGAGCCACCAGTCCCAGTCCTCCCAGCGCTCCAGGCGGTGGTCGACGACCCGGCGTACGGGCGCCTCGGCCCGGAAGCGGCGGCTGCCCAGCAGCTGGACGGGCACGGTGAAGTTGGCCGAGTGGCGGCCGCGTCGGCTGACGACGAAGAGCGCGCCCGGCCGCAGCAGCCGTTTGCCGCACAGCACGCCTTCGATCGCGATCCCGGTGTCGGTGACCTCCACGCGCACGCACTCGGCGTGGTCCTGGCGGAGCACGGTACGGAGCATGAGGCGGCCGTTGGGTTGCGCGTAGGGGAGGTTCCAGCCGACCGAGCCGGTCGGGGGGCGGGCGATCAGCCGGTCGCGGGCGTCGATGAGGGCGCGGGTGTCGCGGATGCCGGCCTTCATATGGACGGCGCCGGTCTTGGGGGCACGCATGGTGACCTGCCAGCGGCCGTCGCCGAGTTCGTCGAGCGCGCCGGGGGTGATGGCGGCCGTGTAGCGGGTGCCGCCGTTGTCGAGGGGCTTGCGTACGGTGCGCAGCGGGAGGTCGGGGAGGCGGTCGCCGTCGGAGGGCTTGTGGCGGAGCACGAACTGCCAGCGGTGGCGGCCCTCGCCGGGCCCGTCGGCGGAGAACCGCAGCCAGCCCGCGTCGTCCGCCGTCACATCCACGGTGGCCGCGCCCAGCGAGGTCGGGGGGACGACGGCGGGGGCCGCGTCGGCCTTCCGGGACCCGGCGGGCGCCTTGTACCCCTTGGCCCTGGCCGCGCGACGGCGGGCCCCGGCCTCGAACAGCTCGATGTAGCGGGCGGCGACGGCGGATGGGTCGTACCGGGAGGCGTTGCGCAGGGCGGCGGTGCCCATGGCCTGGCGCAGGGCGTCGTCGGCCATCAGGCGCCGTAGCCCCCAGGCGATGGCGTCGACGTCGCCGTTGGTCACGAGGAGGCCGTCCTCGCCGTCGGACAGGATCTCGCGGGGGCCCACCGGGCAGTCGGTGGAGACCACCGGGAGCCCGCAGCGCATGGCCTCGACCAGGGTCATGCCGAAGGACTCGGCGCTGGACGTGACCGCCGCGATCGAGCCCTTGGCCCACTCCGACTCGATCGGTGAGAAGCCGCCCATGAGCAACGCCCGGCCCGCGAGGCCCAGTTCGGTGATCAGGGCGCGGAGTTTGCCGGCCTCGCCGCCGTCGCCGTAGATGCGCAGCTGCCAGTCGGGGAACTCCTCGGCGAGCATGCCGAAGGCGCGGATCAGCAGGTCGTACCGCTTGATGTGGTGCATCCGCCCGGCGCTGACGACGACCTTGTGGGTGCAGTCGGAGGGCGGTACGACGGGCTGGGGCACGCTGTTGGGGATGCCGACGACTTCGAGGCCCGGGATCGGCGTGTTCTCCATGAAGGAGCGGGCGTCGGCCTCGGTGACCGTGGTGATGCCGTCGAGGCGCGGGTAGACGCGGGCCATCTCGGCGCGGACGGCGGGCGGGATGGCCAGGTGGGTCATGTGCTCCTGGGCCACGCGCAGGGCGCCGTCGCGGGTGTGGGCGGCGACGAAGAGGTTGAGGCTGGGCCGGGTGCCGACGACGACATCGGCGTCCGTCTTCCTCAGCTCACGGATGATGCGCTGGTCGGTGAAGCGGCTGTACTGCGCGTAGAACTCCTCCTGCCGCGGCACCACTTCGCTGGGCTCGTCGCTCCCGGCGGCCCCCCGGTCGCTCGACCCGGGCCGCAGGTCCACGAGCGCACGCACGGTCACCCTCGGCGAGATCTCGAACTTGGTGGCCGTCGTCCGCCGGAAGACCGACACGATCTCCACCTCGTGCCGGCCGGCGAGGGCCTCGGCGAGGTTGATGACCGTGCGGTTGGTGCCCCCGATGCCGTAGATGTTGTTGATCAGGAAGGAGATCTTCACCGGACCTCACGCTCCTTCCGCTCGAAGGGACTGGGCACGGGGTAGTAGGCGTCCAGGAAGCGGCGCAGCATCGCCGTCTGGCGGTCGACGTCATAGCCGTCGGAGAGGGTGTCGTTGATGCAGAACGCCTGCCGGTCACGGCGGGCCAGCAGGATGCCGAGCCGCCGCTGGATCTCGGGTCTGGCCAGGTCGAGATAGGCGAAGCCGATGTCGGACGGGACGGCGCGGCCGGTGAAGTAGGCGTAGTAGTGGTACAGCGACGACGGGATCGAGATGTCGTCGGCGCTGCGGAACCGGCTGTGCGAGGTCGCCCGGTGCGCGTCGGCGAAGTCCCGCTCGATCTCCGCGAGGACGCTGCGGCGCAGGGCGTACGGGGCGTGCCGGATCTTCTGCACGATGGCCGAGCCGAAGTTGTCCAGCAGCAGCCGGCGGTTGTTCTTGCCGGCCGCGTCGACCGGGCGGTCCCCGAGGGTGCGCTCCCAGCGGGGGACCTGGGAGGGCGAGAGGAACGTACGGGTCATGCCGTTGGACAGGAAGAACGTCTGCGGGGTGACGGGGCCGCCCAGGAACATGTCGTCGTTGAAGTAGAGGAAGTGCTCGGCGAGGCCGGGGATGTGGTGCAGTCGGCTCTCGATGGCGTGGGAGTTGAAGGTGGGCAGGGCGCTCGGGTCGTCGAAGATCTCGGAGTGGTCGACGACGGTGATGCGGGGGTGCCGGTCGACGAGCCAGGACGGGCGCTGCCGGTCGGTGACGACGTAGATGTGGCGGACCCAGGGGGCGTTCTGCTCCAGTGCGCGCAGCGAGTAGCGCAGTTCGTCGCGGCTGATGTAGCGGGCGGCGTTCGCGGACTCGGTGTGATAGCCGGAGTGCCCGTAGGCGGCCCGCCGGTGCTGCCAGGCGGGGTCGTTGCCGTCGACCCAGGTGTAGACGACGTCGACGGGGAAGCGCACGTCCTCCGGCAGCGGCTCGGCGCAGGGCGCGATGGTGCGCACCGAGCGGGTGCGGCGGGTGTGCAGGGCGGCGAAGCCGGTGAGCCGGCTGACGGGGACGGTGACGCGGGGCTCGGTGACGGAGACGTCCTCGGTGACCCGGTTGGGGCGGGGCGCGACCAGGCGGCCCTCCTCCGGACGCCAGAACTCGATGTCGCAGCCGTGCTCCAGGCCCAGCACCAGCGAACCCGCCGGGTCGCTCCACACCATGCCGACCCGCAGCACCCGGGCGTCCCCCGCGATGCGCCGCCCGGCCTTGGAGCCGCACAGCGCGGTACGGCCGACGGCGGCCTCGCCCCGGCAGGCGCTGACGTAGACGGGCCCGCTGTCGGAGCAGCGGTCCAGGACCTCGCGGACGCGGTCCCGGTCGGTCTCGGCGATGGCGAGGCAGGAGCGGAAGTCGGACTCGCCGCGGATCGCGAAGTAGTCGACGCCCGCCTGCTCCAGCAGGGTCACCACCAGTTCGAGGTTGGCCTCGCGCAGCCCGAGCGGTGACACCGTGGGCCGTACGAGGGCGATCCGCTCCCCGCGTCCGGCGAGCGCGGCGAGCCGCTCGCCCTCGCCGAACAGCTGCGGCCAGCGGCGACGGGCGCGGGCCGTGCGCAGCAGCCGGGAGCCCAGGGTGAACGACTGGAGGTGGCGCAGGAGTCCCTTGAGCGACATGCGCAGACGCAGCGGTACACGGCGTGCGATACGGCGGCGCAGGCCCGTGGGGACAAGGCTGCGATACGCCCCGACCAGGGCGGATGCCTCGGGGTTTCCTACGCTCACGACTGTTCGTCCGAACGTCTGTCCGACCGTCCGCCCGACCCCTTGTCCGACCGCTCGTCCGCCCTCTCGGCGTCCGGCTGCTCGAAGACGCTGGGCACGGGGTAGTAGCGGCGCAGGAAGTTCAGGACGGCCTCGGTGCCGCGCCCGCCGAGGGCCCTCGGGGCGCCCAGTCCGACGAACTGGAACTGCTGGCTGTCCCTGCGGACCAGCAGCCGCTCCAGATGGTTCGCGACACCGGGGTGTGCCGCGTGCAGTACGACGGTGGCCTCACCGGAGGGGTCGGCGAGCCCGGAGACCGTGCCGAAGTGGTGGAGCAGCCCGTCCATGGGGTGCGTGCCGAAGACGGCGGGGGCCGACTGCGTGTCCACCGGGGGCACGGGCGCGGTGCCCGACTCGGCGAGTCGCGCGAAGATCTCGCAGCTGTACGGCTGCGGGCCCTCCGCCCAGCCGTGCGCGGTGACCCGCCCGGTCGCCGCGTAGGCGGCCCGCGTCCAGGGCGCGAAGGACTCCTGCGCCGACCACGGGCCGCGGCGGGGCCGGGTCACTCCGTGCGGGGTGAAGTAGTCGAACGCCCGGACGGGCCGGCCGAGCAGAGCCCCCGGTCGCAGCAGCAGGAAGTGGTCGGCGACGTCGGGCAGTTGATGCAGCCGCCATTCCGCCCCCGGACGGGCGGGGACGACGCTGAGCCGCTCGTCCGCCCGGAGCCAGGCCGGTACGGGGGCCTGCGCGACCACATGGACGACATCGACCCAGGGCGCGTACTGATGCAGCGACCGCAGCGCGGCGCGCAGCAACTCCTCGCCCCAGGGCGTGGCGTACTGGTGGAGCAGGACCGCGTCGACCGGGAAGGTGATCTCCTCCAGCCTCGCGATGTCGAAGTTCTCCAGCGTGACCGTCGGCTCCATCGCGCCGTCGATGTCGAGGTAGCCGGAGAGCCGGTCGAGGCCGATCTCGATGCCGAGGGCGTCGCTGGGCGCGGCCCGCTGGACCCGGTTGGGGCGGGGGCCGATGACCCGCTCCTGGGGCAGATCGGTGTTGACGGTCCAGAACTCGATCTCGACACCCTGGTCCTCGCCGACCCACAGGTTCTCGGTGGGGTCGGTGCGCAGCCAGGTCAGCCGGATCACCCGGGCCTTGCCGAAGTGCTTCCACGCCTTCACATGGCTGCCGGGAATGTCCTTCGTGTCGCTGTTCGCGGGCGAGACGGACACCACGTAGCCGGTGTGCTCCTCCAACAACGCGCGTAGCGCCCTGCGGACCGCGCCCTTGTCCCGCTGCTCCACGGCGAGGCAGATCCGCCGGTCGTCGAGGGCGGGCACGGCGAACCACGGGATGTCGGCGGCGTCGAGGGCGTGGGTGACGAGGTTGTGGTCGAGGCGCCGGGCGAGGTCGACGGTCAGCCCGGAGTGGACGTGACCGATCCGGCCGTCGTGCGCCTTGGTCCGGCGCTCGGAGTGCCCGAACTCCGTCTTGCGCACCCGCCGCAGGGCACGCCGGTGCAGCCGGGCCTCGCGGCGGCCGAGGGCGGCGGCGAGCGAGCGCTTGACCTTGCGGCGCACCCGGCCGGGAACGGTGGTCGCGGCGACCGTACGCACCGGCTGGGGGACGAGGCGCTTGTAGACGTGGGCCGCGGAGCTCAACGACGTCGGGTCCGACACGTCATGAACTCCGTTTCATCTCTTGTAGGGGCCATTGATCGGGTGGGAGAGCCGCTCTTCGGTCGACCGCTCTTCGGTCGAGCGGCCCTGGTGGGGACCGTTCATCGCTCGTACGGGCTCGGGGTGGGGAAGTACGCGTTGAGGAAGCCGTCCAGCAGCTCCTGCTGGGCCTCGATGTCCTCCGGTGTGGAGAAGGCGTCGTTGAGGCAGAAGGTGTCCTGGTTCCTGCCGTCGAGCAGCCGTTGCAGCCGGTCGGCGAGGTCGGGCACCGCGAGCTGCAGATAGGTGAAGGGCATCGAGCCGGGCTGTCCGCGCCCGGTGAGCGCCGCGTAGTAGAGCGCGAAAGAAGACGTCGGCGAGAGGTCCGTCATCGCGCGGAAGCGACTGGCCGACGTACGCGCCCACGCCTCGGGGAAGTCCCGCTCGGCCTCCTCCATCGCCGAGCGGCGCAGGGCGTAGGGGATGTGCTCCATGGGCTGGGTGATGACCTTGCCGAATCGATCCAGCAGAAGGGCGCGGTTGTTCTTGCAGGCCGCGTCGACCGGGGTGTCGGTCTCGACGACCGGGCCCTGCGGGATGCGGTTGCGGGAGGGGAAGTAGCGGGCGGTGCCGGTCGGGGTGAAGAAGGCGTGCGGGGCGACCGGGCGGCCCATGAACATGTCGTCGTTGAAGTACAGGAAGTGCTCGGCGAGGCCCTCGATGTGGTGGAGCTGGCTCTCGATCGAGTGGGAGTTGAACGTCGGCAGGTCGGCCGGGTTGTGGAAGATCTCGCGGTGGGTGGCGATGCGCATCCCGGGGAGGTCCTCGCGCAGCCAGTCGGGGACCTGGTCGTCGGTGACGATGTAGATGTTGCGAATCCAGGGCGCGAACAGATGCAGCGACCGCACCGAGTAGCGCAGTTCGTCCCGGCTGATGAAGCGGGCGTCGCTCGCCGACTCCGCGTGGTACACCTCACCCTTGGCCTGCGCCTTGCGCCGCTGCCAGGCGGGGTCGTTGCCGTCGACCCAGGTGTAGACGGCGTCGACGGGGAAGTCGATGTCGTCGGCGCAGTTGACCAGGAACTCCGGCCGGGTGGCCAGCGCGGGCGCGAGGGCTTGCGGGGTCCAGTCCGACACGAACCGGCTGAAGAGCCTGGCGGCGCCGTAGACGTTCACGCCGTTCGCGCCGACCGCCCAGGTGGCCCGGTTGGCGCGGGGCGCGACCAGATGGTCGCCGTGCGGCTGCCAGAACTCGACGGCGCACCCGTACTCGTGGCCGAGCAGCAGATGCCGGCCGGGGTCGGTGCGGTACCAGCTGACCTGGAGCACCCGTGCCGTGTTGACCCCGCGCCAGGCCTTGGGGTCGCGGGAGGAGACGGGGCGGGCGGGCCGGGGCGCGTCCGGGTCGATCACGCTGAGGTGGCCGGGGTACTGGCCGAGGCCCCGGAAGACCGCGCCGAGGACCCGCTCGCGGTCCTGTTCGGCGACGGCGACGACGGTGCCGTGGTCGGAGGTGCCGCGTACGGCGAAGTACGGGACGCCGGCGGAGTCCAGGAGGGAGGTGAGCGCGTTGCGGTTGGCCTCGCGGGCCGCCAGCGGGGTCAGCTCGGGCTCGACGTACACGTCTCCGCGCTCGGCGGCGACCGCGGGGTTGGGCGTGTGGCCGGATTGCGGCGGTGCGACGACCGTGGAGGCCGGTCGGGGATGGCTGGAACCGCCCACAGCCCGTTGGACGGGGGGCTCGGACACGGTTGTCATGCGCGCTGCCCCTCACGGGCCGAACCAATCAGCGCCACAGCCAACCCCTCTTCCTTCCCGCCACGGCAGGACGCCGATGACGGGAGAGCCCCCGTACTGGTCACTCGCCTTCGTGCCCCCCGGCTCGAACCGTGACCACTTGCTCACCGACGACCTTGTCGGCTTTCTTCACATAAAAACTTTAACCTTGCACAGGTCTGGCACATCATCACGAGGTAATCGGCCAACTGTCAACAGCAGGCAAAAATGACAGAAAACACATAGCGAGTGTCATCGCCAACGAACTCCCGGTAACGGGCGAATGAACCAGGCGCCTCCGAACCCCTCCGGGGCTCGGTCTATAGTTCGGACACATTGCGACTTCTCGAACACTCGGGGCAGTCGCGCGGGCCCGGACCTCTCCCCCCACTCGTGCCCTCCCCAGTCGTACTCCCGGTATCGGGTCGTACTCCCGACACCGAGCCACGCAACGAGAGGACACCGAGGCGCATGACGCACGCCCTGACGGAGCCGGAACAGACCCCGAGATCCAGGCGTGCGCCGTCGAGCCGCCGGGCGAAGCCGGAGCGGGGGCGCCGGGTGTGGCGCTGGGTGCTGCTGGGTCTCGTCGTGGTCCTGCTGGCCGCCGGGGGCACCGGCTACTGGCTCTACAGCGATCTGAACGGCAACATCGACGGCGTCGACCTCGACAAGGCGATCGGCGACGACCGCCCCGAGAAGCTGCCGACCTCCGGTCAGAACATCCTGGTCCTCGGCTCCGACTCGCGCTCCGGCGCCAACGCCGACCTCGGCACCGGCAATGTCTCCGGCGCCCGCTCCGACACCGCGCTGGTGATGCACATACCCGAGGGCCGCACCGAGGCCGTCGCGATCAGCATCCCCCGCGACACCCTGGTGACCCGGCCCGAATGCACCAAGGCGGACGGCACCACGCTCGCCTCCGCCAAGCGTGTGATGTTCAACTCGGTCTACTCGGCGGCGGGCCCGGCCTGCGTCGTCAAGACCGTGGAGCAGATGTCCGGGGTCCGCATGGACCACTTCATGGAGATCGACTTCGCCGGCTTCAAGGGCCTGGTCGACGCGATCGGCGGCGTGACCGTCACCGTCGACGAGGCCATCCACGACGAGTCCAGCGGCCTCGACCTCGAAGCGGGCACCCACAGACTCGACGGCACCCAGTCCCTGGCCTTCGTCCGCACCCGGCACGGCGTCGGCGACGGCAGCGACCTAGGCCGTATCGGCCTCCAGCAGCAGTTCATGATCGCCCTGCTGAGCGAGATCAAGAAGCAGGACCTGCTGGGCAGCCCGACCAAGGCCTACAAGATCGCCGACAGCCTCACGGAGTCCCTCACCACCGACTCCGACCTCGACTCCCTCACCGCACTCGCCGACTTCGCCCAGAGCATGAACGGCGTCGACCCCGCCACCATGGAAACGATCATGCTCCCGGTCGAGTACGACAAGACCGACCCGAACCGGGTGGTGGCGGCGGAGCCGCAGGCGAGCACCCTGTGGAAGGCCCTACGCCAGGACAAGGAAATCCCGGAATCGGCGAAGAAGTCCCCGGCAACGGGGGGCACGACGGGCTGACGGGTGGCGGACATCTGTGTGGGGCGCGCTCGGGCAAGGGGGGCGCGCCTCGCGTCGTCGGGTCCAGGGGCGCCTCGTAGCCGCCGGGCACATTCAAGGGGCGCGGGGAACTGCGCGACCAGCCACGTATTACCCGCACCCGCCATCCCACCTCACATGGCAGACGCGTAAGCGAACAGTACGCAACCGCCGTCAAACCCGAACCGAAGGCGTCAACGCCAACCCACCCTCGTCATTCTGCCGAGCCACGTACAACCCCCCATCCCCCCCGATCACCCCGAGCACCACCCGCCCGTACCCATCCGCAACGAGCGCGGGGGCGCCAAGCCCCCGCTCCCCGGTCGGCGACCACCAGAGCCCCGCCTGCTCGTTCTCCGTACCGCACGCGGCCAGCATGACCTGCCCCTCAAGGTCCCGATGGGCCAGCACCGTGCAGTCGTACCCGTCCAACGGCACCCGCAGCACCGCGACGGGGTCCTCCGCCGGCGCTCCGCCGAGCGGAATCACCCAGCCCCCCGGCCGATGGGCGACAAGACCTCCGGTCGCCGGGTCGGCCCAGTAGTACGTGGCCCGGCCGGGCGCCGTCTCCAGCCCCACCACACTGCCGCCGACCACCGCGACCGGAATGGTGGGCGCCTGACGGAAGTCCGCACCGGGCTTGTCCTGGGTCCAGCGCATGACGAGGTTCTGGCCGCCGACCATCGCCTCGACATGGCCGGAGGCATGGCTGACCACGGCCATGGGTTCCTGCGCCAGGCTGCCCTTGAGGTCGGTCCACGGCCCCCACTTGCCGCTGGGCAGTTCCCGGCGGAGCATCACACCGCCACCGGCGTTGCGCGCGAAGACATGGACGGTGCCGTCCGCGCTGACCCCGCCGGTCGGCACCCCGAGGCGCGCGGCCTTCACCGCGTCCTTGTGCGGGTTGCCCAGCGAACGCCACTCACTGACCGGCCTGCCGGTCTGGTACTGGATGGCGTGCACGATGTCCACGGCGGGCGGGCCGTCGCCCTTGGGGATCTCCCGCCGGCCGAGGAAGTGCACATAGGTGTCGGCGCCCTGGACGATGTGGAGGTGGGTCAGATGGGGCGCGGGGAAGACCTCCGGCCCGGTCCACTGCTCACCCCCGGCCCGGGTCTGCGTCCAGCGCAGCAGACCCTCGCCGCCGCGCGCGTACGCCGTGAGCCTGCCGTCCTTGCCGAGGACGAGCCAGGAACCGGCGAGCGTCGAGACGGCCGAGTGCCGCTCGCCCCCGCCGTTCACCGAGGTGTTGGCCGCCGCCTTCTGGGCAGCGACGCGCCCGGATCTGGTCCCCATGACGTGACCTGCCCTTTCCATGATGCTCGGCGCGGCTCTCCGGCCGCCTTCTCGCACATGTACGCGGAAGGCCGAGCGCGTACATCATAGGGTGAACGTTTTACCAACCCCGAGTGACGGCGGGTGCGAGAGCCGTGGTGAGGCGCTGGAGCCAGTCCTTCGCGGTTCCCCGCACCGTGTGATGATCGGCACGGAACGCCGTCCAGTCCGCTTCGTCGCACCGGACCGCGTCCAGGCTGAAGCCGTCCGGTGCGGTACCCGAGAGGGAGCCGCGGACCACCTTCCGCAGGAGTCGCGGTGAGAGCCGGGTGCGGCTGTCCTCCGCCAGCAGGACGGCGTCGTACAGGTCCTTGCACCGGGGTCCGTCGTCGGACGCGGCGTCGGCGTACAGCCACAGCAGTTTCCAGGCCAGGGACAGTTCCCGGCTCGCCGTCCGTACGACCGACGGTGCGCCGCCGTCCGCGCGGGGCACCAGGTTCCACACCGGGGGATGCGGAAGCCTCTCGTCCAGGGCGAAGTCGAGCTGGACCTCGCCGCCGGGCCCTCCCTCGACCCGCCAGGGGATGAGCATCCGGACCCCGCCGGCTCCGTCCCCTCCGGTTTCGTCCCCGCCGTAGGAGTACCCCCAGCCGCGGTCCTGGCGGGCGGCGTCCGGATCGAGGACCACTCCCGGTGCCACCTCCGGCCGCCTGCGCACCAGTTCGAGCAGTTCGTCGTACGAGGGCATGGAGTCCGCCGGATCGGGTTCGCTGTCCCAGCGCAGCCCGTCCGGGGGAGTACGCGGTCGCAGCCCTCTTGTCTCGCACTCCTCCTCGGCGTCGGACCAGATCTCGTACCGGGCCGCGCCGTCGAGGGCTTCGGGCCAGTGCTGGACGAGGTCGACGCGGTCCACGTAGGGGTAGGGCTGGAGCGGATCGACGGGGGTGTTCAGTTCCGGTACGACCACGAAATCCAGGTCGGCGGGGTCACGTGCCCGGCTCCCGGCCCACGCGGGCATGACCATGCTCCCGCGCAGGACCAGGGTCTCGCTCCACGGGGCCCCGGCGATGAGTCCCAGCACATGGTCGAGTGCGGCACGGCGCGCGCCTTCGGTCGCCCCTCCCCCGAAATCCCCCACTGCCGCCCTCGTCATCGATCATGTGTCGCAATCAGGACTGTACGGCGCCCTCGGCCCGGCATGCGACCCTGTCCCCCATGACCGACGCACTCCTCGTGATCGTCGACGGCGCCAATGTCGTCGGCTCCGTACCGGACGGCTGGTGGCGCGACCGGCGCGGCGCGGCCGAACGCCTCCGGGACCGGCTCGCCCGGGACGGGGTGCCCGGCCGGGACGAGCCGGTGGAACTCGTCCTGGTCGTCGAGGGCGCGGCCCGTGGTGTGGAGTCCGTCCCCGGGGTGCGGGTGGAGTCCGCGCCGGGCAGCGGCGACGACCACATCGTCGAGCTGACCGCCGAACGCGGCGACCGCCCCTGCGCGGTCGTCACCGCCGACCGCGAACTGCGGCGCCGGGTCACGGAGTTGGGCGCGGAGGTGCTGGGCCCGAGAGCGGTACGGGGATAGAGGCCCCGGGTCTATCCCTGTCGGCCCCCGTCCTCCCCCTTCAGCACATCCCCCACGGTCGTCTCCTCGCCCCTGGCCAGTCGGCTGTGGGACTTGCTGTAGAGGAAGTAGATGATGAACCCGGCGACCATCCAGACGGCGAAGCGGACCCAGGTCTCGGCGGGGAGGTTGATCATCAGCCAGAGGGAGGCGGCGACCGAGAGGATCGGGATGACCGGGACCCAGGGGGTGCGGAAGGCGCGGTGCAGATCGGGGCGGGTCCTGCGGAGGATGATCACACCGATCGCCACGACCACGAACGCGAACAGGGTGCCGATGTTCACCAGGGCCGCGAGTTCGGTCAGCGGGGTGAAACCGGCGAGGATCGCGATGATCACACCGAGCAGGACGGTCGGCCGGTGCGGGGTCTTGAACCTCGGGTGGACATGGGAGAAGAAGCGCGGCAGCAGCCCGTCGCGGCTCATCGCGAAGAAGACCCGGGTCTGACCGAGCAGCAGGATCATGCACACCGTCGTCAGCCCGACCGCCGCGCCGAAGCTGATGAAGCCCGCGAACCAGGGATGCCCGGTGTCCTTGAAGGCGTCGGCGAGCGGGGCGTCGACGGACAGCTCGGTGTAGTGCTGCATCCCCGTGACGACGATCGACACGGCGACGTACAGCGTGGTGCAGATGAAGAGTGAGCCGAGGATGCCGCGCGGCATGTCGCGCTGCGGGTTGCGGGTCTCCTCGGCGGCGGTGGCGACGACGTCGAAGCCGATGAAGGCGAAGAACACCACCGAGGCGGCGGTGAAGATACCCATCACCCCGAAGTTGGAGGGCGCCCAGCCGAACATCAGCTGGATCAGCGGCGCTTGGAGGCTCTCCCCGGCCGGCACCTCCTGGGCCTTCGGGATGAACGGGTCGTAGTTGTCGCCGTCGATGAAGAAGGCGCCCGCGATGATCACGGTCAGGACGACGACCACCTTCACGGCGACGACGAGCGAGGTGATCCGCGCGGACAGCTTCATTCCGAGGACGAGGATGAAGGTGAGGACGAGGACCAGCGCGGCCGCGAGGATGTCGAACCCGAACTCCCCCGCGCCCTCCCGGCTGCCCAGGGCGTCGGGCATCTCCCAGCCCGCGTTGTCCATCAGCGACTGGATGTACCCCGACCAGCCGACGGCCACCACCGCCGTCCCCAGCGCGAACTCCAGCACCAGGTCCCACCCGATGATCCAGGCGGGCAGCTCACCGAGGGAGGCGTACGAGAACGTGTACGCGGACCCGGCGACCGGGACCGTGGAGGCGAACTCGGCGTAGCAGAGCGCGGCCAGCGCACAGACGAAACCGGCCGTGACGAACGCCAGGGCCACCGCGGGCCCGGCGTTGTTCTTGGCGACCGTCCCGGTGAGGACGAAGATGCCGGTGCCGATGATGACACCGACACCGAAGACCGTCAGATCCAGCGCGGACAGGGATTTCTTGAGCGCGTGTTCCGGTTCCTCGGTGTCGAGGATGGACTGCTCGACCTTCTTCGTCCTGAAGAGTGTGCTGCTCACAGGCGTACCTCCCGCGCTTGTCGTCCTCGACATGATCGAGAGGAGGTATGGCCCGTATGCCGGAACACGAGCGTTTTCATGCGAATGGGCCGGTTTCACCACCCTTTACGGTGGCGGAACCGGCCCATTCGGCCTTACCCGTACGTCAGTCGCGCCGACCCGGCGTCAGTCGCGCGCGGGCTCCGCCTCGGACGGGGTGTCGTCGAAGCGGCCGTCGAGCTTGGAGACGAGACCGGTGACCTGGCGGGCGATGTCGGGGGCGGTGAGCCCGATCTCGGCGAGGACCTCGGCGCGGGAGGCGTGGTCGAGGAAGCGCGGCGGGATGCCGAAGTCGCGCAGCGGGAGGTCGACGCCCGCGTCACGGAGGGCCTGTGCGATCGCCGAACCGACGCCGCCGACCCGGGAGTTGTCCTCGACGGTCACGACCACGCGGTGCTTCTCGGCGAGGGGGGCCATGTGCTCGTCGACGGGCTTGACCCAGCGGGGGTCGACGACGGTGGTGGTGATGCCCTGCTTGTCGAGCAGATCGGCGATCTCCAGGCACATCGGCGCGAGGGCACCGACGGAGACGAGGAGCACATCCGGGGTGTCCGTGCCCGGCTCGCGCAGGACGTCCATACCGCCGACGCGGCCCACGGCGGGTACGGCGGGGCCGACGGCGCCCTTGGAGAAACGGACCACGGTCGGCGCGTCCTTGACCTCCACGGCCTCCCGCAGCTGCGCCCGCACCTGGTCGGCGTCACGCGGCGCGGCGAGCCGGAGCCCGGGGACGACCTGGAGGATCGACATGTCCCACATGCCGTTGTGCGAGGCGCCGTCGGTACCGGTGACCCCGGCCCGGTCCAGTACGAAGGTCACACCGCACTTGTGGAGGGCGACATCCATCAGCACCTGGTCGAAGGCACGATTGAGGAATGTGGCATACACGGCGAACACAGGATGCAGACCACCCGTGGCGAGGCCCGCCGCGCTCACGGCACCGTGCTGCTCGGCGATACCGACGTCGTAGATCCGGTCCGGGAAGGTGTCCGCGAACTTCTTCAGGCCGACCGGCTGGAGCATGGCCGCCGTGATGGCGACGATGTCCCCGCGCTCATGACCGAGCTTGACCATCTCGTCGCCGAAGACGGAGGTCCAGTCGGCGCCGGATGCCTTGACGGGCAGTCCGGTGTCGGGGTGGATGGGGCCGATGCCGTGGAAGCGGTCCGCCTCGTCCTGGAGGGCGGGCTGGTAGCCGCGGCCCTTCTCGGTGAGGCAGTGCACGATGACCGGCCCGCCGAACCGCTTGGCCCGGGACAGCGCCGACTCCAGCGCCTCGATGTCGTGCCCGTCGATCGGCCCGACGTACTTCAGGCCGAGGTCCTCGAACATGCCCTGCGGGGCGATGAAGTCCTTCAGCCCCTTCTTCGCCCCGTGCAGGGTGTCGAAGAGCGGCTTGCCGACGACGGGGGTGCGGTCGAGGATGTCCTTGGTGCGGGCGAGGAAGCGCTCGTAGCCGTCGGTGGTCCGCAGTGTGGCCAGGTGGTTGGCGAGCCCGCCGATGGTCGGCGCGTACGACCGCTCGTTGTCGTTGACAACGATGACCAGCGGGCGGTCCGTGGCCTCGGCGATGTTGTTCAGCGCCTCCCAGGCCATACCGCCGGTGAGGGCACCGTCACCGATGACGGCGACGACATGGTCGTCGCGTTTGAGCACCTGGCTGGCTTTGGCGAGCCCGTCGGCCCACCCCAGGACCGTGGACGCGTGGCTGTTCTCGATGACGTCGTGCTCGGACTCGGCCTGCGAGGGGTAGCCGGACAGGCCGCCCTTCTGCTTCAGCTTGGAGAAGTCCTGGCGGCCGGTCAGCAGCTTGTGCACATAGGACTGGTGGCCTGTGTCCCACAGCACCTTGTCCTTCGGGGAGTCGAAGACCCGGTGCAGCGCGATGGTCAGCTCGACCACGCCGAGGTTCGGTCCGAGGTGACCGCCGGTCTTGGACACGGCCTCCACGAGGAAGGTCCGGATCTCCTCCGCGAGCTGCTCCAACTCCTCCAGGCTGAGCCGGTCCAGATCACGCGGTCCCCTGATGCGGGTCAGCAACGGCACCCGTGCCTCCTTGCGGTAGTGCGTTCCGAGCGTTTCCGGGCTCGACGAAGTCTAATGTTCCCGCCTCACAGCCAACGCCGGGCACACCCCAAAAGAGAAGCGCCCGGCATCGCATCCGATGCCGAGCACTCATCTGACAGGGGGCCAGTGCAGCCCGCCCTGAAGGGGCGCGGGGAACTGCGCGACCAGCCACAACCGACCGGCACCCGCAATCCGAATCGCACCTCCTACGGCGACTAGGCGCGCCCAGCGGCCTTCTGACTCTTCCGGGAGACGGAGTCGATGACAACCGCCCCCAAAAGCACCGCCCCAGTGATCATGTACTGAATCGACGTGTTCATGTTCAGCAGATCAAGCCCGGTCTGGATCGACTGGATGACCAGCATGCCCAGCAGCGCCGACCACACGGACCCACGCCCACCGAACAACGACGTACCACCGATAACGGCGGCGGCGATGGCCAGCATCAGAGTGTTACCGCCCCCGGCGGAGAGCGTCGCACTCGCGGTCTGACCGGCGAAGAACATACCGCCGATCGCCGCGAAGCCACCGGAGATGGCGAACACGGAGATCCGGATCATCGGCACGTTGATACCGGCACGGCGCGCCGCCTCGATGCCGCCGCCGACCGCGAAGACCTTGCGGCCGTAGGTCGTACGGCGCAGTACGAAGTCCACGATGACCAGCGCCGCGAGGAAGATCACCAGCGCGTTGGAGACACCGGCGGAGTTGTTGAGCACGGCGGCGGCGGCGAACGACGCCACGGCGAGCGCGCCGACGCGCAGCAGGATCTCGCCGGTCGGCCGGAACGGCACCCCCGCGGCCTTGCGGCGGCGCTGCTCGTTGAAGTTGCCGACGAGGGTCAGCGCCACACCGAGGCCGGCCAGGATGTACGCGCCGATGATGGCCTGGTCCATGAAGAAGGAGCTCTGGCCGAGCAGATGGACCGGACCGGTGTCGGACGGGATGTTGATCGTGCCGCTGTCGCCCAGCAGCCACAGCATCAGACCGTTCCAGCCGAGGAAGCCGGCCAGGGTCACGACGAACGCCGGTACCCCGATCCTGGCGAAGAACCAGCCGTGCAGCGCGCCGATGGCGATACCGGTGAGGATCGCGAGGACCAGCGACAGCCAGGCGTTCATCCCGTTGTTCACCACGAACACGGCGAACAGGGTGGAGGCGAGGCCGCTGACCGAGCCCACCGACAGATCGATCTCGCCGAGCAGCAGCACGAACACCAGGCCGATGGCGAGCATGCCGGTGGCCGACAGGAAGTAGCTGATGTTCGAGAGGTTGTCGGCGCTGAGGAAGCGGTCGTTCTGGAACTGGAAGATCGTCCAGATGACGATCAGTCCGATGACGACCGGCAGCGAGCCCAGCTCGCCGCCCTTCACCTTGCGCTTGAACTCGGTGACGTACCCCTTGAGGCCCTCTTCGCGGACCAGCAGCCGGGGGTCGACGACCGACACCGGCGCGGCCGTCGGGTCGTCGGCGGGGGCGACCGTGGTCTGCCCCTCGACGACGCCTTCACTCTTCTCGCTCTTGCTTACGTTCACGGTCTTCGACGTGTCGCTCACTTTGACGCCTCCGCGGTGCGCCGCTCCGCGCGACGGGTCACGGCGTTCTCCGTGGCACCGGTGATCGCGGCGATGATCTCTTCATGGCTGGTGTCCTTCACCGAGAAGGACCCGTTGTTCTTGCCCAGGCGCAGGACGGCGACGGTGTCCGCGACCGCCTTGACGTCGGCCATGTTGTGGCTGATGAGGATGACGGCGAGGTCGCGCTCGCGCAGCCGCTCGACCAGGTCGAGGACCTGCGCGGTCTGCTCGACACCGAGCGCGGCGGTCGGCTCGTCGAGGATGACCAGCTTGGGGTCGCCGATCAGGGCGCGGGCGATGGCGACGACCTGGCGCTGACCACCGGAGAGGCTCGCGATCGGGATGCGGACGCTCGGAATCCGGATGGAGAGCGTCGACAGCAGCTCGCGGGCCTTCTGCTCCATCGTCACCTCGTCGATGACGCCTCGGTGCAGCAGCTCACGGCCGAGGTAGAGGTTGCCCACGACATCGAGGTTGTCGCAGAGCGCGAGATCCTGGTAGACCGTCGCGACGCCGAGCCCCTGGGCGTCGTGCGGCTTGTTGATCTTCACCGGGTTGCCCTGCCACTCGATGACGCCGTCATCGATGGGGTGAACCCCCGCGATCGTCTTGACCAGGGTCGACTTCCCTGCGCCGTTGTCGCCCACCAGGGCGACCACTTCTCCGGCGTGGACCTCCAGCTCGACGTCGGTGAGTGCCTGGACCGCACCGAATCGCTTGGAGACTCCGCGCAACGCCAGCACGGGCGTAGCGGACACGTGAACCATCTCCTTCGCCGCCTGACCGGCGGGGATGCCGCGCTTGGGATCAGGCGCGGAGGATTGTGCGGGCCCCGTCGGTGTGGGGCCGACGCACAAGGCTTACAAGGTGAACATGCGTATATCGCTGCTCTTGGCAGCGGTTCCGTTGCTGCGGGGGCAGCGGTTCCGTCCGACGCCCGCCCCAGAAGCGGGGTCTGAGAGCGGGGCGGGCGTCGGACAGGCTGTGCGGGCCGGAGTCGGTTACTCCAGGCCGGCCTTCTTGCAGGCCGCGGCGTACTCGGCGGTGCAGATGTCGCTGACCTTGTACAGACCGTCCTTGACGACGGTGTCGTTGATGTTGTCGACGGTGACGGAGACCGGCGTCAGCAGCTTGGCGGGCACCTTGTCACCGGAACCGCTGGTCACCTCGGTGTCGGCCAGGGACTTGATGTCCTTGTCCTGAAGCAGGTTGACCGCGAGCTCGGCGGCGGTGTCGGCCTCCGGCTTGTAGGCCTTGTAGACCGTGGCGGACTGGGTGCCGGCGACGATCCGCTGGATGGCGGCGAGTTCGGCGTCCTGACCGGTCAGCGGGACGCTGATCTTCGCACCCTTGAGGGTGTTGGCGATGCCACCGGCCATGCCGTCGTTGGCGGCGTAGACGCCCGCGATGTTCTTGGCGCCCAGCTGCGTGATCGCGGCGGACATCTTCTGCGCGGCGACGGTGTCCTTCCACAGGCCGGACTGCTCGTAGGCGATGTCGACCTTGCCGTCGAGGACGCTGTGGGCGCCTTCCTTGAACTGGGCGGCGTTCGGGTCGGCGTCGTCACCGTTGATCATGACGACCTTGGACTTGGTGGTCGCCTTGTCGCCGAGGGCATCGAGCAGGGCCTGGCCCTGGAGCTCGCCGACCTTGACGTTGTCGAAGGAGACATAGGCCGAGACCGGGCCCTGGGCGAGACGGTCGTAGGCGACGACCTTGACGCCCTTGTCCACCGCGGACTGGATGGAGGACTTGATGGCGGCGGAGTCCTGGGCGGAGATCACGATGACCTTCACGCCCTTGGTGACCATGCTGCTCATCTGCTGCGCCTGCTTGGCAGGGTCGGCGGCGGCGTTCGCGTAGTCGACGGTGCAGTCGGAGCACAGCTCCTTGACCTTGTCCTCGAAGTAAGGCCGGTCGAACTTCTCGTAGCGCGCGGTGACGGTGTCCGGCAGGAGCAGACCGATGGACTTGCTGTCCGAGCCGCTGCCGCTACCGCTGTCCGAGTCGTTGTCGTCTCCGGCCTTGCCGCAGGCGGCGACGGTGAGCGCCAGCGAAACCGCGGTGGCGCCGATCACGACTCTACGCATCGTTGCGTTCATTTTGGGTTGTGCCTCCCTGACACGGGCCGCAGCGGTGCGGCCGAGGTGGCTGGAAGTCAACTCGGCCACACGTGCGACGTCAAGAAGTAAATGCTTAACGGCTTGGCAACGGCGCATTTCGTTCTCTAAGTGAAGACAGGAGTGGCACCGAAGAGGGTCCCGTCCAAAAGGGTTGAATCACCCATCTCGCTGAGCGCCAGCGCGAGGGCCCCGAGAACCTCCGCACGACCGCCGAGCGCCCCTGGCAACACCGAGAGTTGACGTGCGGCACTTGGGATCGCGTACCGGCCGACCGACTCCCTTATGGGCCCGAGCACCAGCTCTCCGGCTTCGGCGAGATCACCACCGAGGACCACGCGGCTCGGGTTCAACAGATTGCAAAGGTTGGCGACTCCACTTCCGATGTGACGACCGACGTCGGCGATCACCCGACGACAGCCCGGGTCCCCGTCCCTCGCCAACCGTACGACCCCTTCCATGGTCAAGTCGGTGCCGTGGCTGGACTGGAGGAGCGGCAGCACATAGCGCGCCGCCGCGAAGGTCTCCAGACAGCCGCGGTTGCCGCAGCGGCAGACCGGGCCGGACTCATCAAGAGTAATATGCCCGATTTCTCCCGCAGTGCCACCCGGGCCCCTGTAGATCTTGCCATCGATCACCAGTCCGGCACCAACGCCGCTGGACACCTTGATGTAGGCGAGGTCCCGCACCCCCTTTCCACTGCCCCAGACCAGCTCACCGAGGGCGCCGAGGTTGGCGTCGTTGTCCACGTGGACGGGCACCCCGAGGCGGGCGCGCATCTCGGCGGCGGGTCTGGTGCCGGTCCAGCCCGGGAGGATGGCGGTGGAGCCCAGCGTCCCCGACTCCACATCGATCGGGCCGGGCACACCGAGGCCCAGGCCGGCGATCTTCGTACGGTCCACGCCCGTGGCGTCGATCAGACGGTTGACCAACTCGTCCGCCCGGTCGAAGCCCTGGGTCGAGGAGGCGTCCACATCGAGGGGCTCGGCCTCCTCGGCGAGGACCTGGTGCGCGAGATTCCCGATCGCGACGCGCAAATGCGTGTGCCCGAAGTCCACACCGATCACGATCCCGGCGTCCCCGCTGAGCGAGACCGCGCGGGCCCGCCGGCCACCCGCCGAGGTGGGTGTGACCTCGACGGTTCCACCCTCCTTGAGTTCACGCACGATATTGGAGACCGTGGCCGCCGACAGGCCGGTCGTCCTCGCGATCTCCGCCTGCGTCAGCGAGCCGGCGAGCCGTACCGCCCGTACGACGCGTTCGAGATTTGCTCTGTGCAGCGACGACTGCGATCCCGGAGTCTCCATCGACTCATCCACTCCCGTCCCAGGCCGGGCGGCCCCCACGCCGCCCATGACCCAGGTCACACCAGCGGAACCCGGGTCACTTACAAGTTGTGAACTCCAAACTCCGCTGAACGGGTTACCGCAGTCAAGACCTTGAGGGAAACTCGGGTCACTGAATGACCACTAAATGTCACTCTGCGGCTACTTGGAGGCCCTGGGAAGGACGCGGGAAGCGCCTGGTGAGCGCGGGGAAACGGCAGGCCCGGGCTACTTCAGCGCCCCGGCGGTCAGCCCCTGCACCACCTGCCGCTGGAAGATGATGTACGCGGCCAGCACGGGCAGCATCGCCATCACCAGACCGGCGAAAAGTCCGGACCAGTCGCCCTTGTACCCCTGGCTGACGGCCAGCTGGACCAGGCCCTGGGTGAGGACGCGTTTGTCCGGGTCGGTGTTGAGGACCGTGGGCAGCATGTACTGGTTCCACTGGCCGAGGAAGTTGAAGATGCCCACGCTGATCAGGCCGGGCTTGGCCATGGGCAGCATGATCTGGAAGAACGTCCGGGTGTGCGAGGCCCCGTCGACGAAGGCCGCCTCCGCCACGGACGTCGGCAGCGTACGGAAGAACGCCGTCAGGAAGAACACGGTGAAGGGCAGCGAGTACGCGATGTAGACCAGGATCAGTCCGTGGATCGTGTTCAGCAGCCCCATGTTGTTGACGACATAGAACAGCGGGACCAGCGCGAGCATGATCGGGAAGCTCATGCCGCCGATGAACAGGAAGTAGATGAACCTGTTGCCCGGGAATTCGAACCGGGCCAGGACGTAGGCCGCCATGGAGCCCAGCACCAGTGTGCCGATGAGCGAACCCCCCACCACCAGAAGGGTGTTGAGGAAGTAGTCGCTCATATTGGCCTCGGTCCACGCCCGTGACCAGTTGTCGAAGTGCAGCCTGTCCGGCAGCGACCACGGCGAGGAGAAGATGGAGCGGTCGTCCTTGAAGGACGTCATCACCGCCCACACCAGCGGCATCACGACCATGATCGCCCAGATGACCAGTACGCCGTGCGAGAAGACATTGAGGGTGACGCCCTCCTTCTTCTCCTTCCGGGGCACCCCGTGGGCACCGTCGACCTTGGCGACGGGGGACCCGGACCCGGCGGGCACGGGTGCGGAGGTCTCGGTCGTCTTCATCAGCTCAGTACTCCAGCCGCTCGCGCCGGCCCAGCCGCATCAGCACGGCGGCGAAGGCCAGCGTGACGATGAGCAGGGCGACCCCGATCGTGGTGGCGTAGGCGGCCTGCCCGTCCCGGAACGCCTTCTGGTACACGTACAGGACCATGACGGTGGTCGAGTAGTCCGGTCCGCCGGGCCCGGTCGTCATGATCTGCACGACCGCGAACGCCTCGGCGCCGAGGGCGAGGATGCCCATGTAGATCCAGCCCGACTGCACGGTGTCCCACAGCAGCGGCAGGGTGACCTTGAAGAACGTGGTCGCGCGGCCGGCCCCGTCGAGCAGCGCCGCCTCGTACATCTCCGTCGGGATGGAGGCCATACCGGCGGAGAAGAGGACCACGAAGAAACCGACCGTGGACCAGACGAGGACCGCCATCACGGCCCACAGCGCGAGATCCGGATCGCCCAGCCACAACGGCTGGATGCCGTCCAGCCCGATACCGCGCAGGACCGAATTGATCGCGCCGCTGTCGGGGTTGTACGCGAAGGCGAACAACAGGGCCACGATCGCGATCGAGAGCACCTGGGGGAAGAAGTAGACGATTTTATAGAAGGCGGACCCGCGCACACCGGTGATCACGGGTCCGCCCCTGCGATGCCGTCCACCCACATTGATCATGAAGGCGAAGAACAGCGCCAGACTGATCGTCACCAGGGGCAGCACGATCGCGAACAGCAGGCTGTGCTGCAGCGATTTCCAGAAGATCTCGTCGTCGAGCATCCGGCGGTAATTGCCGAATCCGACCATCTTGAACTCGGGACTCAGACCGGTCCAGTCCGTGAACGAGTAGTAGATGGACTGGATGAACGGCCAGACGACGAAAAGCCCGTAGATCCCGAGGGGCACTGACAGGAACCCCACGATGAACCGGTATTTGCCGTGCTGCATCGCGTCACCGGTGCCTTTACTGGTGCTTGTAGTGCTTGATCGACGAGTCCTTGGCGGCGGCGTCGGCGAAGCCCTGGATCTTGTTGATGGCCTCGGCCGGGGTGAGCCGGCCGGCCATCATCTCGCCGAGTCCCGCCACACCGATCTGTTCCTTCTGCAGCTGCACGTACCAGTCCTGGAGCCGCGGGTTCACCACGTTGTCGCCGGCCAGTTCCAGCGCCGCGACGCCGGACTTGAGGCCGGGGGTGAGGGTGATGCCGTCGGTGCCGCCGTTGTACGCGGTCAGCGACTTGACCTTGCCGGTGAAGTTCTTCGACGACGCCTCGCTGAGCATGATGCGCAGCTGCTCCATGCCACCCGTGCCGTTCTTCGCCTTGGCCGGGACGACGAAGGGCTCGCCGCCGGAGGCCCAGATGGTGCCGAAGGGCAGCTTGTCGGAGGAGTCGAGGCCGGTGGGCGCGGAGACGGCGAGGTCGAAGTCGGACGGGATGACCTTCGCGGACTCGTTCTCCACCCAGGAGCCGTTGGGGATGAACAGTGCCTTGCCCTCGGCCCACGCGGTCTGCGACTGGATGTGGTCCAGGCCGGGGGTGCCCTTGAGGATGTAGCCCTTGGCGTAGAGCTCGTAGTAGGCGTCGAAGCAGGCCTTGACCGCCGGGTGCTTCCAGGCGTTCGGCTCCAGGTTGTCGATGGCGTCGAGGACCTCGACACCGCCGACCTTGCCGATCATCGGGTAGAGCGAGAAGGGGATGTAGTACGGGTACTTGCCGGCGTACGTCCAGCCGGCCATGCCCTTTTTCTTGGCCTTCTCGCACACCGCGAGCATCTGGTCCCAGGTCTCGGGGTACTGCTCGTCGAGCGAGTCCAGGGCCTTCTGGGAGTACCAGACGCCGTAGACCGTGTAGGCGTAGTACATGATCCAGACGGGGTCGCCGTCGAACTGGCCCATCTCCACGATGCCCGGGCGCAGGGTGTCGCGGACCTTCTTGTCCGGGTCGTCGTAGGACGGGGCGTCGAGGAGCGGAGTGAGGTCGGCGAGCTGGTTCTTGCCGACCAGGACGCCCATGTCCATCTGCTCGGCGCCGGAGTTGTCGATCAGGTCGGGCGGGGTGCCCTGGTTGAAGCGGGGCTGGAGGGTGGACTGGATCTTCTGGGTGGCGGAGAACTTCACGCTCGCCTCGGGGAAGTTCTGCTCGTAGATCTTCACGGCGTCCTCGGCGTACTCCTTGCCGAAGCCGCCGTCGAAGAGCACGAACTCCATCTGCGCGCCGTCGTTGACGCCGAGCGGGTTCTCAGCGGTCTTCTCGCCCGCCTCGGCCTTCTCCTCGCCGCCTCCGCCGCCACTGGCACAGGCCGACAGGAAGCTCATCGTGGGCACACCGATCAGGCCAAGGGCTGCCGAACGCCTGATCAGATCGCGGCGGCCGACACCGCCGGGAGCGGTGGTGCCGTTGCCCTCGGGGCCATGGTTCTCAGCGGTAGTGGTTCCCATGCTCAAGTCCTCGCCTTCTCCAGGACTCAGGCGGTGAACCGGATCGATCCTCCCGGCACCGCGGTCGGTTCAAGCTGGGGTCGTGCGTGAGGATTCAACAGGGGTGGGACGGCGTCCGCGTGTGTGACACGTTGGCGATCACCGGTAATTCCCCCCAGGTCGTGCCCGTCCACACCTGTGCGACCACTATGTGGACGCCGACAGGTATAGTCCACTTCCCGCCAGGGGGGCAAGATCGAATGCAAGGTTGGCCGTGGGTCTTTTCCTAGTTGAGACCTCTCGGAAATATGAGCGCCCTTGCGCCACCCGACCAGAAAATCCTCGCCATTCGCCCCGGATGGCGCCCTCAACACCCTTGACATCACCCGTCACTTGAACCACTACTGGTCCCTGCTTGACGCGTCGACAACGTTGTCCATTACTGATCTCTTCTCGATCACCTATTGATCGAAACCGGATCTGAACGGATCTGATCAGACCTAGGGAGGGTGCTCGCGCATGCGGGACGGGTGGCGGCACAGACGATGGCACGGTCGGGGTTCCACGGCGGCGCTGGGCGCCGCGTCGTTCGCACTGGTGATGGCCTCCCAGGGGGCGGCCGTCGCGTTACCGGATCGGCCCACGGCGGCGGAACGGGAGTTCGCCTCCTCGTTCGAGCCCGGTGAGCCGGCACCGGACTGGACCGACACGGTCGACACGGCACCCGACGGCACCCCACGGTCGTCCGGTGTCGACGGCGGCTACAGCAACGGCATCCCGGGCAACATCACCAACCGGGTGACCGGCCTGCGGGCCAGCGGGGAGAACCTCGGCGGCGGCGAGGTGAAGGAGAACCTCATCGACCTCGAACCCGCCACCAAGTGGCTCTCCTTCCAGCCCACCGGCTGGGTCGAGTTCGACCTCGACGAGCCCGCCAAGGTGGTCACCTACGCGCTGACCTCGGCGAACGACTTCGAGCCCCGCGACCCGAAGGACTGGACCCTGAAGGGCTCCACCGACGGCAAGGAGTGGAAGACCCTCGACACCCGCTCCGGGGAAACCTTCGAGGAGCGGTTCCAGACCAAGTCGTACGACATCCCCGGCGACGCGGTGGCCGAGTACCGGCACTTCCGGCTGGACATCACCAAGAACAACGGCGCCTCCACGATCGTCCAGCTCGCCGATGTGCAGTTCTCCGATGGCGGCGGCGAGGCTCCCGTACCGCCGGAGATGCTCTCGCACACCGACGGGGGGCCCAGCGGCTCCGCGACCGCGAAGGCGGGGGTCGGCTTCACCGGGACGCGGGCCCTGCGCTACGCGGGCCGGCACACGGCGGACGGCCGGGCGTACGCGTACAACAAGGTCTTCGACGTGGATGTGGCCGTGGAGCGGAACACGGAACTGGCGTACCGGATCTTCCCGTCGATGGCGGACCGCGATCTCGACTACGACGCCACCAATGTCTCGGTGGACCTGGTCTTCACCGACGGCACCTCGCTGAGTGAGCTGGGCGCCCTCGACCAGCATGGATTCCCGCTGTCGCCGCGTGGACAGGGCGCGGCGAAGGTCCTCTACGTCAACCAGTGGAACGACGTGGTGTCGAGGATCGGCTCGGTCGCGGCCGGCAAGACCGTGGACCGGGTGCTGGTCGCGTACGACTCCCCGAAGGGGCCGGCCCGGTTCCGCGGCTGGCTCGACGACGTGACGCTACGGGTACGCGCGCCCGAGCGGCCGAAGGCGCATCTCGCCGACCACGCGGTCACCACCCGGGGCACCAACTCCAGCGGCGGCTTCTCCCGGGGCAACAACTTCCCCGCGACGGCCGTACCCCATGGCTTCAACTTCTGGACGCCGGTCACCAACGCGGGCACCCTGAGATGGCTGTACGACTACCAGCGGGCCAACAACGACGACAACCTGCCGACGATCCAGGCGTTCAGCGCCAGCCATGAGCCGAGCCCCTGGATGGGCGACCGGCAGACCTTCCAGGTGATGCCGTCGGCCGCGTCCGGCACCCCGGATCTGGGTCCCACGGCGAGGGCGCTGGCGTTCCGGCACGAGAACGAGACGGCCCGGCCGTACTACTACGGGGTGCGCTTCGAGAACGGGATCAAGGCGGAGATGGCCCCGACGGACCACGCGGCGGCTCTGCGCTTCACCTATCCCGGCGACGACACGAGCGTGCTCTTCGACAATGTCACCGACCAGGCGGGGCTGACCCTCGACAAGGACGCGGGCGTCGTCACGGGCTTCTCGGATGTGAAGTCCGATCTGTCGGCGGGCGCGACCCGGCTCTTCGTCTACGGCGTCTTCGACGCACCCGTCACGGACGGCGACTCGGCCGGGGTGAAGGGCCACCTCCGCTTCGACGCGGGCACCGACCGCACGGTCACCCTGCGTCTGGCGACCTCCCTGATCAGTGTCGACCAGGCCAAGGACAATCTGCGTCAGGAGATCCCGGAGGGGACGGCCTTCGAGACCGTCAAGAACCGGGCGCGGGCACAGTGGGACCGCGTCCTCGGCAAGGTGGAGGTCGAGGGCGCCACCCCCGACCAGCTCACCACGCTCTACTCCAACCTCTACCGGCTGTACCTCTACCCCAACTCCGGCTTCGAGAAGGTCGGTTCGACGTACCGGTACGCCTCGCCCTTCTCCCCCATGACGGGCCAGGACACCCCCACCCACACCGGCGCGAAGATCGTCGACGGCAAGGTCTACGTCAACAACGGCTTCTGGGACACCTATCGGACCACATGGCCGGCCTACTCCTTCCTGACCCCCGGTCAGGCGGGCGAGATGGTCGACGGTTTCGTCCAGCAGTACAAGGACGGCGGCTGGACCTCGCGCTGGTCCTCCCCCGGGTACGCGGATCTGATGACGGGCACCTCGTCGGACGTGGCGTTCGCGGACGCATACGTCAAGGGCGTCGACTTCGACGCGAAGGCGGCGTACGAGGCGGCCGTCAAGAACGCCACGGTCGTCCCGCCGTCCTCGGGTGTCGGCCGCAAGGGCATGGCCACCTCGCCCTTCCTCGGCTACACCGGCACCGACACCCACGAGGGCCTGTCCTGGGCGCTGGAGGGGTATCTCAACGACTACGGCATCGCCCGTATGGGCCAGGCCCTGTACAAGAAGACCGGCGAGAAGCGCTACCGCGAGGAGTCGGCGTACTTCCTCGACAGGGCCCAGGACTACGTCCAGCTGTTCGACTCGAAGGCCGGCTTCTTCCAGGGCCGGGACGCCGACGGCGGCTGGCGGGTCGACTCGGAGAAGTACGACCCGCGTGTGTGGGGCCACGACTACACCGAGACCAACGGCTGGGGATACGCCTTCACCGCACCGCAGGACAGCAAGGGTCTGGCGAACCTCTACGGCGGCCGGTCCGGGCTCGCGGAGAAGCTGGACACCTACTTCTCCACCCCGGAGACCGCCTCACCCGACTTCATCGGCTCCTACCCCGGCGTCATCCATGAGATGACCGAGGCCCGTGACGTACGGATGGGCATGTACGGCCACTCCAACCAGGTCGCCCACCACGCGATCTACATGTACGACGCCGCAGGGCAGCCGTGGAAGGCGCAGGAGAAGGTCCGCGAGGTGCTCGCCCGTCTCTACACCGGCAGCTCGATCGGCCAGGGCTACCACGGTGACGAGGACAATGGCGAGCAGTCCGCCTGGTATCTGTTCTCCGCGCTCGGCTTCTATCCGCTGGTGATGGGCAGCGGCGAGTACGCCATCGGCTCCCCGCTGTTCACCAGGGCGACCGTCCATCTGGAGAACGGCCGGGACCTGGTGATCAAGGCCCCGAGGAACAGCGCGAAGAACGTCTACGTTCAAGGCTTGAAGGTGAACGGCAGGGCGTGGACGAAGACTTCGCTGCCCCACTCGCTGATCGCGAAGGGCGGGGTGCTGGAGTTCGACATGGGTCCGAAGCCGTCGAGGTGGGGCACGGGGGAGAGCGCGGCGCCCGTGTCGATCACGAAGAGCGACCGGGTGCCGTCGCCGCGCGCGGACGTGGTGGAGGGCGACGGGGAACTGTTCGACAACACCTCGTCGACGAGCGGGACGGTGACGACGGCCGAGCTGCCGATTGCCGCCGGGGCCAAGGCGGTTCAGTACACACTCACCTCCTCCGACCGCGCCGAGGCGCCGACCGGCTGGACCCTCCAGGGCTCGGCGGACGGCACCAGCTGGCAGACCCTGGACCGCCGCGCCGACGAGTCGTTCTCCTGGGACCGCCAGACCAGAGCGTTCTCGATCCCCGTCCCGCGTACGTACGAGCACTACCGTCTTGTCCTCGACGAGACGGCGACGCTGGCGGAGGTGGAGCTGCTGGCCTGAGACCCCTTGAGGCCCAGTCGGCCCTTCGGCAGCCCGGCGCGGCGAACAGTATGAACACAACCCCGTCCGGGCGGCCGTCGGGCCCAACTGACTTGACTCCGCGTCCCGTTGGGGCGATAGAGTCAAGCTCAGACCACTCGACAACGTTGTCCTGCTGTCGGTGATCGCCCCAGAGCCAATCCCCCATCGCGCCGGTCTCCCCCGTACCGGCCGCGGCTCGCGGACCGGGTGGGCACGCACCGCCCGCTCACCCGGTCCGCCCCGAGCGCACCGCCTTCAGGCCCGGTCGGAACTCAGCCGACCCGACAGGGCAGTGTCGTCGCCGAATCACCTCCCGAACCCTGGACCACATAGCCGAAGTTGGCGGTCTCCCCCGGGTCCAGTGCCCCGTTCCAGTCGGCGTTGTGGACCATCACGTCCTGGCCGGTGTAGGTGGGGCTGCCGTTCCAGAGGCTGTCGACCTGCTGGCCTGTCGGCAGTGTCCAGTTGACCATCCAGCCGAGCATCGGGACGTCACCGGTGTTGGTGACGACGACCTCGGACTGGTAGCCGTTCGTCCAACTGCCCGTCGTACGGCGGGTCGCCGAGCACTCGCCCGGTACCGGGTCGGTGGGGTTGCCCGGCTCCTTGATGCCGGTGACCTCGCCGTTGCCGCCGTCGAAGACGATGTCGGAGCAGGAGTAGAAGGTCTCCGCGCTGTCGGAGCGCTGCCAGACCATGTAGATGATGTGGCGGCCCGACTTGTTCGCCGGGAGCTGACCGCTCCAGGAGTAGTTGGCCTCGACCGTGCCCGGGCTGCCGTTCAGCGGCGGGTGGTCGACGCTCAGGAACGGCTGCTCCTCCATGTCGTCCCAGGTGAGCGTCTGGGTCGGGTCGAAGCCGTCCTTGGTGATGTAGACGTAGAACCAGCCCGGGTGCGCCGCCCACGCGTTGTACGAGAAGTCGACGGTCGCGCCGGAGGTGAGATGGGTCAACGGCCAGTCGGCGCTTGGGGTGTTGAACCCGGTGAAGTTGGTGTTGCCGCCGCTGCACAGCTCGCCGTCGGGGACGAAGCCCCGGGTGCGGCCGGCGCCGTCCGAGCGGAGCACCGAGAACCAGTTGTAGAACGGGGTCGTGCCGCTGACCTGCTGTGCGGCTCTGCAGGCCGGGTTGACCGGCTTGATCTCACCGGTGTCGGTCAGCCCGTCCTGCCAGCACAGGAAGGTGCGGCTGCCCGGCTTCATCGGGGTGCCGTGCGCCTCCGCCTTGCCGCTGCCCGCCGTGACGACCAGGCCGAGCGCCGGGATCGTGGTCACGAGGGCGAGCAGAACGAGAAGGAGTGCGCTGTGGCGTTTGGGCAGCCTTAATCGTGGGGTTGTCACGTGCATGACAAACGCTCCTTGAGTGTACGGCCTTGAGGAACGTGCGTGTGTACGGATGTATGTGTGCGGGTGAGTGGTGCGGGGTGGGAGCGGCTCAGGGGCTGCGGGTTCCGGTCCACCGCCACAATGGGAGCGCTCCCACCCCTACCTTCTTCGGAAGCTAGCGCTGCGCGGCGCGGTTGTAAACGGCTGACGCGGTGAGGGTCTCGCCGAGGGCGCTCGCCCAGGGCGGCGACAACCCCGCGGAGCGCGTGTACGACGCCGGGCGCCCGGCCTCAGCGGTGTTCGGCCCGGCGGCGGACGGAGCCGAGGAAGCGGCCGGTGAGTGCGGCGTGCGCACCCGGGCCGATGACGAGCAGGCGGTACAGAGCACCGGTCGGGCCCGGGAAGGCGGCCCTGGTCTCGGCACGCAGAACCGTCCCGTCGGGTCCGTTCGGCTCAAGGCGGAAGACCAGGGCGTACGTCGAGAAGCGGTGCCGCCCCCGAAGGACCAACTCCCGGTCCGGGATCGCCGACACCGCCCGGAACCCGGGGAACGTCGAGCCCTCGCCCGGCGGTCGCGGCCCGGACGCCGTACGGTCGGCGCATCCGACGATCCGGGCGTAACGGACCGATGCCGGCCGGGAGTAGGCGGCGTCCAGCGCTTCCCCGAGGGCCCGCCAGACGGTACCGGGGTCGGCCCGGATGACGACCCTGTGCTCGTCGACGAACGGCAGTGCGGCAACCCGCATCAGGACCAGCCCTCCATGTGCCCCGCGCCCCTGGCGGAGCACGACTCCGATTCCGCCGCGACGACGGGACGACGGGACCACCGGACGACCGGACGACGTAACGTCCCGACGGCGATCGGCCCCACCGGCGTATACCGGCGCTTCCCCTTCCTACACCGGCACCGAAGGCGCCGAAACCGTGTCGATGGAGGGTTGGCCGGCGGTGCCGAGCGGGGGCAGTTCGAGGGTGAACTCGGTGCGGCCCGGCTCGCTGGTGACGTCGATGCGGCCGGCGTGGGCGGAGATGATCGCGGCGGCTATGGCGAGGCCAAGGCCGGAGCCGCCCTGGTGGGGGCCGGTGCGGGAGCGGGAGGCGTCGGCTCGGGTGAAGCGTTCGAAGACGGAGGGGAGGAGGGCGGGAGGGATGCCGGGGCCGTCGTCGCGTACCCGGATCACACAGCGGTCCGCCGTGGACTCCACCGACGCCGTCACCGTCGTACCCGGCGGTGTGTGCACCCGTGCGTTGGCCAGGAGATTCGCCACCACCTGGTGCAGTCGGGCCTCGTCGCCGGTGACCAGGGCGGGGGTGTCGAGGAGCAGGGCCAGTTGCCAGTTGTGGTCCTCGCCCGCGGCCCTCGCGTCCCAGACCGCCTCCGCCACCAGCGCCGCCAGGTCCACCTCGGCAGACTCCAGCGGTCGGCCCTCGTCGAGGCGCGCGAGCAGCAGCAGGTCCTCCACCAGGCCCGTCATCCGCGCCGACTCCGCCGAGATGCGCCGCCACGCCATCGTCGGCTCGATCTTGTCCGTGCCCCGGTTCATGAGTTCCGCGTACCCGGCGATCGAGGCCAGCGGCGTACGGAGTTCATGGCTGGCGTCGGCGAGGAAGCGGCGCATCCGTTCCTCGCTGCGCTGGCGCTGGGCGAGGGACGCCTCGACGTGGTCGATCATGCGGTTGAGGGCGGCGCCGACCTGGCCGGCCTCGCTGCCGGGGTCCGTGTCGCGGTCGGGGACGCGGGTGAGGCCGGTGACCTCGCCCCGGTCCAGCGGGGAGCGGGAGACCTCGACGGCCGTCGCGGCGACCCGGCCCAGCGGACGGAGCTGACGTCGGATCACCACCGCGCAGGCACAGCCCGCGACGGTGAGGCCGACGCCCGCGACCACCGCCTCGACCACCACCAGACCGCTGATCATGTCCTGGACGTCGTCCATCGGCAGGCCGGTCAGGACGTACAGGCCCTCGTCGCTGAGGGCGGTGATCCGGTAGGTGCCGAGGCCGGGGACGGTCCGGGTGTGCGTGGCGCCGTCGGGCTCGACGCCGTCGAGGGCGGCCCGCTGCTCGGCGGTGAGACTCTCCGGATCGCCGCTCGCGCCGATGACCTCGGCGGAGGTGATGTTCCCGTCGCCGTCGAGCCGTGCGGCGAGCGTGCCGACGGCCTGGCCCTGCTCCCTGAGGAACGTCAGGTCGGTGTGGTTGCGCGGCCCGACGCTCACCCCGCCCAGACTGCGCTCGGCCGCGTCGGTGACCCGCTCGTCCAGGGCTCCCAGCAGCGAGGCCCGCTGCGCGAAGACCGTGGCCAGCGATATCGAGGCACACACGGCCACCAGCGTGGCGGAGATGAAGAAGAGCAGCCGCGCGCGCAGTGACCTGCTCCTGAGCAGACCGGTCATCTTCCGTCCTCCCCCGCCCGGATCGCGTATCCGAGTCCGCGCACCGTGTGGATCATCGGTGCCCTGCCCTTGTCGATCTTGCGGCGGAGGCTGGAGATATAGACCTCCACCAGGTTGCCGTCGCCGTCGAAGGAACTGCTCCAGACGTGGTCCAGGATCTGGGCCTTGCTCAGCACCTGCCGAGGATGGTCGAGCAGCAGGCCGAGCAGTTCGAACTCCTTGGCGGTGAGCCGGATCGGCGTACCGTCGCGACGCACCTCGCGGGTCTCCTCGGTGTAGACGAGATCCCCGAGGACGAGGGCGCCGTCGTCCGACGACGATCCGGGCTCCTCGACGCCGGACCGCCGCAGCAGTCCGCGCAGCCTGAGGACGACCTCCTCCAGCGAGAACGGCTTGGTGACGTAGTCGTCCGCGCCCGCCGAGAGCCCGTCGATACGGTGTTCGAGGGCGTCCCGGGCGGTCAGCATCAGCACCGGCAGCTTGGGGTTCTCGTAGCGCAGCCGGCGCAGTACCTGAACGCCGTCGATGTCGGGCAGCATGCCGTCGAGGACCACGGCGTGGGGGGCGCAGCCGCGCGCGGCCCTGAGCGCGCTGTAGCCGTCGGCCGCCGGGTAGGGTCGCCAGCCGGCCTCCGTGACGGCCACGGACAGCAGTTCGGTGAGCCCGGGTTCGTCGTCGACGATGAGGACGCGAACGCGGCCGTTGCGGGTCGTGGAGGTGCCAGCCATGTACGGATCGTGTCCCGGTTGGCTGTAGGAACACTGTGTTCCAGCTGAGGCAGGCCGATGACCTGCGGTTCCGGTGCCGCGGTCCACGGTTCTCCCCGCCGGACATGGCGAGGGCCGCACCCCCGGTCACTCCGGGGGTGCGGCCCTCGACTGCCGTACCGCTTCGCTTACTTGCGGAGCAGGTTGCGCAGCACGTACTGCATGATGCCGCCGTTGCGGTAGTAGTCGGCCTCACCGGGGGTGTCGATGCGGACGACCGCGTCGAACTCGACGCCCGTGTCGGTGGTGACCTTCACCGTGCTCGGGGTGGTGCCCTCGTTCAGCTCGGTGATGCCGCTGATGGAGAAGGTCTCCTCACCGGTCAGGCCGAGGGAGTCGGCGTTCTGGCCGGCCGGGAACTGCAGCGGCAGGACGCCCATGCCGATGAGGTTCGAGCGGTGGATGCGCTCGTACGACTCGGTGATGACGGCCTTGACGCCGAGCAGAGCCGTGCCCTTGGCCGCCCAGTCACGGGACGAGCCGGAGCCGTACTCCTTGCCGCCCAGGATGACCAGCGGGGTGCCGGCGGCCTGGTAGTTCTGCGAGGCGTCGTAGATGAAGGAGACGGGCGCGCCCTCGACGGTGAAGTCGCGGGTGTAGCCGCCCTCGGTGCCCGGCGCGATCTGGTTGCGCAGACGGATGTTGGCGAACGTGCCGCGGATCATGACCTCGTGGTTGCCTCGGCGCGAGCCGTAGGAGTTGAAGTCACGACGCTCCACACCGTGCTCGGTGAGGTACTTGCCGGCCGGGGTGTCGGCCTTGATGGCACCGGCGGGCGAGATGTGGTCGGTGGTGACCGAGTCGCCGAGCTTGGCGAGGACGCGGGCGCCGGAGATGTCGGTGACCGGGGCCGGCTCCATGCCCATGCCCTCGAAGTACGGGGGCTTGCGGACGTACGTCGACTGCGGGTCCCACTCGAAGGTGTTGCCGGTGGGGATCGACAGGGCCTGCCACTGGGCGTCGCCCGCGAAGACGTCGGAGTAGGACTTGGAGAACATGTCCTCGCCGATGGCGTTGGCCACGACGTCGTTGACCTCGGCCTCGGAGGGCCAGATGTCGGACAGGAAGACCGGCTTGCCGTCCTGGTCGGTGCCGAGGGCGTCCTTGGTGATGTCCACCTTCATGGAGCCCGCGATGGCGTACGCGACGACCAGCGGCGGGGAGGCCAGGTAGTTCATCTTGACGTCGGGGTTGATGCGGCCCTCGAAGTTCCGGTTGCCGGAGAGGACCGAAGTCACGGCCAGGTCGTGGTCGTTGACGGCCTTGGAGACCTCCTCCGGCAGCGGGCCGGAGTTGCCGATGCAGGTGGTGCAGCCGTAACCGACCAGGTTGAAGCCGACCTTGTCGAGGTACGGGGTGAGGCCCGCCTTGTCGAAGTAGTCGGTGACGACCTTGGAGCCGGGGGCGAGGGTGGTCTTGACCCACGGCTTGCGGGTCAGGCCCTTCTCCACCGCCTTCTTGGCCACCAGCGCGGCGGCGACCATGACGTACGGGTTGGAGGTGTTGGTGCAGGAGGTGATCGCGGCGACCGTGACGGCGCCGTGGTCGATCTCGTACGTCGAGCCGTCGGGGGCCGTGACCGTGGTCGGGCGGGTCGGCACACCGTTGGAGGTGGCCGGGGCGTCGGAGGCCGGGAAGGACTCCTTGCCCGCCTCCTCGTCCTCGGAGACGTAGTTGCGGACGTCCTGCGCGAACTGCTGCGCGGCGTTCGCGAGGACGATACGGTCCTGCGGGCGCTTCGGGCCGGCGATGGAGGGGACGACCGTGGCGAGGTCCAGCTCCAGCTTCTCGGAGAAGTCCGGCTCGGCGGCCGGGTCCAGCCAGAGGCCCTGCTCCTTGGCGTACGCCTCGACGAGCGCGACCTGCTGCTCGGAGCGGCCGGTGAGCTTGAGGTAGTTCAGGGTCTCGCCGTCGATCGGGAAGATGGCGGCGGTGGAGCCGAACTCCGGCGACATGTTGCCGATGGTGGCGCGGTTGGCGAGGCTCGTGGCGGCCACGCCCTCGCCGTAGAACTCGACGAACTTGCCGACCACACCGTGCCCCCGGAGCATCTCGGTGATGGTGAGCACGAGGTCGGTGGCGGTGGTGCCGGGCTGCAGCTCACCGGTGAGCTTGAAGCCGACGACGCGCGGGATGAGCATGGAGACCGGCTGGCCGAGCATCGCGGCCTCGGCCTCGATGCCGCCGACGCCCCAGCCCAGCACACCGAGGCCGTTGACCATGGTGGTGTGGGAGTCGGTGCCGACGAGGGTGTCCGGGTACGCCTGGCCGCCCCGCACCATGACCGTGCGCGCCAGGTGCTCGATGTTCACCTGGTGGACGATGCCGGTGCCGGGGGGTACGACCTTGAACTCGTCGAACGCGGTCTGGCCCCAGCGCAGGAACTGGTAGCGCTCCTTGTTGCGGCCGTACTCCAGCTCGACGTTCTGGGCGAAGGAGTCCGGGGTGCCGAACTTGTCGGCGATGACGGAGTGGTCGATGACCATCTCGGCCGGGGCCAGCGGGTTGATCTTCGCCGGGTCGCCACCGAGCTCCTTGACGGCCTCACGCATGGTGGCGAGGTCGACGACACAGGGGACACCGGTGAAGTCCTGCATGATCACGCGGGCCGGCGTGAACTGGATCTCCTGGCTGGGCTGGGCCTGCGAGTCCCAGTTGCCGAGGGCCCGGATGTGGTCGGCGGTGATGTTCGCGCCGTCCTCGGTACGGAGAAGGTTCTCCAGCAGCACCTTCAGGCTGTACGGAAGGCGAGCCGAGCCTTCCACCTTGTCCAGCCGGAAGATCTCGTACGACTCGTCGCCCACCTGCAGCGTGCTGCGGGCGTCGAAGCTGTTCGCCGACACGACAGTCTCCTTCATTCCATGTGCGCGTACCACCGCATCCTGCCGCCACGCCCCCTGGCCAATCCGCTAAGGTAAGGCTAAGTTAGGTAACCCTCACCCGGGGCGGCGACTGCGGTACGCCTCGGCAGATATCTCGATGTCGAGATAACTCTAGTACATGGGCCCCGGCAGGTCATGCCCAGGGCGCCTGTCGACCTGTCTCACTCCCACATGCTGAACGCAACCCCTGAGCCCTGCGCCTGATCGTGCAAGATCGGTGCGAGCCCCTCGACCGCCTGTGGCGCGGCGGGGAGGCGACACACCGAGCAGGTAAGGAAATGGCGTGTCCATCTGGGAAGCACTGGCCGTCCTCGCGGCCGGCATCGGCGCCGGCACGATCAACACCATCGTCGGCTCCGGCACCCTGATCACCTTCCCCGTGCTGCTCGCCACCGGGCTGCCGCCGATCACCGCCAATGTCTCCAACACCCTCGGCCTCGTCCCCGGCTCCATCAGCGGAGCCATCGGCTACCGCGCCGAACTGCGCGGACAGCGCCGCCGCACCATCATCCTCGGCCTCACCGCCGCCCTCGGCGGGCTCGGCGGCGCCGTCCTGCTGCTCACCCTGCCCTCCGAGTCCTTCGACACGATCGTCCCCGTACTGATCACCCTCGCGCTCGTCCTCGTACTGCTCCAGCCGCGCCTCACCAGAGCCGTACAGCGCCGCCGCGAGAACAACGGCACCACCGGCCGGCCCCACGGCGGCCCCGTCCTGCTGGTCGGACTGTTCCTCGCGAGCGGGTACGGCGGCTACTTCGGCGCCGCCCAGGGCGTCATATACCTCTCCCTCATGGGCCTGCTCCTCGACGAGGACCTGCAACGCGTCAACGCCGTCAAGAACGTCCTCGGAGGCATCGTCAACGGCATCGCCGCCTGCTTCTTCCTCTTCGTCGCCGAGTTCGACTGGCCGGCGGTCCTGCTGATCGCCGTGGGCTCCGCCCTCGGCGGGCAGATCGGCGCCAAGGTCGGCCGCCGCCTTCCACCCACCGCGCTCCGCGCCGTCATCGTCGCCGTCGGCGTCATCGCGGTCGTACAGCTCCTGGCGCGCTGACACAGGCTGCCCGACGAAGGACCGCTGTCCATCCCGGAGGTCATTCACGGTCGTCGCGGTCGACGGCTGGCCATTGGCCCTGTGGCCGCTGTCCGTTGGGCTGTGGCCGCTGTCCGTCGGTCGTTCGACGTCCGCACCCCCGATCGCCGTTCGGGGGACCCTTCCGTTACTCCTGTGGAGAGAAGTGGCATCCATCACACGGGCTTTCGGCTGCCGCCCGGGGCGCTTTCACCCACATGACCCACCCCGACTCAGAGTTCATCTCATATCTGAGATAGCCTCACGGCATGACCGACGACTACCTCGTACGCATCGGCAAGCTCATCCGTGACGCCCGGCAGCACCGGGGCTGGACCCAGTCGCAGTTGGCGGAGGCGCTCGGAACAAGTCAGAGCGCGGTGAACCGCATTGAGCGCGGAAACCAGAACATCAGCCTTGAGATGATCGCCCGCATCGGTGAAGCGCTGGACAGTGAGATCGTGTCACTGGGGTACGCGGGTCCGATGCATCTGCGGGTGGTCGGAGGGCGTCGGCTCTCCGGTTCGATCGATGTGAAGACCAGCAAGAACGCCTGTGTCGCGCTGCTGTGCGCCACCCTGCTGAACAAGGGGCGGACGGTACTGCGCCGGGTGGCGCGGATCGAGGAGGTGTACCGCCTGCTGGAGGTGCTCGGCTCCATCGGCGTCCGCACCCGCTGGATCAACGGCGGTGTCGACCTGGAGATCGTGCCGTCGGCCGAGCTGGACCTCCCCGCCATCGACGCGGAGGCGGCCCGCCGTACACGCTCCATCATCATGTTCCTCGGCCCGCTGCTGCACCGTATGGACCACTTCAAGCTGCCGTACGCCGGTGGCTGCGACCTCGGTACGCGGACCATCGAGCCGCATATGATCGCGCTGCGCCGGTTCGGGCTGGACATCACCGCCACCGAGGGGCTGTACCACGCGGAGGTCGACCGGTCCGTCGTACCCGGCCGCCCGATCGTGCTGACCGAGCGCGGCGACACGGTGACGGAGAACGCGCTGCTGGCCGCCGCCCGCCACGACGGCGTGACCGTCATCCGCAACGCCTCCTCCAACTACATGGTCCAGGACCTGTGCTTCTTCCTGGAGGCCCTCGGTGTACGGGTGGACGGCATCGGCACCACCACGCTGACCGTGCACGGCGTACCGCACATCGACACGGACGTCGACTACTCCCCTTCCGAGGACCCGGTCGAGGCGATGAGCCTGCTGGCCGCCGCCGTCGTCACCGAGTCGGAGCTGACGGTGTGCCGGGTGCCGATCGAGTTCCTGGAGATCGAGCTGGCGGTCCTGGAGGAGATGGGCCTCGACCACGACCGCTCCACGGAGTACTTCGCCGACAACGGCCGTACGCGCCTGGTGGACCTGACCGTCCGCCCCTCCAAGCTCCAGGCGCCGATCGACAAGATCCACCCGATGCCGTTCCCCGGCCTCAACATCGACAACGTGCCGTTCTTCGCGGCCATCGCCGCCGCCGCGCAGGGCAAGACCCTCATCCACGACTGGGTCTACGACAACCGCGCGATCTATCTCACCGACCTCAACCGCCTCGGCGGCCGCCTCCAACTCCTCGACCCCCACCGGGTCCTGGTGGAGGGCCCCACCCGCTGGCGGGCCGCCGAGATGATGTGCCCACCCGCCCTCCGCCCCGCCGTCGTCGTCCTCCTGGCGATGATGGCCGCCGAGGGCACCTCCGTCCTGCGCAACGTGTACGTCATCAACCGCGGCTACGAGGACCTCGCGGAGCGCCTGAATTCGGTGGGGGCGCAGATCGAGATCTTCCGGGACATCTGACCGACGGGCGCCGCCGCACCCCGTCTGACCCGCACTGTTGTAGGCCTGGAGGGGGTGCGGCAGCGCCGGAGGGACGTCTCTGGGACGTGGGCCGAGACCGGGCTCCCCTCGGCCGCGCGGGCTGCGCGAAGACCACGCCGATGGCTCACCCGCCTCCCCTGGTGGCCCGGCGAGCAGGATCAGGCCGGCATCCCGGGCTCGGCGAGACCGCTTTCGTAGGCGATGATGACCAGTTGGGCACGGTCGCGGGCGTTCAGCTTGGACAGGAGGCTGCTCACATGGGTCTTCACCGTGGGCAGGCTGATCACCAGGTGCTGGGCGATCTCGGCGTTCGACAGCCCATTCGCGATCAGGACGAGTACCTCTTGTTCCCGCTTGGTGAGCCCGACGAGCCGTGGAGCCGGCCGAACCGTTTCGCTGCCGCCGGAGAAGTTCTCGATGAGGCGGCGGGTGACGGTGGGTGCCAGGACACCCTCACCGGTGGCGATGACACGGATGCCTGCGACCAGGTCCGAGGGCGAGGCGTCCTTGAGCATGAAGCCGCTCGCGCCCGCCTGGAGGGCCGGGTAGACGTACTCGTCCATGTCGAACATCGTCAGGGCGAGTACCCGTACGCCGGCAATGGCCTCGTCGGAGCAGATCTCCCGGGTGGCCGCGATGCCGTCCATGACGGGCATGCGCAGATCCATCAGGACGACGTCCGGCTTGAGTTCCCGGGCGAGTTCCACGGCCCTCGCGCCATCACCCGCCTCGCCGACCGTCTCCATTCCCGGTGTCGAGTCGATGAGGACACGGAAGCTCCCGCGCAACAGCGCCTGATCGTCCGCGATCAGCACCCGGACCGCCTCAGCCATCCCGCATTCCTCGCCACTCATCGCAAACTGCCCATCGGGCCCTCGAAGACCGCGATTTTAGCAGCAGCGCCGGTTCCGCCCGCTCAACTCCCCTTGTTCTAAAGAGATTTGGGGTCCTCTCCTCTTGCGGCCGTCACGGCGGCGCCGTACGGCTCCGCGAGCCGGGCGAGGTCGGTGAGGATCTCCTTGGCCTCGACCGGGTCCGCCAGCCGCGGGCGGCCCCGGTGGTGGACCGGCCGGCCGAACCCCAGGTCGACCGGGTGGAGGCGGGCATCCACCAGAGCGCCGTCGTCGAAGGTGAGCACCGGCACGAGCGACTGCCGGTACCGGCGGTGCGGGGCGAACATCCGGCGGCCGTGGGCGCTGAGTTCGGCGAAGTAGCCGCCCGGGGTGAGCTGTTCACGGGCGGGGATCTTGGCGTAGTCCTCGGCCGGGACTCGGTCGGCGAGTTCGATCTGGCTGACGATGTTCCCCAGGCTGTAGAAGATCGGTTTCCCCCGGTGGAGCTCCACCCCGCGCAGTTGGTGCGGGCCGTGTCCGACCACGATGTCGGCGCCTTCGTCGATCATCCGGTGGGCGAACTCGCGGAGGAACTCACCGGGTGTCTCCGGTGTCGGCCCGGGCTCGTGGGAGTGCACGCTGACCAGGACGAGGTCCGCGCGGCGTCGGGCCTCGGCCCGCCGAGCCCGCAGCCCTGTCTCGCCGTCGATCTCCCGCAGTACGTCCATCTGTGCGGGCGTCACCCGCAGTGTCGCGCTGTGCCGCAGGGGGTTCAGCCCAGGGTCGGCCCGGCAGGTCCGGTGACGGGGCTGCGGACTCCTGCCCGGGCAGGAGCGTCGAGCTGCACGCGATCACGGCCAGGCTGCCGCCGGGACGGTCGACGTAGACCGGCCGGCGTGCGGCTGCGGGATCGGCGCCGATCCCGGCGAACGGGACGCCCTTCGCGCGCACGGGACGCCCTTCGCGCGCAGCAGGCGGATCGTCTTCCCCTCGAAGACGATCGAGGCGAGCGCCTGGTGCCGGGCCCGGTCCGCGTCGAGGGGTACGGGGGTCTCGCGGGCGGTGGTGGTGAGCAGTTCCCGGACGGCCGACACGGCGTCCGGTGTGGCCCAGGCGGGCATGCGGGGCGCGAACACCCAGCCGAAGTCGGGCTCGTCGAGCGGCGGTGGCGGGTCGCTGATGCGGGCGGCGACCGCGGCGATGTTCTGGGAGAACGTCGACCAGTCCGCGAGCGCGCGCACCGTGGCGGTCAACGACCAGCGGTTGGCCAGCCGATAGCGGTTGACCAGTTTCAGGCCGCCGACCGGGTGGGCGCGAGCAAGGGACCAGGCGCAGGCGGGCATCCGCCCGAACAGTTCGTCCCCGCCGAAGCCGGTCAGGTGCAGGGACGCGCCCTCGCCGGTGGCCCGTTCGGCCAGGTCCCGGATGTGTGCGGGCCCTGAGGCCCAGGTGGCGGGTCCTTCGGGGGCCAGGTTCGTGTACTCGTCGGTGTAGCCGACTTCCTGGAGGGCCGGGGGCTCGTAGATCGCGGACATGGTTCCTCCCAGAGGATCAGATCGCCCGGGCCGACCTGTTCGGCCCGTGACCTGTCTGGGAACCTACGGGGCGGCATGTCCCACGGGCATGGGGCAGATGCCTCGTGCCCGTCCCGTCACGCGTCCCACCGCCGGTGGCGCAGATAGCCGAGGGCCAGCGCGGCGACGGTCCACACGAGCAGCACGGCGAATCCGGTGAACGCGTCGTCCGCGTCGACCGTGAGCATCCGCGTGCCGGCCCGGTCGGGGAAGTACCGGACCATCTCCTTGGTCGCTCCGATGATGGACAGGATCTGCGATCCGGCGAGCACCATCGGGAGCAGGACGGCAAGCGGGATGACGGCGCCGCGAGCCGCCGCGGCCACACCGGCCGCGAACAGGCTCATCAGCGTCAGATAGACCACGGCGCCGGCGAGGGCACGGGGGACACCGCTCGCATCGATGCCGGCGCCGTGGGGTCCCAGGGCGAACTGTGTGAGCAGATAGCCCACGACCGTGACGGGGATCGCGACAGCCGCGGCGGCGGCAGCGGTGACGGCCACCTTCGCCGCGTAGAGCCGGCCCCGCCGGGGCACGGCGAGCAGCGAGACCCGCATCATGCCCGACGTGTACTCGCTGGAGACGATGAGCACGGCGAACACGATCAGGGCGAGCTGGCCGTAGAGGATGCCGTCCAGGCCCGCTTGCTCGGGGGTGAAGTCGTCGCGGAGTCCGGGGCTGTCGGCCTCGATCGCACCCCTCGCCGACCAGCCGCCCAGGGCTGCGATGAGGAGGCTGGTGGGCGCGAACAGCAGCAGGGCCACGAACGTACCGCGGACACCTCGCAGCTTGGTGAACTCGGCGCGTATGGCGGCGGCCGTCTCAGACATGGGTGGCGCTTCCTCCGTCGCCGATGAGCTTGAGGAAGGTGTCCTCAAGCGATCCCGTGTGGGTGCTCAGCTCTTCGAGCGAGAGACCGTTCACCGCGGCCAGCCGGTTGATCTCGGCCGGCGTCATGCCGTCGACTTCCAGGCTGCCGTCCTGTGCGAGGCGCGGCGAGACTCCCTTCCGTTCCAGTTCCTGGTGCAGGCGCATGGGTTCGGGGGTCCGCACGCGTACGTAGGTCCGTCCGTGGCGCTGTATGAAGTCCGACATGCTGGTCTCCGCGAGCAGCTGTCCGCGGCTGATGACGATCAGGTGGTCCGCGACCATGGACATCTCGGTCATCAGGTGGCTGGAGACGAGGACGGTCCGGCCCTCGGCGGCCATCGAGCGCAGCAGTTCGCGCAGCCACCGGATGCCTTCCGTGTCCAGGCCGTTGACCGGTTCGTCGAGCACCAGGACGGGCGGGTCGCCGAGCAGGGCCGCCGCCAGGCCGAGCCGCTGTCCCATGCCGAGCGAGAACGTGCCGATCCGCCGCCGGGCCGCTCCCGTCAGGCCGACCATCTCCAGGACCTCCGCGACGCGTTGCCGGGCGATCCGGTTGCTCTGCGCGAGCCAGCGCAGATGGTCGGTGGCGGTCAGGCCGCGGTGCGGGGCCGCCGTCTCCAGCAGGGCGCCGACCTGGCGGACGGGGTACTTCAGTTCGTGATAGGCGTGACCGCTGATGCGGGCGGACCCGGCGTCCGGGCGGGTGAGGCCGAGCATCATCCGCATCGTCGTGGACTTCCCGGCCCCGTTGGGACCCAGGAATCCGGTGACGGCTCCCGACCGCACCGTGAAGGTGAGGCTGTCCACGACGGTGGTGGGCCCGTACCGCTTCGTCAAGTTCTGGACGTCAATCACGTGACGAGTGTCGTCGGGCGCAGCTGCCGGGCACATCGGTCCGGAGTCGGGACTCCGGGGCGGGGCCGTGCGGGCCGAACCCATACTTGCGGATGAGTCCGGCCGCGTACGGCGATGAGTCCGGCTCAGCACGGCGATCAGTCCGGCCGCGTACGGCGATGAGTGCGGCTCAGCACGGCAGTGTCGCGAAGATCCGGAAGCCGCCGCCCGCGCGCGGTCCGGCGCTGAAGGCGCCCCCGTGGGCGGCGACCCGCTCCTTCATGCCGACCAGGCCCATGCCGCCGCCGGGCACGGCCGGCCGGTGTCCCGGACCGGGGCCCTCGTCGGTGACCTCGATCGTCAACGTGCCCTGTTCCGCGGTGAGACGGACCTGGCAGCGGGTGGGCGCGGCGTGTTTGACGACGTTGGTCAGCGCCTCTTGGACGATCCGGAACGCGGACAGCGCGACACCGTCGGGGGGTTCCTCCACGTACCGGGTCCGCAGGTCGACGCGTACCCCGGCCGCCCCGGTCGTGCTCACCAGGGCCGACAGGTCCGAAAGTCCCTGGATCGGCTGTAGGTCGCCCGCGCCGCTGTCCTGCTCGCGGCGCAGCACCTTGAGGGTGGCCCGCATGTCGCGCAGCGCCCGGCGGCTGACGTCCTCGATCACCGTCAGGGCCTCCCTCGCCTCCTCGGGGCGGGTGGCGATCACGTGGTTGGCGACTCCCGCCTTGATCGCGATCAGGCCCACGCTGTGGGTGACGACGTCGTGGATGTCGCGGGCGATGCGCAGGCGTTCCTCGGCCTTCGCCTGCTCGGCCGCGTGCTCGATGGCGCGCCGCAGGCCCTCCCGCCGTTCCCGGACGGCGACCCCTGTCGCCCAGGTGGCGCCGAGGACGAGCAGGGCGAACACGATCTGCACGGCTTTGCTGCCGCCCTGGTAGCCCTGTCCGCCGGACACCGTGATCAGGGTGGCGCCCACCGCACACAGTGCGGCGACGAGGACCACGGACAGTCCTGGCCGCTGTCTCCTGGTCGTTGCCACCGTGTAGAGGGCATACGCGGTGGCGAGGAACGGGGTCGGTCCGGCGCCGGCGGCCAGCGCCACGCAGGCGGCGGTCAGTACGAACCCGAAGACCGGGACAGGCCACAGCCGCCTTACGACCAGCGGCAGCGCGGTGCTCAGGGACAGCAGCCACACAGCGGTGCCGCTGACCTCGCCGCCGACGGCCGGCCGCAGCACCGACACCTGCGGGAGCAGGAGGAAGCAGAACGCGGCCAGCGCATCGAGCGTGAGCAGGCGTCGACGAGAGACAGCACCCATGTCCCGAACGTATGGGGCCGGTTCGATGCACGTCCAATACGGGCGTGAGCCCGGCGCATTTGCGGGTGTTGTGAAGTGCCTGTGACGCGAAGGCAACTGAACTCTTCTCACCCAGCGAATCTCCTGCGAATGAACGATGCACCGCCGAACCGGGGCTTCAACGTGCCCACGGCGAGTCTGTCCGCCCCGGGCCTCGGCGTCGTCCCGCTACAACTCCGCGGGCGGGAGGGGCTGTTCCTGGAGGAGCCGTTCACAGGACAGCCGTGGCCGTCCAGTCCCTCTCCACTGCCGCTGGAGTGATGTGCCCGACACTCGCGGCGGTATCTCGGAAAGGGGCCCTTCATGTCGGAATCAGGTGTCGTCAGGACACGGCACACGATCGAGGTGGCGGCCGAGCCCAAGGCCGTGTACGCGTTGATCGCGGCGGCGGAGGACTGGCCGCATGTCTTTCCGCCCACCGTGCACGTGGAGAGACTCGACGGGGACGACCGGTCGGAGCGACTGCGGATCTGGGCGTTCGCGAACGGGGAGGTGCGGTCCTGGACCTCCCGTCGCCAACTCGACCCCGGCGCACTGCGGGTGACGTTCCGTCAGGAGGTCTCGTCCGCGCCGGTCGCGTCGATGGGCGGCGAGTGGATCATCGAGGCCGCGCCGGGCGGCAGCAGTGTCGTACTGCTGCACGACTTCACCGTCGTCGACGACGATCCGGTGGCCCGCGCGTGGGTGGAGCAGGCCGTCGACACCAACAGCGGCTCCGAACTGGCCGCGCTGAAGACGGCGGCCGAGTCCCTGGCGGCGGAGCCGGGGGCGCTGCTGTCGTTCGCCGACCACGTCGACATCTCGGGGCCGAAGGAGGAGTTGAAGGAGCAGGTGTACGACTTCCTCTGGCGGGCCGACCTGTGGGAGGAGCGGCTTCCCCATGTGAACCGGCTCGTGCTGACCGAACCCGGCGAGGACGTGCAGACGGTCGAGATGGACACCCGTGCCGCCGACGGCTCGGTGCACACGACGAAGTCGGTACGGGTCGGTTTCGCCCCGGACCGGCTCGTGTACAAGCAGACGGAGGTACCGCCGCTGATGGCCGCCCACACGGGCCGGTGGACCATCGAGCCGACCCCGGACGGCGTGCGCGCCACCTCGCACCACACGGTCGTCCTGCGACTCGATCGGGTACGGGAGCTGCTGGGCCCGGACGCCACCCTCGACTCGGCCCGCGACCTCGTACGGGGTGCCCTCGGCAGGAACAGCACGGCCACCCTCACCCTGGCCAAGGAGGCCGCGGAGCGGGCCGCGTCCCGCTGACGGCCCGGCGAACGGCGAAGGCGGGGGCCCCGGAGATCCCGGGTCCCCGCCTTCCTCGTCGCGGTCAGCCGCCCGACAGGGCCGAGTTGACCAGGTCGACGAAGACCCGAGGGGTCTCGGCGCCGTCGAGGGTCTCGTCGGGGAGGGCGACCCCGTACTCACGGGTGATACGGCCGGCCACCTCCAGCAGGGCGAGGGAGTCGTAGCCGAGGTCCGTGAACGGCACGTCGGCGATGTCGCCACTGAGGTCGACGGCCTCGTCCTCCCCGGCGGACTCGCGCAGGATGCGGGTGAAATCGTCGATGCTCAGTGCCGTCAGACCGTTGGGGCTCATGGTGGGTTCCTTCCGTGTGGGGCGTACTCGTCGGTGGGGTCCGCCGGTCGAGCCGGTGGTTGTCCGTGGGTCTCCCGACTCCGGTGGCGGGGGGTTCAGTTCGTGGTGGTGACGACCGCGGCCGCGTTGAAGCCGCCCTCGCCGCGCGCGAGGACCAGCGCCGCGTCGCCGGTGAGCGGGCGGGCCTCACCGGTCACCAGGTCCACGGGGCAGTCGGCGGCGACGGAGGTGATGTGGGCGGTCGGCGGGACGCTGCCGTCGCGCAGGGCGAGCAGCGCGGAGACCAGGTCGAGCGCCGCCCCGCCCGCGTACAGGCGGCCGGTCTGCGCCTTCGGCACGGCCACGGGCACACCCCGGGGGCCGAACACCGCTGCCAGCGCGGCGGCCTCGGCGCGGTCCGCCCGGGGTACGCCGGCGGCGTCCGCGAGGACGACGGCGACGGCGTCCGGGGCGAGGTCCGCGTCGGCCAGGGCGGTACGGATCGCGCGCTCCAGGCCGTCGGCCTCCGGGTCGCCCGGATGCGGGTCGAACGTGGCCGCGTACCCGGCGAGTCGGCCGTACACCCGGGCCCCGCGCTCCTCGGCGGACACCGGGTCCTCCAGGACGAGGTAGGCGCCGCCCTCGCCCGGCACATGGCCCGAGGCGGCCTCGTCGAAGGGCAGATACGCCCGGTCCGGGCGGTCCTCGGTACTGAGACGACCGGAGGCGAGCTGTCCCGCGAGGCCGAGCGGGCACAGCGCGCCGTCGACGCCGCCCGCCAGCATCACCGTCGTGCCCTTGCGGATCTGGCGCCGCGCGTGCCCGATCGCGTCCAGCCCGCCGGCCTGGTCGGTGACGACGGCGCCGCTCGGGCCCTTCAATCCGTGCCGGATGGAGATCTGGCCGGTGTTGACGGCGTAGAACCAGGCGAAGGACTGGTAGGCGCTGACGAACTGGCCGCCCTTGCTCCACAGGTTCTGCAGTTCGCGCTGGCCGAACTCGAAGCCGCCCATCGACGAGGCCGAGGCGACACCGGCCGCGTACGGGGGCAGGGCGGCGAGGTCGAGTCCGCTGTCCTTCAGTGCCGCGTCCGCCGTGTACAGGGCGAGCCTGGTCATATGGTCGGTCTGCGGCAGCAGCCGGCTGGGGATGTGCTCGCCGGCCTCGAACCCGGGCACCTCGCCGGCGAGCCGCACCGGGTAGCCGGAGGCGTCGAACCGGGTGATCTCCGCGATACCGTTCGCGCCCTCGACGACGGCCGACCAGTGGGCGTCGGCTCCGAGCCCGGTGGGGGCGGCGACGCCGATGCCGGTGATCACGGGGCGGGTGGCGGTGGACGTCACGCCGCGCTCCTTTCGGGACGGGCGAGGACGACGGCGCTCTGGAAGCCGCCGAAGCCGCTGCCGACGCTGAGCACCGAGTCGACGCGGGCCTCGCGCGCGGTCAGGGGGACGTAGTCGAGATCGCACAGCGGGTCGGGCTCACGCAGGTTCGCCGTCGGCGGGATGAGGCCGTGCTCCATCGCGAGGACGCAGGCGACGAGTTCGAGCGCGCCGATCGCGCCGAGCGAGTGCCCGATCATCGACTTGATGGAGCTGACCGGGACCCGGCGGGCGTGCTCGCCGAGCGACTCCTTGAACGCGGCGGTCTCGTGCCGGTCGTTCTGTTTGGTGCTGGAGCCGTGCGCGTTGACGTAGTCGATCCGCTCCGGCGCGAGCCGCGCCTCCGCGAGGGCGACCCGGATCGCCTCGGCCATCTCCGCGCCGTCCGAGCGCAGACCGGTCATGTGGTAGGCGTTGCTGCGGGTGCCGAACCCGGCGACCTCGGCGTAGATCCGGGCGCCGCGGCTTCGCGCGTGCCCCAGTTCCTCCAGGATCAGCACGGCGGCGCCCTCGCCGAGGACGAGCCCGTTGCGGGTGTTGTCGAAGGGGCGGGAGGCGTGCTCCGGGTCGTCGTTGCGGGGTGTGGTCGCCTTGATGGCGTCGAAGCAGGCGAGCGTGATCGGGGAGATCGGCGCGTCGGTGCCGCCCGCGACGACGACGTCGGCGCTGCCCTCGCGGATCAGGTCGGCGCCGTGGCCGACGGCGTCGAGGCCCGAGGTGCAGCCGTCGGAGACGAGGCAGACGGGGCCCTTCGCACCGACCTCGCGGGCCAGTTCGGCGGCCAGTGAACTCGGGACGAAGTGGTCGTAGAGCCGGGGCACCGCGTACTCGTGATCGACGAGCCAGTGGGCGCCGCCGTCGCTGAGGACCACGTACTCGTCCTCCATCGACGTGGTGCAGCCCACCGCGCAGCCGAGCGACACCCCCGTGCTCACGGCCTGCGGGCCGGCGAGGTCCAGGCCGGAGTCGGCGAGCGCCTCCCGGGCGGCGACCAGCGCGAACTGGCCCGCGCGGTCGAGTCTGCGCGCCTCCTGCGGGGACAGTCCGGCCGCCGCGGGATCGAGGTCGACCTCGGCCGCGACCTGGGAGCGGTACGGGGAGGCATCGAAGAGGGAGATCGTGCGGGTGGCCGTCCGCCCGGTCGACAGCAGATCCCAGTACCGCTTGATCCCTGTTCCCCCGGGCGCCACCGCACCGATTCCGGTTATGACGACGCGTCGTTCCATGGGCATCCTCACTCGATGTCGGCGGGAACCGGCGCTCCGGCCCCTGGTAGTGACCGTGTCAAGTCGGTCTGGAGACCGGCTCGAACGGGCCTGGACACCCGCGTGTCCGGGTCGGCGGCCGGGGAGTCGGCCGAGGCCCCCAAGTGGGAAGGCCCGCCCGCGAGTTCGGCGAGGGCCTGCTCGAAGGCCGCGCGCTCGGCGTCCGGTCCGCCGGGCCTCGCGGGCAGCAGGCCGATCGCCCGCGAGCGCCCCCGCGCCACCCTCGGGTGGCGGCGCGCGAGTGCGGTGAGCCCCTGTCCGGGGCCCGCCTCCGCGAGCACCGCGTCCTGCCCGGCGAGCAGCATGTCGAGGGCCGGCCCGAACAGCACGGGGCGTGCGGCCTGGAGCGCCCAGAACCGGGGGTCCCGGGCCCGTTCGTAGGTCAGTGGCCCGGGTTCGTACGCCGAGTGGAGCGCCAGTCGGGGCGGGTGGATCGGCACCGATGCGAGCAGCGGCAGCGTGCGCAGGGCCGCCTCGGTGAGCACGGGGCTGTGGAACGGGTTGAGGGCGCGGGCCCTGCGGCAGGTGAAGCCGTCGGCCCGCAGCTTCTCCTCGGCGGTGCGCAGCCCGGCCTCCGGGCCCGCGAGCAGCACCTGGCGGGGCGCGTTGACGGCACCGACGACGACCTCGTCCGTGGTGTACGGGGCGACCTCGTCGGGGCCCGCCCGCACGGCGAGCATGCCGCCCGGCGGGGTGCCGTCGAGCCGGGCGATCCGGTCCGCCATCACGGACACGGCGTCGGCCGGGTCGAAGACACCGGCGAGGGTGGCCGCGGCGACCTCGCCGACGCTGTGCCCGAGCAGGGCCACGGGCCGCACACCGGCGTCGAGGACCGTCCGGCCGACGGCCCAGTTCAGCGAGTACAGCAGCGGCTGCGCCGTGCGCAGACCATCGGCCTCGGGGCCTTCGCGGGCGGCGAGCCAGTCGGCGCGCAGGTCGAACCCGTGCGCCCGCCACAGCTGGAGGACCTCGTCCATACGGGTCCTGAAGCCCGGGTGGGCGTGGTAGAGGCCCACACCCATTCCGGGCTGCTGGGCGCCCTGTCCGGGAAACAGCAGCACGGCCGACGGCGGTGCGGTCACGGCGGGTCTCCTCTCCTCGGTGTCCCGTCATGCTGGCGGCACCGTCTGGAGCCTGGGTCGACCCCGGGCACAACGGGAGCCCTCCAGCCGTTCTGGACCGCCCGTCCACCGGGCGGGCCCAGTGTCGTGTCCGACCGGAGGCACGCGACCCGTCGCCCCGGTGCGCCGCGGTCGGCACGAGGCCGCCGGGCCGGGCACCACCTGGTCCGGCGGCTGTCGGCGTGGCGCGGGACTCCCTCTCGGCCGGCCGGTGAAAGGGCATCGGGACATGAGGTTCGACGACCTGTACATCGCCGGCGCCGCCGTGCGCCTGGAAGGCCGGAGCAGCGTGGAGGAGGCGCTGCGGGACGGGCTCTGCGACGAGCGCGCCGCGAGCCGCAGCGGGATCGTCTCCGTGGCGGTCTCGGCCTCCGCCTCCGCGCCCGAACTCGCGGTGGGCGCGGCACGGGAGGTGCTGGAGCGTACGGCTACGCCGTGCACCGACGTCGATCTGGTGCTGCACGCGACCGTGCAGCACCAGGGGCACGACCTGTGGGCCCCCGCCTCGTACATCCAGCGGTACGCGCTGGGCAACCGGTGCCCCGCGATCGAGATCAAGCAGCTGTCCAACGGGGGCATGGCCGCGCTGGAGCTCGCGTCCGGCTATCTCCTCGGCACACCCGGCCGTACGGCGGCGCTGCTCACGACGGGCGATGTGTTCGGCGGGCCCGGCTTCGACCGCTGGCGCAGCGACCCCGGCACGGTGTACGGCGACGCGGGCACCGCGCTCGTCCTGGGCCGTGGGCACACGGGGCTGGCGCGGCTGCGCAGCCTCGTGACCGTGTCGGACGCCGACCTGGAGCAGATGCACCGGGGGCGTGACCCGTTCTCGCGGGTGCCGTTCGCGGTGCGGCGGCCGATCGATCTGGGGCTGCTGCAGCGGACGTTCATCGAGGACACCGGGCGGTCCTACAGCGTCGCCCGGATCACGGCCGGGCAGGACGAGACGCTGAAGCGGGCGCTCGCCGAGGCGGACTGCACGCTCGCCGACATCGCCTGGTTCGTCCTGCCGCACTTCGGGCGCGGGCGGCTGAACTCGACGTTCCTGCGCCGCTGGAACATCCCGGAGGAGCGGACCACCTGGCGGTGGGGCCGCTCGGTGGGGCATCTGGGGGCCGGCGACCAGTTCGCGGGGCTCGCGTTCCTCGCCGAGTCGGGCCTGCCGCGGGCCGGTGCTCTGGGCCTGCTGTTCGGGGTGGGCGCCGGGTTCACCTGGAGCTGCGCGGTGGTGGAGTTCACCGGTGCGGGCCCTCGGACGGCGGGGGTGTGAGCGCCGGGCACGGGTGGGACGGCGGGAGGGCCGGGGCGTGACCGACCCGGCCCTCCTCGTGTCACCGCCGGGGCGGCGTCGCCGCCCATGGCTTGGGGCGGGCCTCCTGTGGGGAGGCCCGCCCTTGTGCGTGTGAGGCGGCTCAGGGCCGCGCCGGCGGGTTGACGACCGACGTGTCGACGGCCGCCGGTTCCAGCTTCCACTTCTTGAGGATCTTGGCGTATGTGCCGTCCTCGATGAGCTGGTTCACCGCGTCCTTGACGGGTCCGGCGAGCGGGGAGCCCTTCTTGAGGGCGAGGCCGACGTTCTTGCGCTCGATCTCGCCCAGGTAGCGCAGATCCGGCTGCTGGGTCGCGGCGTAACGCAGCACGCTGGACGTCGTCATGAGTACGTCCACCCGGCCCTGGCGCAGCGCGAGGAAGTGCGCGGCGGCGTCCGGGTAGGTGCTGATCGCGATCGGGTCCTTCCCGTCGGCCTCGCACTCCTCGCTCGCCGTCTGGAGGTCCGCCTCGAACGTCGTACCCGTACCGGTGCCGACGCGCGAGCCGCACAGGTCCTTCAGGTCGTCGACCTTCTTCAGCTCGCTGTCCTCCCGTACGGCGAAGCCGGTGCCGTCGGTGAGGTAGAGGACGAAGTCGAGGGCCTGTTTGCGCTCGTCGGTCACCGCGAGGTTGGCGGTGCCGAGTTCGTAACGGCCGGCGTTCAGACCGGTGATGAGGGAGGCGCCGCTGACGTGCTTGCGCTCCACCTTCAGTCCGAGGACGCGGGCCACGGCCTCGGAGACGTCGATGTCGACGCCGCGCGGCGGGCCGCCGTCCTCGGGGCTGAACGCGACGGGCGGCACACCGATGCCGGACCCGATGCGCAGCACACCGGACTCGCGCAGCTTCGCCGGCAGGGACGCGGAGATGGCGGACTCCTCGTGGACCGCGGAGACCACGTCCTGGCGGCCGAGGTCGGCGGCCCGGCTGTCCTCGGGGATCTCCTCCGTACCGGAACCACAGGCCGCGAGGAGCAGGGTGAGCAGGGTCGCCGTGGCCAGGACACGGCTGGTGCGCGCGGGGTTCCCACGCGCGCCCGTGGTGCGGGCGGCCGGGGCTGGGGACATGATGCCTCCTCGACGGGCTGGGCTCGGTTCTGGACGGCGGGCGGGGCGGGCGGCGGGTGGGAGCGGGCCTCGGGCGGACACCGTGTCGGTCGCGGGTCGGGAAACGGGCCGTGCGCTGTCACTCGCGGGTCAGGAAACGGGCCGTGCGCTGTCACTCGCGGGTCAGGAAACGGGCCGTGCGCTCGTTGCGCGGGGTGTCGAAGACCTCCGCCGGCGGGCCCGTCTCGACGATGCGGCCGTCGTCCATGAAGACGACCTGGTCCGCGACCTCCCGGGCGAACCGCATCTCGTGCGTGACGACGATCATCGTCATGCCGCCGTCGGCGAGTTCCCTGACGACCGTGAGCACCTCCCGGGTCAGCTCGGGGTCGAGGGCGCTGGTCGGCTCGTCGAAGAGCATCGCCCTCGGTTCCATGGCCAGGGCCCGAGCGATCGCCGCCCGCTGCTGCTCGCCGCCGGAGAGCTGGTGGGGGCGGGAGGTCTCCTTCCCGGCGAGGCCGACCCGGGCCAGCAGACCGCGGGCCCGTTCCTCGGCGGCGGCCCGCTTCAGCCCGAGGAGGGCGCGCGGGGCCTCGGTGAGGTTGTCGAGGACGGTCATGTGCGGGAAGAGCCGGAAGTTCTGGAAGACCAAGCCGGTACGGGTGCGCTGCCGGGCGACGGCGCGGCGCGGCCGTTCGTAGAGCCGGTCGCCGCGCCACTCGTGACCGACGAGCTCGCCGTCGACCACGATGCGTCCCGCGTCGATGCGCTCCAGCCGGTTGACGCACCGCAGCAGGGTGCTCTTGCCGGACCCGGAGGGGCCGATGACACAGGTGACGGTGGATTCGGGAACGGTGAGCGAGACATCGTCCAGCACGGTCAGCGTGCCGAACGACTTGCGCACACCGACGGCCTCGATCATGCGCGCTCCCCCGTGGCGTAGCGGCGTTCGACGAAGTGCTGGACGACGCTGAGCAGCGTCGTCAGCAGCAGGTACCAGAGCGTGGCCACCAACAGCAGCGGGATGACCAGGTAGTTGCGGTTGTAGATCAGCTGGGTCGCGTAGAGCAGGTCCTGTACGGCGATGACGCTGACGATGGACGTGCCTTTCAGCAGGCCGATGACCTGGCTGCCCGCGGGCGGCAGGATCGCCGGCATGGCCTGGGGCAGCACGACGCGGCGGAAGGTCCGCCAGCCGCCGAGACCCAGGGCCTGGGCCGCCTCGGTCTGGTCGCGGCCGACGGACAGGATGCCGGCCCGGACGATCTCGGCGAGCTGCCCGGCCTCGTGCAGGACGAGCCCGATGACGGCGGCGGTGAGACCGCTGATCATCCGCTCGGTGGAGAACTCGGTGAACCCGGGCCCGAACGGGATGCCCAGCGACAGCGTGGGGTACAGCAGCGAGATGTTGTACCAGAACAGCAGTTGCACCAGCATCGGGACGGACCGGAACAGCCAGGTGTAGCCGAAGCTGAGCACCACGAGGACCGGGTTGTCGGAGAGCCTCATCACGGCGAGCGCGGTACCGAGGACGAAGCCGCCGGTGAAGGCGACCGCGGTCAGCCACAGGGTGGTGACCAGGCCGGAGAGCACCGTCTCGGCGGTGACGTACTTGGCGACGACGTCCCAGCGGAACGCGTCGTTCGTGACCAGGGCGTTGAGGGCCATCGCCAGCAGGACGAGGCCCACCGCGGCGGCCACCCGGCGCAGCGGGCGCGGACGGGGCCGGGCGAACGCCGCGTCGGCCTCGTCCACCGCCCTCCCGCCCCGCCCGTCCGTACGGGCCTTGCGGGCACGGGACACCTGGTCCCCGCCGTCGGTGCCGCCGCCCGGGCCGGTGCGGCCGTGCTCGGTGCGCAGGGAAACCATCGGCGGTCCGTCCTCAGTCGTTCGACGCGTAGTGCGGCAGGACTCGCTCGGCGAACAGGCGCATGGTGCGGGCCGACTTCTCGAACGGCATGGCGCCGGAGATGACCTGGAGGCTGATCGTGAAGTCGCCGAACCAGCCGCGGATGTCGTCGATCGCCTCGCGCACCTCGTCGGGGGTGCCGACGAGTGCCTTGCGTTCGGCGACGGCGCGGTCGAAGTCGCCCCGGCCGGCCTTCTCGACGATCTTCTCGTAGCCGGGGTAGTCGGCGCTGCGGGTCTCGCGCCACGCGGACACCGCGGACGCGAGGGCCTGGTTGGCCCGCTCGGACGCCGACTTGCCCTTCTCGCGGGCCTCCTGGCCGTCCTCGGCGACATAGCAGCTGTAGCTCATGTGGATGTCCTCCTCCGTCGGCTTGAAGCCCGCGGCGGAGGCCGCGTCGCGGTACAGGGCGAGCGTCTTCCGCACCTGTTCGCGGGGGTTGATGGACGGGACGAGCATCACGCCGTACCCGGCGCGGCCCGCGGCCTCGGCCGAGGCTGGCGTCTTGGCGGTGGCGACGAGGATGCGCGGGTGCGGGCGCTGCCAGGTGCGCGGAAGCATGGTGACCGGGCCGAAGCGGTGGAAGGTGCCCTCCCAGACGACGTCCTCCTCCGCCCACAGCCGGCGGACGGCCTCGACGCCCTCGTCGAACCGGGCCCGGCTCTCGTCCATGGAGACCTCGAACGCGGTGAACTCGTCGGGCAGGAAGGCCCGTCCGAAGCCCACGTCCAGCCGGCCCCGGGAGATGTTGTCGAGCATGGCGAGCTTGCCGGCGAGCTTCAGCGGGTGGGTGAAGGCGGGCAGTACGGCGCCGGTGACCAGGCGGACACGGCGGGTGCGGGCCGCGGCGGCGGCGAGGAACGTCACCGGGTCGGGGCTGTAGCCGCCGTACTCGTGGAAGTAGTGCTCGACCGTCTTGACGTGGTGGAAGCCGAGTTCGTCGGCGAGCTCGGCCAGCCGCAGCGACTCCTCGAAGTGCTGTCCGGCGGACTTCTCCGCGGGTCCCACGGTGGGGAAGAGGTTGATGCCGAACTTCATGGAGTCCCCTCGATGTGATGGCTGGACGGATGCCGCGCGTGGCCGTGAACCGTGGTCGCTAGTCGCCCGTCGGGCTCCCCGACAGAGCGGGCACGGGCAGGTGGACGTAGTCGCGCTCGTGGTAGAGCATCGGCGCGCGGCCGTGCACGGCGGCGCCCTCGATCCGGCCCAGGAACACGCTGTGGTCCCCGGCCGGCAGCTCCTGGTGCACCAGGCACTCGGCGACGGCGCTGAGGTGCCGCGCCGGCAGCAGCGGGGCGCCGGCGGCCGGCTCGGAGGGCCGCCAGTCGAGCCCGTCGAACTTCCGGGTGCTCTTGCCCGCGAAGCGCTCCGAGAGCCGCTCGTTGTGCACGGCGAGGAAGTTGACCGCGAAGCCGCCCGAGTGCCGGATCGCCGCCAGGGTCCGCGAGCCGGTGCCCACGCACACGAGCAGCAGCGGCGGTTCCATCGACACGGAGGTGACGGCACTGGTCGTCAGGCCGCTCGGCCGGTCCTCGGGGCCCGCGGCGGTGACGACGCAGACCGCGGCCGGGTGCGCGCTGAACACCGCGCGGAACAGTTCGTCATCGATCGCCATGGTCCGTAGCTCCTCCCTTGCCGGTTCAGGCTGTCCGCGGGCGCTGGAGGGCCGGTCCATACCCTCTGGAGGGCGCGGCCGGGCCGGCCTCCTCCAGCACCCGCGCCAGCAGGGACGTCGCGTTGCGGTGCAGGGGGAAGTCCGTGCCGGGCGGCAGGATGCCGCTCTCGTCGAGCAGCCGGGCCACGCGCGCGGTGACGACGCAGAACCGGTACGCGGCGAACACCTCGTGGTACGGAAGGTTCCGCGCGGTGCGCCCGGTGCTCTCCTCCCAGCGGGCCACGGTCTCGGCCCTGCCGGGCAGGCCGGCGAGGCGGGGTGCGCCGATGCCCTCGCTGAGATGCCGGTCCATGTGCAGATACCAGGCGAGGTCGGCCTCGGCGGGCCCCAGGGCGGCCATCTCCCAGTCGAGCAGCGCGGCGGGCCGGGTCCCCGCGTAGATGATGTTGCCGATCCGGGCGTCGCCCCACAGCAGTGAGGCGGGGCCGTCGTCGTCGGGCAGGTGGGCGCGCAGCCAGTCGAGGGCGGCGGCCGCGGTGGTGTTGTCGTCGGCGACCCCGTAGAAGTCGAGGTGGTGGGTGAAGTGCCGCAGCAGCTGCCCCGAGCCGGTGGGGCCGAACTCGGGCCGGTCCAGGAAGTCGGCGCCGGTCTCCTTCGGGTCGAGGCGGTGGACGGCGGCGAGCGCGTCCACTCCCCCGTTCCACACGGCGGCCCGCTCCACGGGCGGCAGTTCGGCGAGCCAGCCCTGCCGGTGGTAGGAGGGCAGATCGGCCGGGACCTGTCCCTCGACGCGTTCCATGACGAGGAACGGTGCGCCGAGGTACTCGGTTGACGGCTCGTGCCACAGCACCTTCGGCACGGGCAGGCCGGTGTCGCCGAGCAGCCTCAGCAGCCGTACCTGGTCCTCCCAGAAGTCCTCGGGGAAGACCCGGTGCCCGGTCGGGGCCACCCGGACGGCGAGGGCCTGCCGTCGGCGGGTGCCCGTCTCGGTCCACTCGGCGTCGAACAGCAGGATCTCGCCGGAGAAACCGGCCTCCTTGGGCACGGTGACGGGCCCGAGTCCGACCGCGCCGATCTCGGCGGAGCGGCCGCCGAACCAGTGGGTGAGCACGGCGCGGGTCAGGTCGGGGTCGCGTTGCAGGGGTACGGGCACGGGGAGCCTCCTCACGCCCGGCGCCGGCCGGGTGGGGACGGATGGGCGGGCGGGAAGGGGACGACGGCGCTGTCGCCGCGCCGGATCACCGACTGCAGCCGGCCGATCGCGGGGCCGGGGGCGACGCCCAGGTCGTGGGCGAGGCGGCGGGTGAGCCGGGCGGCGACGTCGAGCGCGTCACCGGCGCGTCCCGTCTGGTGGAGCGCGGTCATGTAGCGGGCGTGCAGGGCCTCATGGGTGGGGTGGCGGCGGGTGAGGACGGCGAGTTCCGGGAGCACGTCGCGGTACCGGCCGAGCCTCAGCCGTGCGTCGAGGTATGTCTCGTGGACCTCCAGGCGGCGCCGCTCCCAGTGGGTGACGGCGCTCTGGAGCACCGGTCCCGTGCGCACGTCGGCGAGGACGGGCCGGTCCCACAGGGCGAGCGCGGTACGCAGCAGCCGCGCCGCACGGGCGTCGTCGCCGGCCCGGCCCGCCTGCTCGACGAGCCGCTCGAATCGGAGCAGGTCCAGCTCCTCGGGCCCAACGACGATGAGATAGCCCTGCCCGGTCGTCCTGAGCCGGTCGTGCGCGGCGGCGCGGGAGCCCACGGACGGCATCCGGGCGAGCAGCCGGCGCAGGTGCATCACATACGTCTGCAGGGTGGTGGCCGCGCTGGGCGGCGGGTGCTCGCCCCAGATCTCGGTCACACAGGTGCGTACGGGCATGACCTCGCCGGCGTGGAGCAGCAGCAGTGCGAGCAGTTGACGCTGTTTGGGCGCGGTGGGCAGATGGCGGCCATCGCTGTCCTCGACGGACAGCCCCCCGAGCACGCCGAATTCCATCGTGGTCCTCTCGTCTTCCGTGCGGTGGTGGCGGTGCGGTTCCGGTGGCTTCTCCAGCGGCGCTCCACCGGGTGTCGGCCCAATGGAGGGGCAGGGTGCCGAGGCCGTGCGGGACAGGGGGAGGGCGTATGCCGGGAACAGTGGTGACCGTGGCCGACGGGGTGCACGCGTATGTGCAGGAACCGGGCGGCTGGTGTGTGAACAACGCCGGGATCGTCGTGGGCGGGGACACGGTCCTCGTCGTCGACACGGCGGCCACCGAGAAGCGGGCGCTCGCGCTGCGGGACACCGTGGACGCGCTGGCGCCGGGTCCTCGGCGGATCGTGGTGAGCACCCACCACCACGGCGACCACACCTTCGGCAACCATGTGTTCTCCGGTCCCCACACGCTGCTGGTCAGCCATGAGGCCGGTCCCGCCGAACTGGTGCGCAAGGGCACGGCACTTCAGTCGATGTGGCCGCACGTCGAGTGGGGCAGCACCCCGACGGTGCTGCCGGCGCTGACGGTGCGTGAGGGGGCCACGCTGCGTCTGGGCGGCATCACCGCGGAGCTGATCCACCCCGGTGTGGCGCACACATCGGACGATCTGGTGGTGTGGCTGCCGGAGCGGCGGGTGCTGTTCGCGGGCGACCTGGTGTTCTCCGGGGCCGCGCCGTTCGTGCTGATGGGTTCGCTCGCCGGGTCCCTCGCGGCGCTCGCGGTGCTGCGGGCCCTCGATCCGCTGGTCGTCGTCGGCGGACACGGCCCGGTCGGCGGACCCGAGTTGCTGACGTTCACCGAGGAGTATCTGCGCTGGGTGGCGGCGCTCGCCGAGCAGGGGCTCGCGGACGGGCTGAGCCCACTTGAGACGGCGATGCGTGCCGACGAGGGCGTGTTCGCGGCGCTGCTGGACCGTGAGCGGCTGGTCGGCAACCTCCACCGTGCCTTCCACGAGGCAGCCGGCGGCCCGCCCGGCGCCCGTATCGAGTCGGCGCCGGCGATGCGCGAGATGGTCGCCTTCAACGGCGGCCGCCCTCTGCGCTGCCTGGCATGACGGCCGGTACGGCCGCGGGCGCCACGGTACGGGGGTGTCCATGTCCCGCAGCGTCTCCGCGCCCGCTGGAGCGGGACTCCAGCAGCGCTGGACGGCGCCCCGCGCGCGGACGGTCGTCTCCAGCCGCCCTCCGCCGGGGCGCGAGCCGTGCCGCGCAGGCTCGGCTTTCGCAACACGCCGTAGATCCCGAAGCCGATGCTGTGGAGGAGAGATGAGACTGCGTGGCAGGACCGCGGTGGTCACCGGGGGGACCCGGGGGCTCGGCCGGGATGTGGCGCTCGCGCTCGCGGGTGCGGGCGCCACGGTCGTGGTGGCCGCCCGGGAGGTCCCCGACGACCCGGGTGACGGGCTGATCGCGGTGAAGGCGGACGTGACCTCACCGGAGTCGACGGCGGCGCTGATGGCCGCGGTCCACGAACGGTACGGCGGTCCGCACATCGTGGTCGCGAACGCCGGCGTGAGCCGCCCCGGCCCGGTCGCCGCGCTGTCGGTGGAGCACTGGAACGAGGTCGTCGACACGAATGTGCACGGTGTGTTCCACACCGTGCGGGCGGCCCTGCCGTATGTGCGTGAGACACCGGGCGGCCGGGTCGTCACCATGTCCTCCCTCCTGGGTTCGCGGGCCATGCCCGGTGCCGCCGCCTACTGCGCGTCGAAGGCGGCCGTCGAGGCGTTCACGGCCGTCGCCGCGCTGGAGCTGGCCGCGGACGGGGTGACCGTGAACTGCGTGGCGCCCGGCTACATCGACTCCGGCATGGGCCGGGCGCTCATCGGCAACGAGGCGCTGTGGCCGAAGCTCGCCCCGTCGCTCGCGTCCGGGCGTCCCGGTACGGGCGACGAGGTGGCGCGGGCGGTGCTGTTCCTGGCCTCGCCGGAGAGCGGCTACATCAACGGCCAGGTGCTGCGGGTGGACGGCGGGGTGCGCTGAGGCGTGCCTCCCCATCACCCCGAGGGCCGGCGCGTGGTGCGCCGGCCCTCGGTCCCGTTCCGGTTCAGACCTGGGCGGCCTGGCCCTGCTTGACCGGCACGCTCAGATGCGGCTCTCCCTTGATGAGTCCGGTGAGCGCGTCGAGCCGACGGCGGAACTCCGGCTCCGCGAGGGCCTTGCGGAAGGTGTCCTCGTCCTCCCACTCGGCGATGTTGAAGTAGACGGAGTCGTCCTTGGAGGACCGTACGAGGGAGTAGCGGATGAGGCCGGGCCGGGTCTCCATGAAGGCGCCGACGGCTTCGTAGCGGTTCTCGAACTCCTCGGCGTCACCGATCAGGGTGAGCTTGTTGACGAACACGACGGCCATGGTGGTCTCCTCGGGTGATGGTCGTTCGGCGGGTGGTCGTGGGAGCGCCGACCGGCGGGATGCCGTACGGACGGCGCGCCCGGCGGGTGTCGGTCAGCCCGTGGTGCCCGCCGCGCTCGCGGCGAGGACCGGGTAGTCGGTGTAGCCCCGGCTGCCGCCCTCGTAGAAGAACCGGGGGTCGAAGGCGTTGAGCGGGGCGCGGGTGCGCAGCCGCTCGGGCAGGTCGGGGTTGGCGAGGAACTGCCGGCCGAAGGACAGCAGATCGGCGCCCTCGGCGAGGTTCTTCCCGGCGGCGGCCAGCGTGGTGTCGGCATCCAGCGGCCCGGTGCCCGCGTTGACGACGACGGTGCGCCGCCAGCGGCGGCTCAGCCCACCGACGAGGTCCGGGTCGCTGCCGGCGACGAAGTGGACATGGCCGAGGGCGAGCGCGTCGAGTGCGTCCAGCAGCGCCGGGTAGACCTCGGCCCGGTCGGGCTCGGACATGTCGTTGAGCGGGAAGCCCGGGGAGAGCCGGATGCCGGTGCGTTCCGGGCCGATCTCCGCGGCGACGGCCCGGGCGACCTCGACGGGGAAGCGGATACGGCCCTCGGTGTCGCCGCCGTACTCGTCCTCGCGCACATTGGTCACCGGTGACAGGAACTGGTGCAGCAGATAGCCGTTGGCGCCGTGGATCTCCACACCGTCGAACCCGATGGCGGTGGCGGTGCGGGCGCAGCGCACGAAGTCCTCGACGGTGGCGATGAGGTCGCCCGCGGTCAGGGGCCGCGGCACCGGGTAGGCGGGCCTGCCCCGGAAGACCCGGGCGACGCCGTCGGCCCGGACGGCCGACGGCGCGACGGGGGTCTCACCGTGCAGGTCGGGGTGGCTGACCCGGCCCGCGTGCATGATCTGGAGGTAGATCCTGCCGCCCGCGCCGTGCACGGCGTCGACGACGTCGGTCCAGGCGCGGGCCTGTTCGGCGGTGTGCAGCCGGACGCTGTGCGCGTGGCCGACGGCGACCGCGCTCGGGTGGGTGGCCTCGCTGATGATGAGCCCGGCGGCGGCGCGCTGGGCGTAGTACTCGGCCATGACCGGCAGCGGGGTGCCGTCGGCGGTGGTGCGGCCGCGGCCCATCGGGGACATGACGAGCCGGTTGGGCAGGGTGAGGCCGCCGAACGGGACGGGATCGAACAGACCGGCCGTCATGCCCCGGCCCCCGCGACGGCCTCGATGCCGGTGATCGTCTCGGCGCCGTCGTGGCTGATGTGGCGGCTGCGCACGAACCAGGCGCCGTCCCGGCGCTCCAGGACGTCCTCGGCGGTCGTGCTCAGATACAGCCGGGGCTCGCCGCCCTTCGGGGTCTCGAAGACGACGGCGTAGTAGCGGGTGCGCACGGCGTCGGGTCCCAGGGGTTCCGCGGCGACCATGCCGAACCAGTGGCGGCGGGTCAGCCCTCGTGCGGCGAGCGCGTCGATGCCCTTGCGCATGCCGGAGGCGATGTCCGCCCGGCCGCGTTTGACGCCGGGCTTGACGTTCTGGGCGAACGTGCCGTCCTCGGTGAACTGTTCGGCCCACTCCTCCGCCCGGCCGGCGTCCAGCAGCTGCGCGTGCCCGGCGTAGAACTGGATGATGGCCGCGTAGTCCAGTGCGGACACGGTCTTGGTGTCCGGAGGTGCGGTCCGTGTCACGGTCTTCCTCCTGTGCTTCGGGGCGCCGCTCGGGCGCCGGGTCCGGGCCAGGTTCTCCGCTGCCGGTGGAGGGGGCATGGAGTCCGGCTCCACGCATACGGGCTCCACTCGTGCGGCTCCATGCGTGCGGCGTCGCGCGTTCGGCGTCGCGCGTTCGGCGTTCGGCGTTCCGCGTTCGGCGTTCGCGCCCCGCCGGTCAGCCGGCCGGGCGCAGCGGTACGGACGCGCCGTCCGGCCCCGGCAGATACACGGACTCGGTGACGGGTGCGGAGTTGAGCAGGTCGGAGTGCAGGTCCCGCATCCGGGACGAGGGCTCCAGGCCGAGTTCGGCGGTGAAGGTACGGCGGAGCCGGGCGAATGCCTCCAGGGCGTCGGCGGTGCGGCCGGACCGGTAGAGGGCGATCATCAACTGGGCGTGCAGGTTCTCGTAGGTGGGGTACTGGCGGGTGAGCACGCTGAGTTCGCCGATGAGCTGGTGGTGACGGCCGATCCGCAGGTCGGCATCGATGCGCTGTTCGAGGGCGGCCAGCCAGGTCTCCCGCAGTCCGCTGAGCCGGGTGCGCAGCAGCGGTCCGCAGGTGACGTCGGCGAGCGCCTTGCCGGTCCACAGACCGAGGGCGCGGTGCAGCAGTTCGGACTCACGGGCGTGATCGCCGGCGATACGGGCGAGGGACGCCTGCTCGACGAGCTTCTCGAACTGGTCCAGGTCCAGTCGGCCGGGGCCGACGGCGAGGAGGTAGCCGCGGTCGCGGGTCTCCAGGTACATCTCCGCGGGCGCGCTGGTGGTGGACGCGGCGCTTCTGAGTGTCTTGCGTATCTGCATCACATACGTCTGGAGCGTGGAGTGGGCGCTGTGCGGGGGCGAGTCCGCCCACAGCTCGTCCACGCATTCGTCGACGGTGACGACCTGGCCCGCGTGAAGCAGCAGCAGGGACAGGAGCTGACGCTGCTTCGGGGCCCTCGGGGTGACGGTCCGCAGACCGTCGGTGAGGGTGAGCGGGCCGAGTATCCGTGCGTACATCTCGCCTCCGGGGCCGGCTGGACGGGGTACAGCCACCATCGTGTGCCCTGGATCTTGCGTCGCACTTTCCGCTGCCTTTCACGCCGTCGGCACTCACCCTTCACCTCTGGGCGGGGAGTTCGGCCGTCATGGGGCCGCAACACGGTGTTCACACCCGCCGAAACGGTCAGGTGTCCCCTGCCGGAGTGCGCCTCACGCGGTGCACTCCGGGAACAGCGCGCGGAGGCTGTCGGACACCTCCGGCAGGTCCGTGCCGTCGGCGTGGGCGGGCTGACCCCCGGTGCGCGCGGGCCGTTCCCGGTCGGGAGGGTGACCGGTGCGCCGGCACAGTTCCTCGGCCTGGGCGCGCAGCAGCAGGAGCCCGGACGCCTCGGCCACGGCCAGCGCGCGGAGGCCGAACTCCCGCGCCTCGACCGGCCGGCCGCCCGCGAGTTCGAGCCGGCCGAGGCCGATGAGCGCGTGGGTCTCCGACTGGGGGTGGCCGATGCGTTCGGCGATCACGAGGGTGCGGCTGAACTCCTCGCGGGCGTCGGCGGACCGGCCCCGGATGAGGTGCAGTCCGCCGAGGACGTTGCGGGCGTTGGCCTCCAGGGCGACATAGCCGTGGTCGCGGGCGATGACGACGGCGCTCTCGGCGTGCTGGTAGGCGAGGTCGACATAGCTGTTGCAGGCGTAGACCTGGGCGAGCCCGTAGGAGGCGAGCACCGTGGAGTGCAGCGCGTTGAACTCCTTGCTGAGCGACAGCGCGAGGCTGAGGTTGTCCATGGCCGCGTCCCAGTCGCGCAGGTCGGCGTGGACGGAACCCAGCCGGGCCAGCACCTCGGGGCGGGAGCGCTGGACACCGTCCTCGTCGAGGATCGCGGCGGCGCGGCCGAAGTGGGCCTTGGCCAGGTGCAGTCGGCCCTGGCTGTGCCGCGCCATGCCGAGGTACATCAGCCCCCGGGCCTCGACGTGCCGCAGCTGGTGCTGCCGGCTGATCTCCAGACCGCGCTCCAGCAGGGTGATGGCGCTGTCGATGTGCTTGGTGGGCCGCTGGAGCTGGTTCATCGCGATGGCGTTGACGGTGACGGCCTCGAAGTCGCGTACGCCGAGGCGGATGAACTCGCGGTGCGCGGCCCGTAGTTCGCGGGCGGCGTCGGGGAGCCGGTTGAGGCCCTGCAGGGCGAGTCCGACGCACAGGCGCATCACGGCGGTGATCCGCTTGTCGCCCAGTGAGATCGCGGCGCGCAGCCCGGCCTGGGCGATGGTGAGCCAGTCGCTCTGGAGGCGGCCGAGGGTGAAGTAGCCGCGGAGCATGTCGACGAGGCGGACGCACACCTCGTTCAGTTTCTCGTCGGCGGCGCGGACCACGAGGGCGACGAGGTTGCCCTGTTCGGCCCGCAGCCACTCCTGCGCGGTGCGGGGGTCGATCTCCGGCACCTGGGGGTCGGGGCGGAAGACCCGCAGGAAGCCCGGGTAGCAGGACTGCACGGCCTCGTCGGTGCGGCGCAGATACCAGCGGCACAGCCGGTTCAGTGCCTGTCGCCGGTCGGCCGGGCCGTCCTCCTCGACACCGCGCTCGGCCGCGTACAGGGCGATGAGGCTGTGGAAGCGGTAGGTGTCCTGGGAGGAGACCTCGATGAGCTGGGCCGCGGCGAGCTTGTCGAGGAGCTGGTCGGCCACCTGGGCCTCGCATCCGGCGAGCTGGGCCGCGGTGCGAGCGGTGAAGGCCATGTCGCCGACGACACCGAGGAGCCGGAAGAAGCGGCGGGACAGGGCGGGCAGCGACTCGTAGGCGACGCTGAACGCGGCCCGTACGGCGGTCGACGGGCTGTCGCCGAGGGCGAGGAGCTCCAGCGGGTCGCCCTCGCGCAGCGCCTCCACGAAGGACTCGACGGACCGCCAGGGCCGTCCGGCCAGGTGTCCGGCGGCGATGCGCAGGGCGAGCGGGAGCCGGCCGCACAGTTCGACGAGTTCGGTGACGGCCGTGGCGCAGAGGGTCTCCGGGGCCCGGCCGAGCACGGCGGTGAGGACCTCCTCGCCCTCCTTCTGCGACAGCAGGTCCAGGGTGAAGCTGCGGGCGCCGTAGACGGCGACGAGGTCCGGCCGGTACTCGCGGTGCAGGGCGAGGACGGCGCAGCTGGGCGAGCCGGGCAGCAGATCGGGGATCTGCTCGCTGTCGTTGACGTCGTCGATGACGATGAGCACCCGCCGGTCGGCGAGCCGGCTGCGCAGCACACCGGTGAGCTGGTGCCGTTCGGCGGGCAGTACGGAGACATCGGCGCCGGAGGAGTGCAGCAGCTCGGCGATGATGTCGTGCACGGGCCGGGTTCCGCCGCGGGCGTCGTGGAGGCGTACGTACCACTGGCCGTCGGGGTAGGCGGGGCTGAGCCGGTGCGCGGCGCGCAGGGCGAGGGCGGTCTTGCCGATGCCGGGCGGGCCGACGAGGCTGACGAGCGGGATGGCCGCGCGCTGGCGTGGGGTGAGCGCGGCGACGACCTCCTCCAGCAGTTCCTCCCGGCCGATGAAGTGGGTCGCCTCGGGCGGGAGTTGGCGCTGTACCACCCAGGGGGCGCTGGGGTTGGTGGGCTGCACCCCGGCGGGCTGGTGGACGTCGCGGGCCGCGTGGGCGGCGCCGCCCCGCGCGGGGGCGGGCCGGGGGGTGTGGAGTTCACCGGTCTCGGCGAGTAACTTCCGGTGCAGTTCCTGGAGTTCCTGTCCGGGCAGCAGCCCGAGTTCGCGGTCGAGCATCCGGTAGTAGTCGCGGTACTCCTCCAGGGCCGCGGCGACCTGCCCGGTGCGGTGCAGCGCCCGCATCAGATACTCGCGCAGCCGTTCCCGTACCGGCTGCTCGGCGGCGAGTGCGCGCAGCTGCGGGATGATGTCGGCGCTGCCGTCGAGGTCGAGGACGAGGGCGAAGCGCCGCTCCACGAGGGTGAGGTGTTCCTCGGTGAGTTGCGGCAGGACCTCGGTCTGGAGGGAGGCGGAGGACACCGTCTCGAAGGGGTCGCCGCGCCATTCGGCGAGGGCCCGTTCCAGGGCGGCCAGTTCGCGGACGGCGTCGCCCTCGCCGCGGGCGGCGCGGGCCTCGGCGGCGGCCCTGCGGTAGCGGGGGAGGTCGAGGGCGGCCGGGTCCATCGCGAGCCGGTAGCCGCCCGGGTGGGTCTCGATGACCGGAGGGTCGCCGAGGTCGAGTGATTCACGCAGCAGCGCCCGCAGCCGCGTGGTGTGCACATGCAGCGCGGCACGGGTGTCCCGCGGTGGCTGGTCGTCCCAGAGTCTTCGGATGAGTTCGTCGGGCGTGACCACCTGGTCGGCCCGCAGCAGCAGGGATGCGAGGAGCACCCGCTGCTTGGGGGACGAAAGGGTCAGTTCCCTGCCCCCCGCGCGGACCACCAGGGGCCCGAGTATCCGGAAGTCGTAGAGCGAAGCTTGTTCCCCATTCAAGCGCACACCTGCCTGGTCGGTCCCCCTGCGCACGGTCGGCCGTGCACCCGCGACACATTAGAACGTGCTTCCGCATGAGACCGCCGCCCTATGATTCAGGTCACATGTGCGAGGCCGGGGTGTCTTATGGTTCAGGACATTTTTTGTCGGCCGCCCGTGACCTTCGTTTGTCTCACGCGACGTGGCCGCCGTCCTCCTCGGGCAGTCCGAAGCGCCGTGCCAGCAGTTCGTAGGAGCGCATGCGGTCCTGGGGCGCGTGGATGGTGGAGAGCACCATGAACTCGTCGGCCTCCAGCTCTTCGGCCATGGAGGTGAGCACCTTGTGCACATGGTCGGGGTCGCCGACGACACACCTCGGCCACTCGGCCACCTCGTCCGCGAGCGGCTCCACCTCGCCGCGCAGCCCGTCGAGCGCGGCCTCGGGGGACGGCAGGGGAAGCAGCAGCCCCCGGCCCATGCGCAGCCGGAACAGCCGCTGGCTGGCGAAGACCCGCTGGGCCTCCTCCTCCGTGGGCCCGCAGTACACGGCGATGCCGATCTGCACCCGGGGCCGGGCCCCGTCGCGGCTGTCGAAGGCGCCTCGGTACGCCTCGACCACGGAGCGGGTGACCTGCGGCCGGCCGAAGTGGGCTATGGACACGGGCAGTCCGAGCCGGGCGGCGAGTTCGGCGCTCTGCGGGCTCGCGACCAGCAGCCACACCTCGGGGGCGCCCGCGGTCGGCATCAGCTGGATGCGCGCGTAGGGGTGTCCCTCGGGGAAGCCGCCGTGCAGGAAGGCGAGGAGTTCGGCGAGCTTGCCGGGGAAGTCCTCGTCGCCCCCGCCGCCGGGGGTGCCGGGGGCCAGCGCGTGCGCCTCGATGCTTCCGGCGCCGATGCCCCGGCCGACACCGAGGTCGATCCGGCCCGGTGAGAGCGCGCCGAGCACCCGGAACACCTCGGCGACCTTCAGCGGGCTGTAGTGCGGCAGCAGCACCCCGCCGGAGCCGACGCGGATGCGGTGGGTCTCGGCGGCGACCCTGGCGGCCATGATCTCGGGGGCCGGGCCCGCGAAGGAGGGCGTGGCGTGGTGCTCGGCGAGCCAGTAGCGGTGGTAGCCGAGCCGGTCCGCGAGACGCGCCAGGGCCAGGGAGTTGTGCAGGGCGGTGGCCGGGGTGGTTCCCTCCGGCACGACGGACTGGTCCAGGACGGACAGTTTCACGCTGGTCTCCTTCTCGGTCGGGGCCGCGACTCGCGCGGTGGGGCTCCCGCGCACGCCGTACGCGGTTGCCCCGCCGCCGTCACGGAAGGGGCCGAAAGGAGGGGGTGACGCGATTAAGGGGTGGCGGCCGGGGCTGCGGTGTGCCGGAAGCGGGCGACGAGCGATGCCCAACGGTCGTCGAACGAGGCGACGTCGAGCAGTCCCGTCAACTCGTCACGGCAGCGGGCCTCGGCCCGCTCACCGCGCTCGGCGCCTTCGGGCGTCAGCATGCAGTACACACCGCGGCGGTCGTGTTCGCAGGAGACCCGGGTCGTGAGGCCCTTGTTCTCCAGCCGGGTGACGAGCCGGCTCATGGACGACTGGTCGAGTCCGACCGCGGCGGACAGCTCCTGCACCCGGGTGCCGCGCTCATGGCCGTGCCGCAACTCGATGAGCACCATCAGCTCGGGCAGCGAGATCTGGTACTCGCTCGCGAGCGTCCTCTCCAGCGACTGGTTGAGCTGACCGACCATCAGCGTCAGTCGACGCCACAGGTCGAACTCTCCGGGACGCCCGGCGCGGTCATCGGCCGACATGTCCACCTCCCCTTGGTTCGCTCCCCCTCCACTATAGCCACCTCCATGCACGATCCATGTCTATGCATGCTTTTTGCTTGCGCCTTCGTTCTCCAGCCTGCCCCAATTCCCCAACAGCCAGCAAGACAAGCGGAGATCTGTCCGAAACTTAGATGCAGGCGCCTGCATTTAGCTCTACTGTGGGCGAAACAGAGCGCGGCATGCGCCCGCGCCCGTCCCCGACTGCATCGACTTCAGGCGGTACGCATGACACGCGGAACTCCCGAATCCTCCACGGCACCCGATACGACAACGGAGCCCTCGCAGACCGCTCCAGCGACGGCGGAGAACCCCACCGCGGCGAGCGACAAACTGGACCCGGCGTTCATGCGCATGGCCGGTGTCCTGCTGCTCGCCCTGCTGATGGCGCTGCTCGACGAGACGATCGTCAACGTCGGCGTCAAGACGCTCAGCGGCGAGTTCGGCTCGCCGCTGGCGACCGTCCAGTGGGTCACCGCCGGCTATCTGCTCGCCGTCGCCGTCGCCACGCCGTTCGCGGGCTGGGCCGTCGACCGCTACGGCGGCCGCACGATGTGGCTCACGGCCGTCTCCCTGTTCGTGCTCGGCTCGGTACTGGCCGGCTTCGCCTGGTCCATCGAGTCGCTGATCGTGTTCCGGGTGATCCAGGGTGTCGGCGGCGGCATGATCGTGCCCGTCGTGCAGAGCGTCCTCGCGACGACCGCGGGCCCGGCCCGGGTCGCCAAGGCCATGGCGCTGATCTCACTGCCGCTCACCCTCGGCCCGATCCTCGGCCCCGTCCTCGGCGGAGTCCTGGTGGACGCCGTGAGCTGGCGCTGGATGTTCCTGATCAACCTGCCCATCGGACTGATCGCCCTGCTGCTGGCGCTGCGCACCCTCCCCGCCGACCAGCACGCGGGCCGTCCCGAGGAGCGCCTGGACGTCCTCGGCCTGGTGCTGCTCTCCCCCGGCTTCGCCGCCCTGGTCTACGGCTTCACCACGGCCGCGCACTCCGGTGACGCCTCGTCCCCGAAGGTGCTCATCGCCTTCGCCGGCGGCGCGCTGCTGCTCGTCGGGTATGTGGCGCACGCGCTGCGCACCTCCGTCACCCCCCTGATCGACCTGCGGATGTTCGGCAAGCGCGGCTTCACCATGGCCGTGATCACCATGTTCTTCGTCGGCGCCGTCGCCAACGCCCTGCTGTTCCTGACCCCGCTCTACTACCAGCAGTCCCGCGAGTTCGGCGCCCTGCACGCCGGTCTGCTGCTGATCCCCTCCGGCATCCTCGGCGCCGCGGGCGCGATCACCTCCGGCAAGACGGCGAACAAGGTCACCGCGCGGCTCACCTCGACGGTCGGCATGCTGGTCACCGCGCTGGGCGCGCTCGCCTTCTCGCAGATCGGCTCCGACACGAACACCGCCTGGCTGTCCGTCGCACTCGGCCTCACCGGCTACGGCATCGGTCTCACCGCGCCCGGCACGATGGCGTTCATGTACAAGGCCGTCGGCGAGGCGAGCGCGCCCCGGGCCACCAGCGCCCTGTTCATCTTCAACCAGATCGGCGGCGCGCTCGGCATCGCCGCCATCGCGATCACCCTGCAGCAGCGGCTCGACGATTCGGGCGGCCAGCCCGCCGGGGCGTACGGCGGCTCCTACTGGGTCATCATCGCCTTCAGCGTGATCGCGGCCCTCGCGGCCCTGGTCCTCCCCGGCTCCTTCCGCGCGGAGGCCCCGCCCGAGCGGCCCACCGAGGACAAGGGCACCCTCGCCGAGTCGACGCCCGCCTGACCGCCTCCCCCGACCGGCCCGCCCAGCTCCCCCCTGGGCGGGCCGGTTCCCTTTGCGCACCGCCCCGATCCGCCGGGGAGCGGAACGCCGCCCTCGGCCCCCCGGCCGGAGCCCGCGCCCGCCGACGCGGCGCGTACCCCATGGCGGCTGGACCAGGAATCCAGCGCCGCCGCCTACACCTTGCAGAGCCCATCGCATCCCCTGCCCGCGAGGAAAAAGTGAAGGCACTGGTCACCACCGCCGTCGATCCGCTCGCCCTTGAGCTGTGCTCCGTAGCCGACCCCCGCCCCCGCCCGGACGAGGCCCTCGTCGAAGTCCACGCGACCGCTCTGAACCGGGCCGACCTGCTCCTCGCGGTCCGCCGCCCCGTCGGCTCGCCCCTCGGCCTCGACGTCGTCGGCACGGTTCTGCGCCCCGCCTCCGACGGCAGTGGCCCGCCGGCGGGCGCCCGTGTCGCCGGGCTCGCCGCGAACAACGCCTGGGCGGAACTCGCCGCGGTCCGCACCGACCGCCTGGCGGTGATTCCCGACGGCGTCACCGACACCGACGCCGCCACCCTCCCCGTCGCCGGGCTCACGGCCCTGTACGCGCTCCGCAAGGCCGGCTGGCTCCTCGGCAGGCACTGCCTCGTCACCGGCGCGAGCGGCGGTGTCGGTCGCGTCGCCGTGCAACTCGCCCGCGCCGGCGGCAGCGCGGTGACCGCCTGGGTGGGGTCCGAGGCCCGGGGCGCCGGGCTCGGCGACCTCGGCGCGCACGTCGTCGCCGGCTACGACGAGCCGCCCGCCGCCCCCGTCGACATCCTCGTCGACAGCGTCGGCGGCGAGGTGTTCACCACCGGCTACACACTGCTGCGCCCCGGCGGCGTGGCGGCGGTGTTCGGCAACACGGTCCGCGCCGAACTGCGGCTGCCCGCCGACTGGGGGCACGCCCGCCCCGGCGTCCGCATCGAGTACCTGTTCCTGCTCGACGAGGTCACACGACGGGACGTACCGGCCGACCTCGCCCTGCTGCTCGACCTGGTCGCCGCCGGAAGGGTCGTGGCCGCACCCGGACTGCTCACGCCCTGGACCGACCCGCGGCGAGCGATCGCCGCCCTGTACTCCCGCGAGGTCAACGGCAAGGTCGTCCTGTCCATGTGACCCCGCGCCACGCGACACCACGCCCGGTACCCCTGTCTCCCCGACCGCACCGCGAGGTTCCCATGCGACTGATCAGCTACCACCGGCACGGCTCCCCCGACGTCCTGCGCGTCGAGGAGGCACCGGCGCCCACTCCGGGCCCGGGCCAGTTGCTCCTGAGCACCGAGGCCGTCGGCGTCAACTTCATCGAGACCCAGCTGCGCGGCGGTACCGCCCCCTTCCCGTCCCCGCTGCCCGGCCGTCCCGGCGGTGACGTGGTGGGCAGGGTCGAGGCGCTCGGCCCCGGCACCGACGGGCCCGCGCCCGGTACCCGCGTCGCGGCGTTCGGCGTGCCCGCCGCCTACGCGGACCAGGTGGTCGTCGACGCCGAACGCGTCCTCGTGGTGCCCGAGGACATCGACGTGGCCACCGCGACCGCGCTCGGCTCCACCGCGCAGACCGCGTGGAGCGTCCTCGACGCGGCCCGGATCGCCAAGGGCGACACCGTCCTCGTGCACGCGGCGGCCGGCGCGATCGGCCATCTCGTCACCCAGCTCGCCAGAGCGCGCGGCGCGGGCCGGGTCATCGGCACCGTCGGCTCACCCGCCAAGGCCGGCTTCGTCCGCGCGCACGGCGCCGACGACGTCGTCGACTACCGGCGGCCGGACTGGGCGGACGAGGTCCGCGAACTCACCGGCGGCCAGGGCGTCGACGTCGTACTCGACAGCGTCGAGGGCGCCGTGTTCAAGGACGGCCTGAAGCTCCTCAAGCCGTACGGGCGGCTCGTCTACTACGGCTTCGCGGGCGCCGACGGCGAGGTCGCGAAGGTGGCGATGACCGAACTCCTGGGTCTGACGTATGTGGTGGGGACCTCGCTGGACGCGTGGGCGAAGGCCGACCCGGCCCGGGTCGCGGAGGCCCGCGCGGAACTGGTCCGGCTGATCGCGTCGGGCGGACTCCGCGTCGCCGTGCACACCACGCTGCCGCTGGCCGAGGCCGCCGAGGCCCACCGGATCATCGAGAGCCGCTCGCAGCTGGGCCGTGTCGTCCTCGTTCCCTGAGCCCCGAGCCGAGCCCTTAGCACCGAGGGAGCCCCTGCCATGACACAGACAGTGGAACAGCCCGACCCCGCCGGCACACCGTCGCCCGCGCCCCGGCCCGGCCCCGAACCCGACGAGACCGTGCCCGTCCTGATCGCCGGCGCCGGCCCCGGCGGTCTCAGCACCGCCGTCTTCCTCGGACTGCACGGCGTACCGGCCCTGGTGGTGGAGCGCCACCCGAGCACGTCGACCGCGGTGAAGGCGACCGGCCAGTACCCGCACACGATGGAGGCGCTGGCCATCGCGGGCGCCGCCGAGACCGTACGGCAGCGGGGGCGCGCGTACCGCAGCGACTTCCACATGGTCGTCGCGAAGACCCTCGCGGGCCCGGTGCTGCGCACGCTGATGAGCGGCGATCAGCTGAGCATGCGGCATGTCTCCCCGGAGGACTGGGGCACCGCGAGCCAGTCCGCCGTGGAGGGCGTGCTCGCCGACCGGGCGGCGGAACTCGGCGCACGGCTGCGCTTCTCGACCCGGCTGACCTCGCTCACGCAGGACGCGGACGGTGTCACCGCGGTCACCGAGCACGCGGAGACCGGTGAGCGGCGTGTGGTCCGGGCCCGGTATCTGGTGGCGGCCGACGGCTGGCGCAGCGGCATCCGGCAGTCCCTCGGTATCGCGCTGCGCGGCCGGGGCACGGTGGGCAGGGTGCTGCGCGTGCTGTTCGAGGCTGATCTGAGCGAGCCCCTGTCGCACACGGACGGCGCCGCCGACGGCCGCCGCTTCACCGCGCTGCACGTGGGCCGGGCCGTGCTGTTCAACACCGAGGTGCCCGGCCTGTACGGATACTTCCGCAACCTCACGCCCGAACTGCCGGACGGCTGGTGGACGGGCGAGGACACCGTCGCCGCGCAGATCCGCTCCGACCTCGGCATTCCGGACACCCCGCTGAAGATCCAGGACATCGGCGAGACGGAGATCTCGTGCGGGGTCGCCGAACGCTTCCGTGAGGGCCGGGTGCTGCTCGTCGGCGACGCCGCCCATGTGATGCCGCCGACCGGCGGCATGGGCGGCAACACCGCCTATCTGGACGGGCTGTATCTGGGCTGGAAGCTCGCGGCCGTACTCGACGGCACGGCGGGCGAGGCCCTTCTCGACAGCCATGACGCCGAACGCCGGCCGTACGCCGTGGAGTTGGTGGAGCAGCAGTTCGCGAACCTCGTGGACCGGATCTCGCCCGAGCTGGCCGACGCGTCCCTGGCGGTGCCGCTGCCGCCGCCGGTGATCGCGTTCGGCTACCGCTTCCCCCGGGGTGCCGTGCTCACCGAACCCGACGACGGAGGCGAGCTGTTCGAAGATCCGGCCCGGCCCACCGGCCGGCCGGGATCGCACGCGCCCTACGTCCCGCTCGTCGACGCGGACGGCTCGGCCACCTCGACGACCGCTCTGTTCGGCCACGCGTTCGTGCTCCTCACCGGGCCGGACGGGGCGGCCTGGGCAGAGGGCGCCGCCGCCGCGGCGGACGCGCTCGGTGTCACCGTGCGCGTGCACCGGGTCGGTCCCGGCACCGGGCTCCTCGACACCGACGGGGCCTTCGCCGCGGCGTACGGCATCGGGGGCGACGGGGCCGCCCTCGTGCGGCCCGACCGGTTCGTGGCGTGGCGCTCCGCCGGGGCGTGCCCGGACCCGGCGGCCGAGATCGAGCGCGCCCTGCGGCACGTACTGCACCGGCCCGCGTGCTGAAGGGGCGTGCCCGGCCCGCCGGACGCGGCAGCAAGGCGCCCGCGGCCCGAACCCACCTGTGGAAATCGTCGTGAAAGGACCCACCATGGCAGTGGCAGAAACAGCCGGCCGGAGCGAGGAAGCGAATACCGACCGGCAGGAGGAGGCGAAAGCCGACCCGAACGAGGCGGCGAAAGCCGGGGGCCCGCGTGTCGCGCTGGTCACCGGTGGCACGAGCGGCATCGGCTTCGCCGTCGCCGAACTCCTCGCGGAGCAGGGGCACGCCGTGTTCCTGTGCGGCCGGGACGGCGACACGGTCGCCGCCGTCGTGGACAAGCTGCGCGGGCGCGGCTTCGAGGCCGACGGCGTCGCCGCCGACGTCACCTCGAAGCCGGACGTCCAGCGCCTGGTCCGCTCCGCCGTGGACCGCTACGGCCCGGTCCACGTCCTGGTCAACAACGCCGGACGGGGCGGCGGCGGCGCGACCGCCGCGCTACCGGACGAGCTGTGGGAGGCGGTCATCGAGACCAACCTCAACAGCGTCTTCCGTCTCACCCGCGAGGTGCTCTCCCACGGCGGCATGCTGGAGCGCGGCCACGGCCGCATCATCAACATCGCCTCCACGGGCGGCAAGCAGGGCGTCGAACTGGCCGCCCCGTACTCCGCCTCCAAGCACGGCGTCATCGGCTTCACGAAGGCCCTCGGCAAGGAGCTGGCCCAGTCGGGCATCACGGTGAACGCGGTCTGCCCCGGCTATGTCGAGACGCCGATGGCCGCCCGGGTGCGCCAGGGCTACGCGGCGCACTGGGGCACGACGGAGGAGGAGGTCCTGACGAGGTTCCAGGCGAAGATCCCGCTCGGCCGCTATTCGACGCCCGAGGAGGTCGCGGGCCTGGTCGGCTACCTCGCCGGCGACCTGGCCGCGTCCATCACGGCCCAGGCCCTCAACGTGTGCGGCGGTCTGGGCAACTACTGACAGCGGGTGGCCCGGGGCCGGGACGGCAGGCCCATGTGCGGGGGCGGGAGGACGACGCGCCCCCACGCATGGGCGCCCGGCTCCGGGGGCCCCGGGCGCATCCGCCGGCTCCCGGGGGCGCGCGCCCCCGGGAGAAACGAGACCTGGTGAGGTACTACACGGCGGACCGGCTGATCACCGGCGACCGCGGCAGACGCATCCGCTCCGGCGGGGTGCTGGTGGACGGGGAGCTGATCCGGTGGGCGGGACCTGCCCGTGAGGTGCCGCCGCGGCTGCGCCGGGAGAGCGAGCATGTGGAGCTCGGACCGCTGACGCTGATGCCCGGGCTCGTCGACAGCCATGTCCATCTGGCGCTGGACGGTGTGCCCGGCGCGATGGACCGGATGCGGGCCTCCTCCGACGAGGAGTCGTACGCGCTGATGTTGCGCAATGCGGGCGAGCTGCTGTCCTCGGGCGTCACCACCGCCCGCGACCTGGGCGCACCCGCGGGGCTCGGGGTGCGGGTCCGCGACGCGATACGCGCGGGTCTCGCTCCGGGGCCCGAACTGGTCGTGTCGGGGGCGCCGTTGACCGTGCCGGACGGCCACTGCTGGTTCATGGGCGGCTCCTGTGTCGGCGAGCGGGCGCTGCGGCAGGCGGTACGGGAACAGGCCCACGCCGGGGTCGACCTCATCAAGGTCATGGCGACCGGGGGCGCGCTGACGCGGGGTTCGGCCGCGTGGCGGGGGCAGTTCACCGAGCGGGAACTCGCCGCCGTCGTCGACGAGGCGACCCGCGCGGGCCTTCCCGTCGCCGCGCACGCGCACGGCACGGAAGGGATCGCGGCCTCGCTCCGGAGCGGGGTGCACACCATCGAGCACTGCAGTTTCCTCGACGCGTCCGGCGCGATAGTCCCGGATCACGGCCTGCTGCTCCGGCTCGCCGCACAGGGCGTCCATGTCTGTCCGACCATCAGCGTCCGCTTCACCGAGCGCTGGGACCGGCGCGACCCGAGTCGGCTGCCCGCTCTGTCGGCCCTGTACCGGCAGGGTGTCTCCGTCGTCGCCGGCACCGACGCCGGGACCGACGGCGCCCCCCATCACGCGTATGTCGAGGGACTGATCGGCATGGCGCTGCTCGGTCTGCCGCCCGGGGAGATCCTTGAGGCCGCGACGTCCCGCGCGGCGCGCGCCCTGCGTGTCGAGACGCTGACCGGCCGGATCTCGGCGGGTCTGCGCGCGGACCTCATCGCGGTGGAGGGCGATCCGCTGCACGACGTCACGGCCTTGCGGGCCCTGCGCCTGGTCGTCGCGCGGGGGCGGGAGATCCACTCCCTGGATGCCCGGGGTTGAGCCGCGCTCCGTCGCCCCTCCACCGGCGCGGGCGATGCTCCCCGCATGTATGGAGAACCCGAACGTCCCACGCCCGCCATCTCACCGGTCCTGCCCCCGGAGCCGCTGGCGCTCCGGCTCGCCCGTGTCCTGTTCAGCCAGGACGCCACGTCGGCCGCCGCCCGTCTCCTGGGTCTCCCCCCGGACCGCGCGTCCGGCGCGGACCGGGCCGACCGCGCGGCCGTGCCGTCGGCCACGGGCGTGGACGGGCACGCGCGTGAACGGGCACGGGCCTGGACGGCGGATGCCGCCGCGCCCCTTCCCCGGTCGGTTCGACCGGATGGGGAAGGGGCGCGGCGGCATCGCGGAAACGCCTGAGGGGCTGTGCTCAGCTCGCGGCCGGCTGGAGCTTGGCGCGGAAGTGGCGCAGGATCGGTGACTGTTCCACGATCCGGTAGCCGCGGATGGATTCCGCGTCCTTCACGATCCGCTCCAGGGTGCGGCCGACGTGGTCGTAGTGGCTGCGCGTGTAGACCCGTCGGGGCAGGGCCAGCCTGACCAGTTCGTAGGGCGCGCTCTTGGTGGGGTTGCCGTCCTCGTCCTCCTCGCCGAGGTAGAGGGAGCCCAGTTCGGCGGAGCGGATGCCGCCTTCGAGGTAGAGACGGCAGGCGAGGGCGTGGCCCGGGTAGTGGTGGGCCGGTATGTGCGGCAGCAGACGGCCCGCGTTGAGGTAGAGGGCGTGCAGGCCCGGGGGTTCGAGGATGTCGACACCGGCCGCGCGGACGCGGTCGGCGAGATGGGCGGCGACATCGGCGCGCTCCGCGAGATACGCCGGCTCGGTCACCTCCAGCAGACCGGTGGCCATCATGTCGAGGTCGCGGCCCGCGAGACCGCCGTAGGTGGCGAAGCCCTCGGTGGCGATGAGGAGCCGCTCGCACTTCTCGGCGAGTTCCCCGTCGTTGAGGCCGATGAAGCCGCCGATGTGGACGATGGCGTCCTTCTTGGCGCTCATGACACAGCCGTCGGCCAGCCGGAACGCCTCCTCGGCGACCTGCCGCGGGGTGCGGTCGCGGTATGCCTCCTCGTGACGGGTCACCAGCCAGGCGTTCTCGGCGAACCGGGCGGCGTCGAGGATCATCGGGACGCCGTGGCGGCGGCAGATTTCGGAGGTCGCCCTCAGGTTCTCCATGGAGACCGGCTGGCCGCCGCCCCCGTTGTTGGTGATCGTCATGATCACCACCTGGACGCGGGAGCCGTCCGGTCCCTCCAGCGTGCTGCGGAGTTTGTCCAGGTCGATGTTGCCCTTGAAGGCCACCTCGCTGTCGAGGTCGCGGGCCTCCGCGCAGGGGATGTCATGCGCCTGACATCCCGAAAGCTCCACATTGGCCCGGGTGGTGTCGAAGTGGGTGTTGGACAGGACGATGCCGCCCGGTTCGAGCAGTGTGTTGAAGAGGATGCGCTCGGCGGCCCGCCCCTGGTGGGCCGGCAGGATGTGCCGGTAGCCGGTCAGTTCGGTCACCGTCTCGTGGAAGCGGTAGAAGGAGCGGGAGCCCGCATAGGACTCGTCGCCCTCCATGCCCGCCGCGAGTTGCGCGGCCGAGATGGCGCCGGTGCCGGAGTCGCTGAGCAGATCGATGGTCACCTCCTCGGCCTTGAGGTCGAAGAGGTTGTAGTGCACCCGTTCGAGCGCCGCCTCGCGCTGTGGGCGTGTGGTGAGGGCGATGGGTTCGACGACCTTGATGCGGTAGGGCTCCACGCTGATCCTTTCTCCTGACGTGCTGGGGGTTGCTGGGTGAGAGGTGTTCGGCGGCCGTACCCGGTAGGCCTCCGAAGAGATGTATGTGGTCACCCGGGGCGCCCGCCCCTGCTCATGGGCCAGGGCCACATACGCGATGAGTCCGACGCCGTCCTCGGGGCGCCGTGAGGTGACGGCGGACAGCGCCCCGTCCAGTGGGGCGGTGTCCATGCCGTGGCGGCGGAGGAGGGTCCTCGCCCGGCTGAGGGCCTGGCGGTCGTCCCGGGCGTAGTCCCTGATCGGTACATGCAGGGTGAAGCCGGTCGGGCCGCCGGTCGTCCGGGTGAAGGAGTGGCAGGTGAGGATCGGCCGACGGTCGAACCGTGCCGCCCCGAGGGCAGGGAGGCCTGAGGTCCGGTCGTCGAATCCGCCCGCCGTGCGGAGGAACTCCTCCAGTGCCCCGCTGTCGGGCCCGGCTTCCATTCCGCACAGAGCGCCGACGGCCGTCACCGGCAGCCCGCGATGAGCGGTGTAGATCTTCACCCTGGGCTCGGCCCAGTCGCCCAGGTCGAGTGCGAGGAACGGATAGCCGTCGGCCGGTGGCAGCGCCTCGAAGGCCTGCCGGTGGCCGAGCCGGTCCAGTGCCTGTCGTACGGTCTCGGCGGCCCGGTCCGCGCCGGAGGCGGAGGGGTTCAGATACACCTTGACCTTCGGGACGCCTCCGGGGCTCAGCTCCAGCGCGATCCACAGCGCCAGCGGCCCCTGGGGGTCCGGGGGCAGGAACAGGTCCTCGATGGCGTCGAGTTGACCGGTGGCGAAGCCCCAGCGCCGGGCCATGGACCGGACGACGGCCATTCCGGCTCGGCCGTTCTCGCGCAGGCCGGGGGCGTCGTAGCCCGGTTCGAGCAGCACGCGCAGCCTCGGCCGCGCGTCCGGGGTGTAGGAGAGGGAGAACTCCACCGGTGTGGAGTCGTCGGACAGGAAGCTCTGGGAGGGGGGCGGCAGACGCAGCGGCCGTCCGGCCACCGCTCCCAGCGAATCGGTCAGTAGACGCGCGTAGGTGTCGGCATCCGATCGTTCGATGCCCGACACCTGGCACAGCCGGATCAGTTGGCCCGTGAAGAGCCCTCCGAGCGTCCCCTGTTCATATGTGCTCCCGGCACCCGTTCCATGGGCGCTCATCGATGCTCCCGAGACTGCTCGCCGTGCCCGCGCGGGCCCTCGGGCGGGCGCCCCGGTCGAGGGGGCGCGCCGGCGCCGGGGGCCACAGAGAGATACCCGCCGGCCTGGGCGGGTATCTCGTCGTGCTGCCGTCGGTGACGGGTCACGTCCTGGGGGGCTGTTGTGTCGGATAACGGGTTGTGCCGTACGTTGCGGCGAGCAGCGCCCGGTTGTCGAGCGAAAGCGGCGTCGGTGGATATGTGGTCCACGACACCTCCCTTTGTTCGTCGTTCACCACGAATGCCGCCGCGTTACTACCCCCTTGGTTGAATACTCATGCAGTCGCTTGTGTTACGGAGTGTTGCGTGGCTCACCCTCGCAGCCAGGACAGGAACGAGCCCCACACTCCCGCGCGCTCCTGCTTGCGGCCGGCCGGTGCCTGCTCGCCCTGTGCGGAGGCGTCCGCCGCGCGCGGCGGGGTGGGGCGCTGCACGACCTGCGGGGTGAAACGGCAGGGCAGCGCGGCCAGCGCCCGGTGGAAGGGGCCGGGCCGCCAGGTCAGGCTGTCCTCGGGCACCGCGAGTTCGATGTCGTGCAGCCGGTTGAGCAGATTCTCGATGGCCACCATGGTGACGAGCCGGGCGAGTTCCTTGGAGGGGCAGGCGTGCGGGCCGGCGCTCCACGACAGATGGGCCCGCCTGCCGCCCGTGCCACGGGCCGCCGCGAGCGCCGGGTCGGTGTTGGCGGCCGTCATGCTGACCAGCACCAGATCGCCCGCCCGCAGCTTGGTGCCGCCGAACTCCATGTCCGCCGCGGGGTAGTGCGGCGCGTAGTTCGCCATGGGCGGGTTCTCCCACAGCGTGTCGTCGATGGCCTCCTCGATCAGGCCGCCGTCGGCGTACCGGTCATGGATGAGCAGCCGGTGCAGGGTGTTGCCGATGAGATTGCGCAGCGGTTCGGCGCCGGCGCCCAGCAGCAGGATCAGCTGGTGGACGAGTTCCTCGTCCGTCAGCCGCGTCTCGTGCCGCATCAGATACGAGGTGACGTCTTCGCCCGGCCGGGCCCGCTTGAGCGCGACCAGCTCGAACACGGCTTGGCCCAGTACGGCGTTGGCCTTCTCGGCGTTGACGCCCTCGAAGACGCCGGAGATACCGAAGACGACACGGTCGCCGATGTCCGCCGGGCAGCCGAACAGCTCGTTGAACACGAGCAGCGGCAGCTGCTTGACGTAGTCGTTCATCAGGTCGACGGAACCTCGGGAGGCCACCTGCGCGATGAGGTAGTCCGAGGCCCGCTTGGTCATGTCGCTCAGCCGGCGGGAGTCCACCTTGGCCAGGCTGTCCGTGATCGCCTGGCGCAGCCGCGCGTGCTCGGCGCCGTCGGTGAACATGGCGTTGGGGCGGTAGCCCAGCATCGGTACGACCGGGCTGTCGGGGCCGACCTTGCCCTCGGCGACGTCACGCCAGCGGCGGGCGTCCTTGCGGAAGTTGCCGGAGTCCTGCAGCAGTTGCAGCGCCGTCGCGTGGTCGGTGACGAGGGTCGCGTCCACACCGGGGGCGATCTCGACGGCGGCGGTCGGCCCGTGGTGGCGCATATAGGCGTAGTAGGCCTGCGGATCGGCCGCGTACTCCGGCCCGTAGATCGGTATCCGCAGTCCGCTGTCGTGCGCCGGGCAGCCGGGTGGTGGAACGGGGGTGGTGGGTTCGGGGGTCATGTCTGCTCCTAGCGAGCGCGTTCCATCAAGTAGCGGACGAGCGTGATCAGCGCTTCGGCCGACGAGCGTTCGTCACGTGCGTCGCAGGTGACGATCGGGGTGTCGTCGAGCAGGTCCAGCGCCTCGCGCAACGCCCTGGTGTCACGTATCGACGAGCCGTCGAAGTGGTTGACCGCGATCGCGTAGTCGAGTCCGTACTGCTCTATGAGGTCGATGACGGCGAACGAGTCCGCCAGTCTCTCGGGGTCGACCAGCACCAGCGCGCCGAGGGCGCCGCGGGCCATGTCCTCCCACATCTGCACGAAGCGCTGCTGGCCGGGCGTTCCGAAGAGATACAGCACGACGCGGTCGCTGACGGTCAGACGGCCGAAGTCCATGGCGACCGTGGTGGTGGTCTTGCCCTTGACTCCCTTGAGGTCGTCGATGGCCTCGCCCGCCTGGGTCATGGTCTCTTCGGTGGTGAGCGGGGAGATCTCGGAGATCGAGCCGATGAACGTGGTCTTGCCCACCGCGAAGTGGCCGACGACCAGGATCTTCACGGCGGTCTGCGTCTCTCCGTCCGGGACATAGGCCCGCTTATCCAAACTTGGACTCGAGACCATGGAGCACCTCCTGAAGAATCTGCAGATTGACGACAGGAGCACGCGTCTCCGGCGGTCGGGTGATGAGGTAACCGGCCTCGGTGAGCGCGGCCAGCAGAATCCTCACCACGCCCACCGGGAGCCGCATGTGCCCCGCGATCTCGGCGACGGAGAGATAGCCGCCGAGGCACATCCCCAGCAGGTTCTGTTCCTCGGGCGAGAGACGGGCCGGCCGCTGCTGCTGATCGGCCGCGGCCGTCACCAGGGTGATCAGGGAGAACTGGCTCTCGCCGGGGAGACTGCGGCCGCCGGTGATGACATACGGCCGTACTAACTCGGCGGCCTCGAACTCCTGCTTGTCGGAATCGCTCATGGCCGGACCACACTCTCGCGAGGCGGGGCGGTCAGCACCTTGCCCAGCTGACCGACGAGTTGCTGCATCCGGAAGGTGATGTCGGCCATGTCGATGTCGGGGGAGGCCGACACCGCGAGGTAGGCGCCGTCACCGGCCGAGATCAGGAAGATCCAGCCGCCGTCGAACTCGACCAGCGTCTGCTGCCACCGCAGATCCGAGCGGGAGCAGAAGAACGCCAGCGAACGGCTGAGCGACTGCATACCACTCAGCCCGGCGGCGGCGGTGTCCGCGTCGTCCTTGCTGATGCCGTTGGACCGGGCCCGCAGAATCCCGTCGGCGGACACCAGAACCGCGTGCAGAGCCCCGGGGATCTCCAGGGCGCTGTCGAGCATCCAGGAAAGATCGTTGTTCATTGAACCTAGTGCCCTTGCCCTTCGGTGCTTGCGTCACTGGTACTGGGCCGATCCGTGGCGTCCGGACGCGTGGCGCGACCCTGGTCCGTGCCCTGCTTGAAGGCCGCCATGATCGCCGCCGTGTCCTCGCTGCGCCGCCTCGGCGTGCCCGGGGACGCCGAGCCGGTCGAGCTGTTGGAGACGAGGGCCATCGGCCGCTTGCGTACCCGCTTGGGCAGACCGTCGTCGGTCATGAGCGGGGGCGCCGGGGGCGCCGCGGGCTCGGGGGTGACCTCGCGCGACACGACAGGAGCCGGGTCGACGGCCGCCGGCCGGGACCCGGGCACCGGAAGCACCTCGGGCTGCGCGGGCTGAGCCGGCTCCGGCATGGTCGTGAGCAACTCGTCGGGAAGCAGCACGACCGCCCGTACACCTCCGTAGGGGGACGTGGAGTCCACGGACACCGTGAAGCCGAAGCGTTCGCAGAGCACACCGATCACCGCGAAGCCGAACTGCGGCGGGTTGCCGAGCCCGGAGACGCCCTGGGCCCGCTCGCTCGTCAGCAGCCTCTCGGCCCTGGCCTTCTCCTCCTCGTTCATACCGACACCGGCGTCGTCCACGATGATGCAGACGCCCTTGGGGACGGAACGGACGTTGATCTCGACCACGGTGTCCGGGCTGGAGTAGCTGGTCGCGTTGTCGAGCAGCTCCGCGAGCGCCAGCGCCACCGGTTCCACGGCCCGGGCGGTGAGACCGAAGTCCACCTTGGACAGGATCTGCGCGCGCTCGAAGTGGCGGATTCTGCCCTGGGCGCTGCGGACCACGTCGTACACCGAGGCCACATCGCGGTGCCGCCCCAGCCAGCCCTCGCAGAGCACGGCGATGGACTGGGCACGCCGGCTGAACTGGGCGTTCATATGGTCGATCTCCAGGAGGTCCTGGAGCATGACGGACTCGCCGTACTTGCGCTGCAGCCCGGAGATGATGCGCTGCTGTTCGGCCGCGAGGCCCTGGAGCGTCCGCATCGCGGACTTCAGGGCCGTCCTGGTCTCGCCTTCGGCTTCCTGCTGGGCCTCCCGAACGGACTCCGTGTAGTGACTCTCCAGCTCACTGCTACGAGTTCTGAGGTTGGTGATCTCCTGTCGTAATTTCCGCGCCGTCCCTCGCTGACGAACAATCAGGACGGCGGCGACAAGGGCTACGGCAAGAAGTGCCCAGAGCGCCGGATTTTCTATGTATTGCGTCATGAGACCCTCTTCAGGCGGCTGAAAGCCAGCTACTGAATTCCGTCAATTCACACAGACCGAAGGGTCAGCCACTCCAGGGTTGCCACTCAGGCCTCTCCCCATGGCCAGAGGTGCCCCATTTGTACCTAAGCGTCCGTTCGGTAAGTGCGGTGATCGTATCATCGCTCAGCATGATGACGAGCCGTCAACCTGGGCGGCTCTCGCGAAAGTTGAACCGAACCGGAACAGCGTGCGCGCGAACGTGAGCGATCGATGGACGACTCGACTTTCCGCCGCGTCAGCAAGTGTTCTTGTCGACTTTTTCAGCGTCCGACAGAGGCGGGGGGGCGCCCGACCGTTCGGACAGCCAGGGGGCCGGGCGACCGTTGGAGGTTCCCCCTATCGCGCTGTGAAGGTCCGTGAAGCCATGATGGAGCCCAAGCGGAATTTCAGGGGAGAAAGGTCGCTGTGGGGGGACAGCCGCGGACCCGAGCCCGGGACGCGGGTAAGAGCACGCTTGTGACTCGCCATGCCGTCGGCCGGGCCATACAACCGACGGCACTCGGTCGTGCCCTGAAGCTGGAGCACGGCCGCCAGCGCACACCACTCGCTCAGCTGATTTCGCTCCAAGGTCAAGACGACACACCCGAGGCGGTACACGACGATCCGCCGCGTCAACACCACGGAGGCTGTCATGTCAATGTCATCCAGCGCGCACGGTTCCGTCAGCAGACGTCGGTTCCTGGCCCGGTTCGGAGCCGGGACCATCGCACTCGTGGCGGGCTTCGACCTGCTCACCCGGCAGTGGGTGACCGAGGCCGCCGCCGCTGACAGCACCTCGTTCGCCACCGTGCCGTCCCTCGACGGCACCCTCACCTTCGACTCGGAGGCCCTTACGGAGAACGCTCACGACCAGGGCAACATCGTCTTCCGGACGCCGTGCGCCGTACTGAGACCGGGCTCGGTCCGGGACATCCGCAGAATGATCGCCTTCTGCGCCGGCCATGGCATCGAGGTCGCTCCGGCCGGAGCCCACCACGCGATGTTCGGCCAACCGCTGGTCAGCGGCGGCCTGGTCATCGAGATGCAGTCACTGAACACCATCCACTCCATCGACACGGACGGCGCCGACGTCGACGCCGGTGTGCTGTGGCAGGACCTGATCGAGGCCGCGTACGAGCAGGGCCTCAGGCCGGCCTCGATCACCAGCTACCTCAACACCACGGTCGGCGGGACCCTGTCCATGGGCGGCATCGGGATGATGTCCGCCTACCGGGCCGGCGCCCAGGTCGACCACGCCCAGCAGCTCCAGGTGGTCACCGGCGAGGGCGAGGCGAAGTGGTGTTCCGACACACAGAACAGTGACCTGTTCCAGGCGGCGCTCGCCGGGCTCGGCCAGTGCGGTGTGATCACCCGGGCGACCGTCGACCTGGTACCGGCCAAGCAGCTGGCCCGGACGTACCGGATGGTGTATGCGGACATCCCGACCTTCTTCCAGGACGTCCGCGTCCTCGCGGACCGGGGCGAGTTCGACTCGCTCGGCAGCATCCCCCAGCCGGGCACGGCACAGCCCCTGACGCTGTGGGCCACCGTCTTCCACAACCCGGGCGAGGTGCCCGACGCCTCCCATCTGCTCCGGGGGCTCAGCCCGACGGCGGACACGGCGGTCTTCGAGGACTACTCCTACCTCGACTACATCTCCTTGGTCACGACCATGTACGACTCGTTCGCGGCGAGCCTGGGCTGGGACGCGAAGGTCAAGCCCTGGTCGGACCTGTTCCTGCCGGACGACGCCGTCGAGAGCTATGTCGTGTCGGTGTTCTCGTCACTGACCGCCGAGGATCTGGGGCCGACCGGCTTCGGGCTGATCTTCCCGATGCTGCGGTCGAGCTACGGCCGACCGCTGCTGCGGCTCCCCGAGGAGGCGAGCAGCCCCTGGGTGTGGCTGGTCAGCGTGCTGACCGATTCGGCGGGGGCGGGCCCCGACCCCGACTTCGCCGAGCGGATGATGGCCCGCAACTACCGGTACTACGAGGACGCGGTCGCGGTCGGCGGTATGCGCTATCCGCACGGGGCGTGCCCGTTCACGGAGGCCGACTGGCAGGCGCACTACGGCTCGATGTGGGACCGCTTCGCCGGCTGGAAGGACCGCTACGACCCGAACGGCATCCTGACGCCCGGCCCCGCCATTTTCTGACCCCGGCCCACCCGCACCCCGGCCGCCCGGCACCCGCCGGGGGCGACCGGGGTGCGGTCGTGTCCACGGGGGTTCGCTTCCGGCTGCGGGGGTGCGGTCGTGTTCGCGGGGGTTCGCTTCCGGCTGCGGGGGTACGGCCGTGTTCGCGGGGGTTCGACCGCGGTCTCGGGGCTTCGCCGTGGCTGTGATCGGGCGAGGGCGCCCTCCCGGTTCCCGGCCCCCGGCCCCGCTCCGGTGCGGCGGCGCCACGGGCGGAGCAGTGGGATCACCCGGCTGAGCGCTCCGAGTGGTGGGGGCGGGGAAACCGGCTGACGGTGGATCACGTCGGGTCGGGTTACCTCAGCTGACAACGTGTCAACTGCCCGGTCCTCGACGGAAGGACCTTCAGATGCGCTCTGCTCGCATGCTCTTCGCAACGGCGGCGGCCACCGCCGTCCTCGCCATCACCGCCCCCGGGGCCTTCGCCGCGGACGAGTGGGACCACGAGGACAACGGGTACAGCAAGGAGCAAGACAAGGACTGGAAGCACGACGAGCCTCGCGGTGGAGTTCACACGGGTGGCGGTGCCCTGACCGCGCTGAACGACGCGGGTGAGTGGAACTCCGACCACGGCAACAAGCAGGACGAGGGCTACAAGGACGGCGACCGCGCCAAGGAGGACTCCGGCAGCTACAAGGAGAGCGACAACGGGTCGTGGGAGGACCACGGCAAGGACCCCTCCAAGGACAGTGACAAGGACGCGTGGAAGGACGAGGAGGACAGCGCGTCCTGGAAGGGTGACCACGACAAGCCGCGCGGTGGGATGCACACGGGTGGCGGCGCGCTCGCCTCGCCTGCCGTGACCGCGGGCGGAATGGCCGTTCTCGCAGTCGCCGGCACCGGGCTGTACGCGATGCGGCGCAAGCAGGCCGGAAACGCGGCCTGATTCATGCCCGACGCGATACCCGCGGCAGCGGCCGTGGCCGCCACACAGTGCATCGTGTGGCGGCCCGGCCGCCGCCGCTCGCCCTTTTCCCCGTTCGCGCGTTCCGCTGCCGTGTCCCGTGAGGTGGTGTCCGATGGCAGCCTTTACCCCGCCCCCCGGCGGCCTCGATCCGGGGCCGACCCGCCGTGGCTCCCACATCAATCTGACCGTGCTCTGCGCGGTGGCCCTGATGATCCTGGCGGTGAGCCTCTTCGGCGGCGAGGACTCCCCCTCCGACGCCTCCCGTCCACCGACCGCCCGCCACGCCCCGCAGGCGGACCGCACGCCCGCGACGGACCCGACGCCCGCAGAGAGCCCGGCCGAGCGGCCCGACGACAAGGGCCTGCCCCCGTCGAGACCCCTCCGGCTGCTCATCCCGAAGATCTCCGTCGACGCGCCCTTCACCCCGCTGGCCGTCGGCGCCTCCGGGCAACTCGAAGCGCCGCCCGCCGATGACGTCAACCTCGTGGGCTGGCACGCGGACGGGGCGTCCCCCGGGGAGAGGGGTACGTCGATCATCGCCGGGCATGTCGACACGGCGACCTCGCCGGCCGTCTTCGCCCAGCTGGGCGAGTTGAGGAAGGGCGACGTCTTCCATGTCGTACGCGCCGACCGGCGCAGGGCGACCTTCGTCGTCGACGGTGTCGAGACCTTCGCGAAGAACGACTTCCCCGACCGCCGTGTCTACGCCGACACCACCCGCCCCGAGGCCCGCCTCATCACCTGCGCCGGCGCCTACGACCGCGCGGCCAAGGACTACACGGAGAACCTGGTGGTGTTCGCCCACCTCATGTGAGGAGGGGACGAGGGCGCTGGGCGCCGCCCTGAGCCCGAGGGCGCGGGGCCCCGCCCAATCGGGCTCCCCCGCGCCACCGGGCTCCCCCGCGCCACCGGGCTCCCCCGCAGCATCGGCCCGCCGCGCCACCGGGCTCCGACGCGCCATCGGGCTCCGACGCGTCACTGGGCTCCCCGGCGCCATCGGGCTCCCCCTCCCCTGCAGCATCGGCCCGCCACGCCACTGGGCTCCGCCACGCCACCGGGCTCCGACGCGTCACTGGGCTCCCCGCCCCATAGGGCTCCCCCGCACCATCGACCCAACACACCTCGGGCTCCCCGGCGCCACCGGGCTCCTCCACGCCACCGGGCTCCGACGCGTCACTGGCTCCCCGCCCCATAGGGCTCCCCCGCACCATCGGCCCGACACACCTCCGGCTCCCCGGCGCCACCGGGCTCCCCCTCCCCTGCAGCATCGGCCCGCCACGCCACCGGGCTCCGCCGCCCCAGCGAACTCCTACGCGCCACCAGGCTCCCCCGCCCGCCCCATGGGGCTCTCCCGCAGCATCGGCCCGACACGTCACCCGGCTCCCCCACCCCACCCGGCTTCGCCGCCCCATCGGGCTCCCCCGCGTCACCAGGCTCCCTCGCCCCATGGGCGTCGCCCGCACCCTCGGCCCGACACGCCAGCGGGCTCCCCCGCACCATCGGCCTGACGCACCATCGGACTCCCCCGCACCATCGGCCCGGCGCGCCACCGCCCCGCCGCGCCAGCAGCCTCCCGCGCCCCGTCGGTCTTCGCCCCGTCGGTGAGGTCGGGCCGGAGGCGGCCGAGGTGACGCGCGGCTCGGGGGCGTCGGCCGGCTGTGTTCGGCCCGTCGGCCTCCGTCCCCGGCCGGGCGGCTGTCTCTCAGGCCGTCGCCTCCGCCGCCGCTCTGCCCGTCTGGCGGCCCGAGAAGAGGCAGCCGCCGAGGAAGGTGCCCTCCAGGGAGCGGTAGCCGTGGACTCCGCCGCCGCCGAAGCCCGCCACCTCGCCGGCGGCGTAGAGGCCGGGGACGGGGTCGCCGGCGGCGTTCAGGACACGGCCGGAGAGGTCGGTCTGGAGGCCGCCGAGGGTCTTGCGGGTGAGGATGTTGAGGCGCACGGCGATCAGGGGGTGGGCGCTCGTGTCCATGATCTTGTGGGCGGAGGCCGTACGGCTGAGGGAGTCGCCGGGGTAGTTCAGGGCGTTGCGGATGCCCATGACCTGGACGTCCTTGGTGTACGGGTTGTCGATCTCGCGGTCGCGGGCGTCGATCTGCCGCTTGAGTTCGGCGTAGTCGATGAGGTTCTCGCCGGTGAGTTCGTTCATGCCGTCGACCAGGTCTTCGAGGTTCGACGCCACCACGAAGTCGGCGCCGTTCTCCTTGAACTTCTCGATCGGCTCCGGTGTCTGCCAGATGCGGGACAGCAGCATCCAGATGTTCTTCTCGGTGAGGTCCGGGTTCTGCTCGGAACCGGAGAGGGCGAACTCCTTGGCGAGGATCTTCTGGGTGGTGACGAACCAGGAGTAGTCGTAGCCGGTGTCGGTGATCGTCTTGAGGGTGTGCAGGGTGTCGTAGCCCGGGATGTCGGGGGTGTTGAAGCGTTTGCCGGTGGCGGAGAACCACATCGAGGACGGGCCGGGCAGGATGCGGATGCCATGGCCGGGCCAGATGGGGTCCCAGTTCCGCAGGCCCTCGGTGTAGTGCCACATCCGGTCGGGGTTGACGACCCGGCCGCCCGCCTTCTCGGTGATCGCGATCATCCGGCCGTCCACATGCGCCGGTACGCCGGTGACCATGGACGTGGGCGGGGTGCCGAGGCGGGCGGGCCAGTTGGCGCGGACGAGGTCGTGGTCGGCGCCGATGCCGCCGGAGGTGACCACGACGACCGGGGCCTTCAGTTCGAACGAGCCGACGACCGTACGGGAGCTGGGCTTGCCGCGCGCGGCGCTGCTGGGCTCCAGGATCGCGCCCTGGACGCCGGTGACGGCGCCGCCCGTGGTGACGAGGCCGTCGACGCGATGGCGGAACTTGAAGGTGACGTTCCCGGCGGAGACGGCCTCCCGCACCTTCTTCTCGAACGGCTCGACCACCGCCGGACCGGTCCCCCAGGTGACGTGGAAGCGGGGCACCGAGTTGCCGTGGCCGTCCGCGAGACCGCCGCCGCGCTCGGCCCAGCCGACGATCGGGAACCACTGCATCCCGAGCCCGGCGAGCCAGGACCGCTTCTCCCCGGAGGCGAACTCGACGTACGACTCGGCCCATTTGTACGCCCAGTAGTCCTGGCCGTCGGGGTCCTCGATGCCCCGGTCGAAGCCGGCCGTGCCCAGCCAGTCCTGCCAGGCCAGCTCCTGGGAGTCCTTGATGCCCATCAGCCGCTGTTCGGCGGAGTCGACGAAGAAGAGGCCGCCGAAGGACCAGAAGGCCTGGCCGCCGAGGCTCGCCTCCGGTTCCTGGTCGAGGAGGAGGACCTTGCGTCCGGCGGCGGCGAGTTCGGCGGTGGCGACCAGACCCGCGAGGCCGTGGCCGACGACGATGGCGTCCGCGTCGTAGGAGGTGGCGGCGTAAGCGGGGACGGCGTGTGCGGCGAGGGCGGCGCCGGCGAGGACACCGCCTGTGGTCGCGAGGACACTGCGACGGCTGATCCCGTCGGAGGAGGCGGTGTTCTCCAGGGAGATGGGCATCGGCGTGGACCGCCTTCCGGGCGAGGGGCAGGAAGTACGCGTGAGGAGAGGGCTGTTGTTGCGACACCAGCGCTGTTACCGTCGGTAGCCCTCAAGGAAACCAGGTCGTCACAGCCGTGCGGTAGTGGCTCGGGGGCAACGCCCCGGCCGCTTCGTTGTGGCCCGGCGACAGCGCCCGGGACGGAACGGAACGGGTGGGGACGGGACGGGAGAAGCGCCCATGACGGTCGTTCACGAGCGCGACCCGGTCACCGGCATCCTGCGCGCGATGGCCGCCGACGCCGGGGTCTGCGAGGACCTGGTGCGCGCGGCCCGCGACCGTTCACCGGAACTGGCCCGGCTCGGCGAGCGCGAGACCCTCTCCCATGTGACCGCCCTGATCGGCGCCGCCGAGTCGTGGTTCGCCACGCTGGACCGGGTCGAGGAGCACGACTTCGCCGCCGCCCTGCTGCTCGGCGCCGACCGCGCGGCCCAGGGCATCCCGATGACCGCCGTACTGCGCGGCGTCCAGGCCGCCCTCACCCGGGTCGTCGAGATCACCGTCGAGCGCTGCCGTTCGGCCGGGGTGTCCGACGCCGCGCTGATCACCCTCGTCCTGCGGATGAAGGAGTACGGCGACGCGGTGGAGCGCCATGTCGTCAACGGGTACCGGGCCGCGGAGTCGGGCAGCCCGCGCGGGGCGCACGAGTACCGGACGCGGCTGCTGCGCCGGCTGCTGGACGGGGGCGACGAGATGCCGCTGCCCTCGCGGGAGGAGCTGGCGCGGGCCGGGATACGGCAGAACGGGCGGTATCGCCTCGTGGTGGTGGAGGCGGACGACGCCTCGTCGGCCCGTGCGCTGGCCGTCCGCTTCGACGGGCTGCCCGGGGTCTTCGGTGTGGTCGGCGACCGTCCGGTGGGGCTGTGTCCCCGGCCGCCCAAGGAGGCGGAACTGGCGGAGATCGGCGCCACGCTGGTCCTGGTGTCACCGGCCGCCGTACCGGCACGGCTGCGGGCCTTCCACCGGCTGTGTGTACGCGGGCTGGAGGTCGGTGGCGGGCGGGGACTGCGCGGGGTGCGGGAGCTGACCGATCTCGCCGGGGAGATCGCCCTGGCGGACCATGCCCTGCTGGGTGCGGCCCTCGGTGAGCGGTTCCTCGGCGGTCTCGATCCGGCGGACGATTTCCATCGGCAACTGGCGCTCACGGCACTGGCCTTCCTCGACAACGGCCGTCGGCTGGACCGGACGGCGACGGCGCTGTTCACCCATCCCAACACCGTCCGCTACCGCCTCGGCCGGCTTCAGCAGCTCACCGGCACCTCCCTCACCGACGGTTCGCTGGACGGGCCTTCGGGAACGCTGGCCACCCTGCACTGGTGGTGGGCGCTGACGACCTGGCTGGGCGGTGGCGGCGGGAGCGCTCCCGTTCCGGGAGCGAACGTCAGAGGTTCGTAAGCGAACGGCAAGAGACGCGCCGGCCAAAAACTTACTTTCGACCGGCCAAGAACGATTCAAGGACCGGCCATGGTTCGTCCACGCCCGCCCATGATTCGACAACTTGGACGTTCGGGCGTTTCGGCCGGACGTACGTTCCTCGGCGTGAACTCTGACATAGCCCCTCACAGAGGCGACGGCGCCGAGGCGAACGCCGCGGCCGACGCTCCGACTTCCCACGCGAGGCCCCGTGGCCGGCGCACCATCCTGCGCGCCGCGCTGGCGGGTACCGCGGTCCTCGGCGGTGGGGTCGCCCTCGGCACGCTCCCGGCCGAGGCCGAGCCCGTCACCCGGACCACTCGCACGACCGGCTCCTCCACGGCCAAGCGGCCGAGCACGCCCGAGGAGGCGCTGAAGGAACTGTCGCAGGGCAACCGTCGCTGGCGGACCTTCCACCAGCTGCACCCCCATGAGGACGCCACCACCCGCAAGGCCCTGACGACCGGTCAGCAGCCCTTCGCCCTCATCCTGAGCTGCATCGACTCCCGGGTCCCGCCGGAGCTGACCTTCGACCAGGGCCTCGGCGACCTGATGACCGTGCGCAGCGCCGGTGAGGTCCTCGACGAGGCGGTGCTGGGCAGCGTCGCGTACGGCGTGCTCGAACTGGACATCCCGCTGGTCATGGTGCTGGGCCACCAGTCCTGCGGTGCGGTGAAGGCGGCGGTCTCGGCGGACGAGACCGGTGAGGAACTGCCCGCGCACATCCAGTACATCGCCGACGCGATCGAACCGGCGATCGACCACAGCGTGGAGGGCGACGCCCGGATCGCGGCGACCATCGACGCCAACGTCCGCCTCGTCCGCTCCAAGCTGGAGGCCGAGCCCGACCTCGCCGCCAAGGTGAAGGCCGGCGAGGTGGCCATCGTGGGCGCCCGCTACGACCTGACGACACAGCGCGTGCACCTGCTCAAGTAGCCCGCGCCGCCGGGGCAGGGACCCGGCGCGCGCGAAAGGCGGCCCCGGTGGGCACTCACCGGGGCCGCCTTCCTCTCTGTCGCCGGGTCAGCCCTGGACCAGGACGAGGGTGATCACCTGCTGGCGGGCCGCGTGGAACCGGGGCAGGGGCAGTCCGCCGCCGGACAGTTCCATGACGGTGGCCTCGACCCGGGCGGGGCCGGCCCGGAAGCGGCCGGGGTCGGCCTTGCCCGTGTTGGTCCAGGAGTGTTCGGCGCCGTCACAGCGGGCCACGGTGCCGCCGACGCCCTTGCGGACCGGGTCGTCGCCCTGCTGGAGCGAGGACGACACGAACACGGGGCCGCTGCCCCCCAGGCAGCGATAGGTGCCGGAGAGCCTGACGGTGCCGTCCGACGCGACATACCCGATGGCGTCGACCGTCACCGTCTCGAACGGCTCGGTCGCGGCACCGGCCGACGGGGCGGCGGCGAGCAGCAGCAGCGCGGCACCGGCGGCGGCAGCGATCAGCCGCGGGACCCGGGAAAAGGTCATCTCGTATACCTCCTTGAGCGGGGCTCCAGAGGTACTGCGCGGGCGTTCCCGCCCGTGTGATCATCACCCTTGCGTCGGCGCGTCGAATCCGCCGAACTCACCACACGACCCGCACGGATGAGCTGCACCGCACTCGCTTGTGTCCGCGTCCTGTCACAAGACGTCCGTGTGCTGTCACGTCTCCTCGAAATGGCTTGTCGATGAGTTCCGGGGCCGGGCAAGGTCTGTAGTGCGAGGCGGCGATCCCGCCGCCGGCAGTCACAACGATGTGGAGGCCCGCCATGTGTTCCCACCAGCCCCTGTGCCCCTCGGCCGACAGCTCCGACCGCGACGCCGCGCATGTCGTCGCCTTCCACCCCGAGCAGGGCTGGAACCTGCTGTGCAACGGGGCGATCGTCTTCGACGACACCGGTGAAATCCTCCCCGACGGCAGCGTCGTCGCCCCGCACCGCCTCACCGTCGCCGCCTGACCGGCCTTCAGAGCCGCGGCGGCACCGCCCCGGCAGTACCGCCCGAAGGCCTACGGCAGCACCGCGAACCCGTCCAGTTCGACCAGGGCCCGTTCGTCCCAGAGCCGTACGACGCCGATGACCGCCATCGCGGGGTAGTCCCGCCCCGCCGAACGCCGCCAGATCCGGCCCAGTCGAGGCGCTTGGGCACGGTAGTCGGCGACATCCGTGACATAGACCGTGACCCGGGCGAGGTCGGCCGGACAGCCGCCGGCCGCCGCCAGCGCGGTCAGCAGATTGCCGAGCGCCCGCTCGAACTGCTCCTGAAGCGTCTCCCCCACGACTTTGCCGTCCCCGTCGAGCGAAGTCTGCCCCGCCAGGAAGACGACCCGGCGGCCGGTCGCCACCACCGCGTGCGAGAAGCCGGTGGGCGGCGACAACTCGGGCGGATTCACCCTCTCGACGCTCATACGGCCCTCCCCTCCGACGGTCCCCGCGTCTCACCGATGCCCCGCGTCCGTGTGTGCCGGGCGTACAACTCCTTCGCGATGATGGCCCGTTGCACCTCGCTCGCCCCCTCGTAGATACGTGGCGCCCGCACCTCCCGGTAGAGGTGTTCGAGCAGATGTCCGCGTCGCAGGGCCCGCGCCCCATGGAGTTGAACGGCCGCGTCCACCACGTACTGGGCGGTCTCCGTGGCCAGCAGCTTCGCCATCGCGGCCCGGCCCGGCACGCCCGACTCGCCCCTGTCGTACGCCGTGGCCGCCGCGTGGACCATGAGGCGGGCCGCCTCGGTGCGCAGGGCCATCTCGGCGACCTGGTGGGCGACCGTCTGGAGGTCACGGAGCGGGGCGCCGAAGGCCTCGCGGTCCGAGGTGTGGGTGAGGGTGGCGTCGAGGGCGGCCTGGGCCATGCCGACGGCGAAGGCGCCGACGCTGGGGCGGAAGAGGTTGAGGGTGCCCATGGCGACACGGAAGCCGTGGTCGGGGGCGCCCAGGATGTCGTCGGCCCCGACGGGTACGGCGTCGAAGTCGAGGGTGCCGATGGGGTGCGGGGAGAGCATGTCGAGGGGGGTGCCGGTGAGCCCGGGGCGGTCGGCCGGGACCAGGAACGCGGTGACGCCCTTGGAACCGGCGCCCGGGGTGGTGCGGGCGAAGACGGTGTAGAGGTCGGCCTCGGGGGCGTTGGAGATCCAGCACTTCTCGCCGGTGAGCCGCCAGCGGCCGGGGCTGTCGGGCTCGGCGCGCAGGGCGAGGGCCGCCGCGTCCGAGCCGGCGCCGGGCTCGCTGAGCGCGAAGGCCGCGACGGCCTCGCCGTCACTCACCCGGGGGAGCCAGCGGGCGCGTTGGGCCTCGGTGCCGTGGGCGTGGACCGGGTGGGCGCCCAGGCCCTGGAGGGCGAGGGCGGTCTCGGCCTCGGTGCAGGAGTAGGCCAGTGACTCGCGCATCAGACAGAGGTCGAGGGCGCCCGAGGTGAACAGCCGGGCGAGCAGGCCCAGTCGGCCGAGTTCCGCGACGAGGGGGCGGTTGACGTGGCCGGGCTCGCCCTTCTCGGCGAGGGGGCGCAGTCGGTCGGCGGCGAGGGCGCGCAGCTCGGCGCACCAGGCGAGTTGTGCCGGTTCGAGCGAGAATGCGGTCATTGCCGTCCCCTCTCCCCCGGTGGACTCCGGGGCCTGCCCGTCGAGGTTATCGCGATCTGTTGACTGCCGTCACCAAGGCGATACGCTCGCAAGGAGCGAGCCCACCCACGTACTCGGGCGGTGCGAGACCGGTCGCGCCGCCCGAGCATGCGAGCCCACCCGGACACGCGAGCCATCGCCGCAGGGACACAGCAGGGGGCGAACGTCATGAACTCCAGGGTCACCGCCCACATTGACACCTTCGCCCGGGACCGTCTCCCACCCCCGGAGCAGTGGCCCGAGCTGGCCTTCGACCTTCCCGAGCTGCGCTACCCGGACCGGCTGAACGCGGCCGTCGAGCTGCTCGGCGGGGGCGCGGCCGAACGGCCGGTCTTCCGCACCCCCGCCGGTGACCTCTGGACGTACGGCGAACTCGCCGCCCGGGTCGACCGGATCGCCCACACCCTCACCACCGGGCTCGGGGTCGTCCCCGGCAACCGGGTGCTGCTGCGCGGGCCCACCACGCCCTGGCTGGCCGCGTGCTGGCTGGCGGTGCTGAAGGCGGGGGCGGTCGCGGTGACCGTGCTCGCGCAGGCGCGGCCGCACGAGCTAGCGACGGTGTGCGAACTGGCGCGGGTGTCGTACGCGCTGTGCGACGTCCGGTCGGTGGACGACCTGGTGAAGGCGGAGGTGCCGGGGCTCAGGATCACCCCGTACGGCGGGGACGGGCCCGACGATCTGCTGCGGCGCGAGGTGAGCGGGGAGCCGTACGAGGCGGTCGACACGGCGGCGGACGATGTGGCGCTGATCGCGTTCACGTCGGGGACGACCGGGCGGCCGAAGGGGTGTGCGCACTTCCATCGGGATGTGCTGGCGATCGCGGACACCTTCTCCCGGCATGTCCTCGCGCCGCGCGCTGACGATGTGTTCGCGGGCTCCCCGCCGCTGGGCTTCACTTTCGGGCTCGGCGGTCTGGTGGTGTTCCCGATGCGGGCCGGGGCCAGTGCGCTGCTGCTCGAACAGGCGGGGCCGAGGCAGTTGCTGCCGGCGGTCGGGGCGCACGGGGTGTCGGTGCTGTTCACCGCGCCGACGGCGTACCGGGCGATGCTCGGCGAGCTGGACGGGCACGATCTGTCGTCGCTCAGGCGGTGTGTGTCGGCCGGTGAGAATCTGCCGGCGGCGACCTGGGAGGCCTGGCACCGGCGGACGGGACTGAAGATCATCAACGGCATCGGGGCGACCGAGCTGCTGCACATCTTCATCTCGGCGGCCGACGGCGCCATCCGGCCGGGGACCACGGGGGTGCCCGTACCGGGGTGGCACGCGCGCGTGCAGGACGCGGCGGGCAGGCCGGTGCCGGACGGACAGGCGGGACTGCTCGCGGTGCGCGGGCCGGTGGGGTGCCGCTATCTGGCGGACCCCCGGCAGTCGGAGTACGTACGCGGCGGCTGGAACGTCACCGGGGACACCTATGTGCGCGAGCCGGACGGGTACTTCCGCTATGTCGCCCGCGCCGACGACATGATCATCTCGGCCGGGTACAACATCGCGGGCCCCGAGGTGGAGGAGGCGCTGCTGCGCCATCCGGAGGTGCTGGAGGCGGCCGTGGTGGGGCGGCCGGACGAGGAGCGGGGGCAGGTCGTCGTCGCCCATGTGGTGCTGCGGGCGGGGGCGCGGCGGGACGGGGAGGCGTTGCGGCGGTTCGTGAAGGGGGAGCTGGCGCCGTACAAGTGTCCGCGCGAGATCGTGTTCCTGGACGCGCTGCCCCGCACGGCGACCGGAAAGCTTCAGCGGTTCCGGCTGCGCACCTGGGGTGACCAGCAGTGATGCCGAAGACCTAAAATGATCAACGTGTCCGAACAGCACGCACCACGTTCGCTCATCGTCACCTTCTACGGCGCCTACGGGCGTTCGGTGCCGGGCCCGGTGCCCGTCTCCGAACTGATCCGGCTGCTCGCCGCGGTGGGGGTCGACGCGCCCTCCGTCCGTTCCTCCGTGTCCCGGCTCAAGCGGCGCGGGCTGCTCCTGCCGGCCCGTACGGCGACGGGGGCGGCCGGGTACGCGCTGTCCGACGACGCCCGGCAGTTGCTGGAGGACGGCGACCGGCGGATCTACGCGTCGGCGCCCGAGGGCGACGAGGGCTGGGTGCTTGCCGTGTTCTCCGTCCCGGAGTCGGAGCGGCAGAAGCGGCACGTCCTGCGCTCCCGGCTGGCGGGGCTGGGATTCGGCACGGCCGCGCCCGGGGTGTGGATCGCCCCCGCCCGGCTGTACGAGGAGACCCGGCACATGCTGGTACGGCTGCGGCTCGACCCTTACGTGGAGCTCTTCCGGGGTGAGCACCTGGGGTTCGCGGCGACCGCCGAGGCGGTGTCCCGGTGGTGGGACCTGGCCGGGATCGCCAAGCAGCACGAGGCGTTCCTCGACCGGCACGCGCCCGTGCTGCACGTCTGGGAGCAGCGCGTGGACGCCCCACCGGAGGAGGCGTACCGGGACTATCTGCTGGCGCTGGACTCCTGGCGCCATCTGCCGTACGTGGACCCGGGGTTGCCCGCGGATCTGCTGCCCGCCGACTGGCCGGGGGTGCGATCGGCGGCCGTGTTCCGGGCGCTGCACGAGCGGCTGCGGGAGGCCGGGGCGGCGTTCGTGGGACTGGATGCAAACGAAACTTAAAACTTTGTAACGATTCCGTTCACTTAGGGAACGCTCAGGGTTCTACTTCAATCTTCTCAGAATCCTTACTTACCATCCTGACGCATGAGTCTCATGCGCAACCTGAACCGGGCGCTCACCGCCACCACGGGCCTGCAGGTACGCAGGGCGGTCCCCGCCGCCCCCGCGAACCCCAAGGTCACGGCGGCCAAGCCGGCCGCGAAGAAGCCGACGTCGGTGTACCGATGTCCGGCTCCGGACGACCTCGCCACGGACCGGTTGCTGAGGCGGCCGGTCTTCATCATGTCGCCCGTGCGGTCGGGCTCCACCCTGCTGCGGATGCTGATGAACGCGCACTCGCGGCTGCACTCCCCGCACGAGCTGCACATACGCCGGCTGGAGGTCGGCTACGGCTCCAAGCTGTCGCAGAAGGCGATGAGCGCCCTCGATCTGGAGCGCGGCGACCTGGAACATCTGCTGTGGGACCGGGTCATGCATCGCGAACTGGTCAAATCAGGCAAGGACTTCATAGTCGAGAAGACCCCGAGCAACGCCTTCGTCTACGAGCGCATCCGGGACTGCTGGCCCGACGCCCGCTTCGTCTTCCTGCTGCGCCACCCGGTCTCCATCGCCCAGTCCTGGCACGAGGGCGACCCCGACAAGCGCACCTACGACGAGGCCGCCGCCGACGCGCTGCGCTATATGAAGGCCGTCGACCGGGCCCGTAAGGGACTCACCGGGCACACCGTCCGCTACGAGGACATCACCGCCGATCCCGAGAAGGAGATGCGGGCGCTGTGCGCGTTCCTCGACCTCGACTTCGAGCCGGGGATGCTCGACTACGGCAGGAAGGACGACGCCCAGGTCGTCAAGGGACTCGGCGACTGGCGCGACAAGATCAAGACCGGTCAGGTGCAGGCCGGGCGGGCCCTGCCCACCGAGGACGACATCCCGGAGATCCTCCGGGAGATGTGCCGGGCCTGGGGTTACGGCCAGTGAAGGCGCACGCGGAGATAACCGAGGTCTGGCCGCGCGACGGGCGCGTCAGACTCGTCGGCCGCATCCATGGACAGCCCCTGGGTGACACCCCCGACACCACCGGTACCTGGCAGTTGGTCCTCACCCGCCGCGCCCACGCCGACCGCCGGCTGCGCTACGCCGCCGAGCTGAAGGGCGACCGCTTCGAGGCCGAGTTCCCCATCGCCGATCTCGCCGCCCCCGACTACGCGCCCGTGGAGGAGTGGGACATCCACCTCGGCGACGGCGACACCGAGCTGCGGGCCGGACGGCACCTCGACGACATCCGGGGCAAGAAGAAGGTCTTCGTCTTCCCCGAGCAGCGCACCGGGAACCTGGGCGTCCGCCCCTACTACACGATCAAGGACAATCTGTCCCTGGAGTGCCGCACGGGAGGTGCCGCATGACCGACCGCCGACCCCTCCCCCGCAGCCCCCACATCCGGTATCTCCTCCTCCATGCCTACGGGCGCGGCGGCACCATCCGCACCGTGATGAACCAGGCCAACTCCCTGGTCGCGGCGGGCTGGAGCGTGGAGATCGTCAGCGCGGTGCGCAACCGCGACGACATCCAGTTCCCGCTCGACCCCCGGGTGAAGGTCTCCACGGTCGTCGACCAGCGCGAGGGCGCCTACACCCCGCCCTCCGGACTCATCGCCCGCTGGCGCGACCGCAAGCGCGGCGACCTGCTGGAGACACCCGCGCAGCACATCCCCAAGGGCGAGTTCGGCTACCGCTACTTCAACCGGTACGTCGAGGACCGGCTCATCGCGTACATGCGCTCGCTGACCGACGGCATCCTGGTCACCACCCGCCCGGCGCTGAACTTCCTGTCCGCCGAGCACGCCACCGGCGGTGTCATCCGGGTCGCCCAGGAGCACATGAACCTCGGCACCCACCGCAAGGACGTACAGCAGCGCATCCGGGAGACCTATCCGCGCTTCGCCACCGTCGCCGTGCTCACCGAACGGGACCGCGAGGAGTACGCCGAACTGCTCCCCGGCACCAAGGTGGTTCGTATCCCGAACGCCGTGCACTCACTCGACCAGGTCCCCGCCGACCCCACGTCGAAGATCGCGGTGGCCGCCGGGCGGCTCTTCCCCCAGAAGGGCTTCGACATGCTGATCCCTGCCTGGGCCAAGCTCGTCGAGTCGTACCCCGAATGGCAGTTGAGGATTTACGGCAGCGGCGAGAAGAAGTCGGAACTTCGTAACCTCATCGAAGTCCACCATCTCTACAATCACGTCCTCCTGATGGGACACACCGACCGACTAGACGACGAACTCGCCAAGGCTTCCTTCTACGTGCTCAGCTCACGGTTCGAGGGTCTGCCGATGGTGATGATCGAAGCGATGAGCCACGCACTGCCCGTGGTCAGCTTCGACTGCCCGACCGGCCCCGCGGACGTACTGACGCACGGGGTCGACGGGCTGTTGGTCGCACCCGAGGACCCCGACGCGCTCGCCGACGCGATGGCCAAGCTGATGGCCGACGAGAAGCTGCGCGCCGACATGGGGGTGGCCGCGGTGCTCACGGCCTCCTCCTACGGCCCGGATGCCGTCCATCCGCGCTGGGAAGCACTGTTCACCGACCTCCACGAGCGACAGCACGGCAGCGCCGCCGGCGTCGGCTCCGCGAAAGGAACGCAACGATGACCACCTCGTCCAAGGGCCAGGGAGCCACGATCTGGCTCACCGGTCTGCCCAGTGCGGGCAAGACGACGATCGCCCGCGTCCTCGCCGGGCGACTGCGCTCCGAGGGGCACCGGGTGGAGGTCCTCGACGGTGACGAGATCCGCCGCTTCCTCTCCGCCGGCCTCGGCTTCTCCCGTGAGGACCGCAACACCAACGTCCAGCGCATCGGCCTGGTCGCCGAGGTCCTCGCCCGCAACGGCGTCCTCGCCGTCGTCCCCGTCATCGCCCCCTACGCCGACAGCCGCGACGCCGTCCGCAAGCGCCACGACGTGAGCGGCACCCCGTACTTCGAGATCCATGTCGCCACCCCCGTCGAGGTGTGCAGCGAGCGGGACGTCAAGGGCCTGTACGCCCGTCAGGCCGCCGGGCAGCTCAAGGGCCTGACCGGGGTCGACGACCCGTACGAGCCGCCGGCCGACCCCGCGCTGGTGCTCCCCACCCAGGACCAGACCCCCGAGGAGTCGGCGGCGTCCGTGCACGCGCTGCTGGCGGAGCGGGGCCTGGTATGACCGTCCACCCCCTGTCCCATCTGGACGCCCTGGAGTCCGAGGCGGTCCATATCTTCCGTGAGGTGGCGGGTGAGTTCGAGCGGCCGGTGATCCTGTTCTCCGGCGGCAAGGACTCCATCGTCATGCTGCACCTGGCGCTGAAGGCGTTCGCCCCGGCGGCGATCCCCTTCTCGCTGCTGCACGTGGACACCGGCCACAACTTCCCCGAGGTCATCGAGTACCGCGACCGCACGGTGGCCAAGCACGGCCTGCGGCTGCACGTGGCGTCGGTACAGGACTACATCGACCGGGGTGTGCTGAAGGAGCGTCCGGACGGGACCCGCAACCCCCTCCAGACCCTCCCGCTCACCGAGAAGATCCAGTCGGAGAAGTTCGACGCGGTCTTCGGCGGCGGACGTCGGGACGAGGAGAAGGCCCGCGCCAAGGAACGGGTCTTCTCCCTGCGGGACGAGTTCTCCCAGTGGGACCCGCGCCGTCAGCGCCCCGAGCTGTGGAACCTGTACAACGGCCGGCACGCCCCCGGCGAGCACGTCCGCGTGTTCCCGCTCTCCAACTGGACCGAGCTGGACGTGTGGCAGTACATCGCCCGCGAGGGCATCGAACTGCCGGAGATCTACTTCGCCCACCACCGCGAGGTGTTCAAGCGCGGCGGAATGTGGCTGACCGCCGGTGAGTGGGGCGGGCCGAAGGACGGCGAGAGTGTCGAGAAGCGCCAGGTGCGGTACCGGACGGTCGGCGACATGTCCTGCACGGGCGCCGTCGATTCGGACGCGACCACGCTGGACGCCGTGATCACCGAGATCGCCGCGTCCCGGCTGACCGAGCGGGGGGCCACGCGCGCCGACGACAAGCTGTCGGAGGCCGCGATGGAGGACCGCAAACGCGAGGGGTATTTCTAGGGATGAGCATGACCACGATCGACACGTTGCGGTTCGCGACCGCCGGGTCGGTGGACGACGGCAAGTCCACCCTGGTGGGGCGGCTGCTGCACGACTCCAAGTCGGTCCTCGCGGACCAGTTGGAGGCGGTGGAGCGGGCCTCGGCCTCGCGGGGGCAGAACGCGCCCGACCTCGCCCTGCTGACGGACGGCCTGCGGGCCGAACGCGAACAGGGCATCACCATCGATGTGGCGTACCGCTACTTCGCCACCCCGCGCCGCCGGTTCATCCTGGCCGACACCCCCGGGCATGTGCAGTACACCCGGAACATGGTGACCGGCGCCTCCACCGCCGAGTTGGCCATCGTCCTCGTCGACGCGCGCAACGGGGTCGTCGAGCAGACGCTCCGGCACGCGGCGGTGGCCGGGCTGCTGCGGGTCCCGCATGTGGTGCTGGCCGTCAACAAGATGGACCTCGTCGGGTACGAGGAGAAGGAGTTCCTCCGGATCGTCGAGGACTTCGCCCGGCAGGCGGACGAGCTGGGGCTGACCGGTTTCACTCCGATTCCGGTGTCGGCGCTCGTCGGTGACAACGTCGTCGAACGGTCCGCGCACATGGACTGGTACGACGGGCCCGCGCTGCTGGAGTTCCTGGAGACCGTGCCGGTGGGCGCGGAGGCCGTGGACGCCCCTGCCCGCTTCCCCGTGCAGTATGTGATCCGGCACGGGGAAGAGCGTCACTACGCCGGGCAGTTGGTGTCGGGGGCGCTGCGGGTGGGTGACCGGGTGACGGTCCAGCCGTCCGGGGAGACCTCCGAGATCGTCGGGATCGATGTGCTGGGGCGGGCGGCCGATGTCGCCTTCGCGCCGCAGTCGGTCGCCGTGCGGCTGGCGGATCAGCGGGATGTGTCGCGGGGCGACATGATCACTGCCGTCGGGGTGGACGCGCCGACGCTGACGCAGGAAGTGCGGGCCGACGTCTGCCATCTGGCCGAGCGGCCGTTGCGGGTCGGGGACCGGGTGTTGGTCCGGCATACGACTCGGACGGTGAAGGCGATCGTGAAGTCGCTGGGCGACGTGCCCGAGCTGTCGACGAACGACCTTGGCCGGGTTGTGCTGCGCACGGCGGAGCCACTGGCGCTGGACGACTACGCGGTGGTTCGGCGGACCGGGGCGTTCATTCTGGTCGACCCTGCGGATGGGGCGACGCTTACGGCGGGGATGGTGCGGTTGGTGTAGCTGCGGGCTGGGGTACGAGGGTGCCGTGCGGGTTTGTCGTGCGGCACCCGGTGCCGGGGCTGGGCGGAGGTGGGGTGCGCTTGCCGGCGCTTACAGGGTGCCGCTCTCTTTGGGATGGGCGCCGCCCCAGCGGCACGATTGCCCGCAGCTACGCGCCCCGTAAGGGGCGCGGGGAACTGCGCGATCAGCCCCCACTCAGCCGCACCCGCCAAACCACCCCCACCACCCGAGCTATTGGGCGCCGCAGCCCTCCCCACGGAGTGTCAGTCGGGGTTTCGGGGCGTCCAGGCGCCCTGTGTTGGGACGGCGGCTCCCCGCCTGGTAGGGGGCGGGCCAGCTCACCCCCGGCCCCGTGTACCCCTGCTCCGCCGCAGCGTGAAGCGTCCAGTTCGGGTCGTACAGGTGGGGGCGGCCCAGAGCGCAGAGGTCGGTGCGGCCCGCCAGGATGAGGGAGTTGACGTCGTCCCAGGAGGAGATCGCGCCTACGGCGATCACCGGGACGCCGGCCTCGTGGCGGATGCGGTCCGCGAAGGGTGTCTGGTACGAACGGCCGTAGTCGGGGCTCTCGTCGGAGACCACCTGGCCCGTAGAGACGTCCATCGCGTCGGCGCCGTGCGCGGCGAAGGCGCGGGCGATCTCCACGGCCTCCTCGGCGGTCGTGCCGCCGTCCGCCCAGTCCGTGGCGGAGATACGGACTGTCATGGGGCGTTCCTCGGGCCATACGGAACGGATCGCGTCGAAGACTTCCAGGGGGTAGCGGAGGCGGTGGTCCAGGGTGCCGCCGTAGCGGTCGGTGCGGTGGTTGGTGAGGGGGGAGAGAAAGCCGGAGAGCAAGTAGCCGTGGGCGCAGTGGAGTTCGAGGAGATCGAAACCGCTGCGGGCGGCACGGACGGCGGCCGAGGTGAACTGCTCGCGGATGTCGGTGAGTTGGGCACGGGTGAGTTCGCGGGGGATCTGGCTGTTCGGTTTGTACGGGAGGGGGGAGGCGGCCACCAGGGGCCAGTTGCCCTCGTCCAGGGGGTCGTCGATGCCCTCCCCCATGCGCTTGGTCGAGCCCTTGCGACCGGAGTGGCCCAGTTGGATGCCGATGGCCGTTGCGGGGGCGTTGTCGTGCGCGAACCGTACGGTGCGGCGCCATGCCTCCGCCTGGCGGGTGTTCCACAGTCCCGCGCAGGCCGGGGTGATCCGGCCTTCCGGGCTCACGCACACCATCTCGGTCATGACCAGGCCGGCCCCGCCGAGTGCCCGTGCGCCCAGATGGACGAGGTGGAAGTCGCCGGGGACTCCGTCGGTCGCCGAGTACATGTCCATCGGGGAGACGACGACCCGGTTGCGCAGCTTCAGACCGCGTAGTCGGAACGGGGTGAACATGGGCGGTGTGCCGGGTGGGCAGCCGAACTCGCGCTCCACGGCGTCGGTGAAGTGCGCGTCGCGCAGCCGCAGATTGTCGTGGGTGACCCGGCGGCTGCGGGTGAGGAGGTTGAACGCGAACTGCCGGGGCGGTTGGGAGAGATGGAGCCCGATGTTCTCGAACCACTCCAGGCTGGCCCTCGCCGCCCGCTGGGTCGAGGCGACGACCGGGCGGCGTTCCTCCTCGTACGCGGACAGGGCGCGTTCCAGGGTGGGTTGTTCCTCCAGGCAGGCGGCCAGGGCGAGGGCGTCCTCGACGGCGAGTTTCGTGCCGGAGCCGATGGAGAAGTGGGCCGTGTGCGCGGCGTCGCCGAGGAGCACCAGATTGCCGTGCGACCAGCGTTCGTTGACGACCGTGCGGAATGTCGTCCAGGTGGAGTTGTTGGAGTGGAGGGGGCGGCCGCCGAGGGTTTCGGAGAAGAGTTTGGCGCAGCGGTCGATGGATTCGGGGGTGTCGAGTTCGTCGAATCCTGCTTTTCGCCAGACTTCTTCGCGCATTTCGATGATGACGGTGGAGGAGTGGGGGGAGTAGGGGTAGCCGTGGAGTTGCATGACTCCGTGTTCTGTTTCGGCTATCTCGAAGCGGAACGCGTCGAAGGGGAAGTCGGCGGCCAGCCAGATGTAGCGGCAGCGGTGCGGGGTGATCGTGGGGCGGAACACCGCCGCGTAGGCCTCGCGGGTGGCGCTGTGGACGCCGTCGGCCGCGATGACCAGGTCGTAGGTCTCGCAGAGCCATTCCGGGTAGGGGGCTTCCGTGTGGAAGCGGAGTTCCACGCCCAGGGTGCGGCAGCGGTCGTGGAGGATCTGGAGGAGACGGCGACGGCCTAGGGCGGCGAAGCCGTGGCCTCCGGCGGTGTGGCGGGTGTTGCGGTGCCCTATTTTGATGTCGTCCCAGCGGATGAAGTCGTTGCGGAGGGCCTCGTAGACCGGGGGGTCGGCGTGTTCTATGCCGCCGAGGGTTTCGTCGGAGAGGACTACGCCGAAGCCGAAGGTGTCTTGTGGGGTGTTGCGTTCCCAGAGGGTCACCTCGCGGTGGGGGGCGAGTCGCTTCAGCAGGGCGGCGGCGTACAGGCCGCCGGGGCCGCCGCCGATTATGGCGATTCGTTGGGGGTGGGGCGGTTTCGTCGGCGGGTGCGGGCTAGTGGGGGCTGGTCGCGCCCCGCGGCGGAGCCGCACATCGACAACGCCCCGCGCCCCTGGGTTTGCTGCCCTTGGCGTCGGCTGTGATGGCGAGGGTGGTGCCATCGATGAGGACGACATCTTGGGCAGCGTCGGGTTCATCGGCCTTGCCATTTCGGCGGGCGCTTTGCCTTGAAGGACTCGTGGAATTCCTTGTAGTCCTCTCCTGTCATCAGGAGAGCCTGGGTTGTGGCGTCCAGTTCCACTGCGGCTGCCAGGGGCATGTCCAGTTCGGCGGTGAGGAGGGCCTTTGTCTGGGCATGGGCCAGGGTCGGGCCCTCTGCCAGGCGGCGGGCCAGGGATTGGGCGGAGTCGTCGGCGCTGCCCTCGTCGGTGAGATGGCTGATCAGGCCGATGCGTTCCGCCTCGGGGGCGCGGACCGGTTCGCCGAGCATCAGCAGGCGGGTGGCGTGGCCCAGTCCGACCACTCGGGGCAGGAGGTAGGCGGCGCCCATGTCGCCGCCGGAGAGGCCCACGCGGGTGAAGAGGAACGAGAAGCGGGCCGTGGGGTCGGCCACGCGGAAGTCGGCCGCCAGGGCGAGCACCGCTCCGGCGCCCGCCGCGACGCCGTGCACCGCCGCGATCACCGGGAACGGGCACTCCCTGATCGCCCGCACGACCTGGCCCGTCATCCGGTTGAAGTCCAGGAGTTGAGCGGTGTCCATGGCGAGGGTGGCGCCGATGATCTCGTCCACGTCGCCGCCCGAGCAGAAGCCCCGGCCCTCGCCGGCCAGCACCAGGGCCCGTACGGACCTCTCCCGGGACAGTTCGGCGAGGAGGTCGCGCAGGTCGGCGTAGGCGCCGAAGGTCAGGGCGTTCAGCTTCTCGGGGCGGGCGAGGGTGACGGTGGCCACGCCGTCCTTGATCGCGCACCTCAGGTGGCGCCAGTCGGGGGTGCGGGTTGCGGAACCGGTGAAGGGACTCATGACGGGCGGCCTCCTCGGGGCTACCACGACGCTGCGGGCACTGCGGCTTCTTCCCTGCCCATGAAGTTATCACCGATATATGACTGTCGTCATGAGAGCGCGATAGAAGTGGGGGCGCACAGGGCGGTTGTAACGGGGGCCGTGACTCCGTCACGGGGCTTCTACAACGGCGTAACGGTGGGCACGGTCGGGAGCGGCGGGGCGTTGGGGTGGGTACATCGCCGGCAACGGGGCCGACGGTCCCGTGCGGCGCCCGGCGATCGAGTTCGTGGGGTGGCGCCGTACCATTCGTCACGTTGAAAGCAGGACGACCCATGACCTGCGCCATGAACGGATCGGCCGCCTTGCTAGAACCTCCCTCCCCCGCCTTCTGGCGTATCACGTTGCCGCATACCGCCGCGGCCGTGCCTGTGGCTCGTGCGTTGGTGCGTACGGCGCTGACCGAGTTGGAGCATGGGGCCGATCGCGACACCGCCGAGTTGTTGACGGCGGAGTTGGTGGCGAACGCGGTGGAGCATGCGGCCGGGGAGGGGCCGATCGAGTTGGTGGTGGAGTTGGTTCCGGGGGGTTGCACCGTGGAGGTGCATGATCCTGATCCGGCGCCGCCGGGGGATCTGGGGATGCCGGGGGGTGGGTAGCCTGATCCCTGGCAGGAGCATGGGCGGGGGTTGTTGTTGATTCGGGCGTTGAGTTCGTCCTGCGGGCATCGGGCTACCGGGGCGGGGAAGGCTGTGTGGTTTCGGCTGCCTACGATTCCGGCGCAGCGTCGGCCGTCGTAGTTTCCTCGCCCCCGCCGCCCCTACCCTCCCCCACTCTCGGCTTCGATCGAGCGGGGGACCCCCATCGTCACCAGGGGCTGCGCCCCTTCGACCCCCTGGCGCCTGATAGCTCGGGGGGTGTGGGTGTGTTGGCGGGTGCGGGTCAGTGGGGGCTGGTCGCGCAGTTCCCCGCGCCCCTAAAAAGGCGGGGCGCAGCCCCAAGCCTTTAG